>CAZOJX010000040.1:0-14294 GCA_964580255.1 uncultured Lachnoclostridium sp. | reverse complement strand
GTCTTAATGTGTCTGCTGTTGAATGACATGCACCGGATACCATACCGTCTGCATCACCCATTTTAACCATCATAACACCGTAGTATAAGTACTGGTTCATAAGGATTTCAGTTGCCTGTTCCTTTGTCATTCCTTTTTTGCTTCTAAGTTCAACTAATTTGTCGATATATTCAGGAGCTTTTGGATCTTTTGCAGGATCAACAACTTTTACGCCTGTCAGATCAAGGCCTTTTCCGCCTTCTGCAACTGCTTCTTCTGTACCAACGATGATGATATCAGCAATTCCTTCCTTCATAATCTGCGCAGCAGCTTCGTAAGTTCTTCTGTCTTCTGATTCAGGTAAAACGATTACTTTTTTATCTGCTCTCGCTCTTTCTTTGATTACGTCAATAAATCCCATGATTATCGACTCCTTTCTCTTTAAATCCATTTTTTCTGTCCACACTTACGGACAGACTTATGACATTATTATACATTCGTCAACTTTAAAATTCAACCCATGTCTCAGTTTTTTCGCACTTTGCACGAAGAAAAATACAATCATTTTTCCCGATTATCCTTCAATTTCCGATACAAGAACACAATTCGGGGTTTCTATCTTCAAAGGCTTTGCACACATGGTAAAGAACTTCCGTTCATAATCAATCCTGAAAATCGTGATCGAATTGCTTTCATGGTTAAATGCCATGATATGACGGTTGTCCGGAAAGAAATCCACTGCCTTCGGATAGTCTCCGCTGACCGGCAAAATACACACTTTTTCCAGCTTTCCGGTCTCGTTATCTACATGGAACAATCCGGCACTGTTATCTCCCGCATTGGTGATCAGAAGTTTTTTATCATCTCTTGAAAAACGAAGGGCACATGCAGAACTGCTTCCCGCATGATAATCGTTCAGGGTCGGAACCGTCTGAATCAGCTCGAATTTCGGTGATTTTCCTCCATCTTCGTAAGAATACACGCTGATATAGTTTTTCAGTCCGCAGATCAGATAACAGAATTTTCCGTTCCGGCTGAATTTAATGGTTCTTGGCGCACTCTCCAGCTCACATCTTAAAATATCTACCAGCTTGATCTTGCCGGTTCGATGATCAAACCGATAGATCTTTACCTGGTCAACACCAGAATCTACCGCACACAAATATTTTCCGTCAGGCGTCAGATTGACACTGTTCACATGAGGCATAAAATTTCGCTCTGCCACACTGCCAATCCCTTTATGGAACACTTCATCAGTCATTTCTCCAACGGTACCGTCCTCATTCAGACGCATAACCGTTACCTTTCCGTCATGCCAGCCGGCAACAAACAGGTAATGATCATCCTTATCTGTGGACAGATAGCAGCCTCGCATGCCCTGAATGCTCATCGAATTCATTTCCTCCAGATCCCCGTCCGGTAATATCCGGTAGGAGCGAACCCCTTCATCAGCAATGGAATAAAGATATTTTCCGTTGTGAGATTTCTTAATATAAGAAGGATTGTTGATCGGTACGACTTTTCGTTCTGTCATCCCCCCCTGTTCCACATCAAGATCATAAATGTGGATTCCCTTACTCTCTCCGTGTGTGTAGGTGCCTACATACGCTACATACTTCTTTTCACTCATGGCTCTCTCCTTCTTTTCTACTCTTCCAGCAGGAATTTTCGGATCACTTCCGCAACGCCGCCTTCATTATTATCCTTTGTGGTAACGTAATCGCCATACTGTTTAATCTCTGCCTTCGCATTTTTCATTACAGCACCGACACCTGCCGTTTTCAGCATGGTAATATCATTTTCCGCATCTCCCACTGCAACGGTATTTTCCAGCGGGATTCCCAGATATTCACACATCCATTTAATGGAATTTCCCTTATTGATGCCTGCTGGCATAAACTCCAGATATTCATAGCAGGAAAAACAGACATCCATCTTATCCTTACAGTAATCCAGCATGGCTTCCCGAAAACCTTCAATGTGACTGCGGTCATAATCATAAGCAATGGTCAGGATCTTACATGGCTCCTGTCCGTTTAATTCCTCCATAAGATCCCTTACAACTTTTCTGTCTGTTTTGGTCAGTCTTTCATAATCCCGGCTTTCTTTCGTATCATATTCTGTAACAAAGCCTGCTTCTGTATAGGTCTGAACGTGGATCCTGCCATACTCATAAGCCTTCTGAAATACATAGCTTACCTGCTCCAACGGCAGTGTCTTCTGATAAATTGCCTGTTCTTTTCCCGCATCATAGATCAAGCCGCCGTTAAAAGTAATGGCATAACAGCCTGGTCTGTCCAGGCCAAACAGCGGAAGCAGCTTCTTTGCACTGCTTAACGGCCGCCCCGTACAGATCAGCACTTTATGGCCCATTGCCAGTGCGGCATCGATGGCTTCTTTATTTTCTCTCGGAAGGGCTTTCTGATCGTTCAAAAGTGTCCCGTCCAAATCTAAAAAGATCATTTTCTGATTCATTTTTCGCTCCTCGTATATTTTTTCCACTCAATGTCAATACTTTTTCTTGAAAAGACTGGGTTTTTGTTCTGAGTTCATTATAGGGAGGTTTTATGACATTTTCAAGTGATTACCGGAAAAATAAAGAGGATTTGAAAAAGGCCCTTCGGATTGAAGAAAGCTTTGATCTTATTTGTAAAGATACGATGATCGGCGGCAGATCCGCCTGTTTTTTCTTTGTGGACGGACTGACCAAGGACGAGGTCATGCAAAAACTCATGTCCGGTTTTTGCTCTCTGAAAGCGTCCGATATGCCTTCCGACGCTCATGCCTTCTCCATTTCACAGCTTCCCTACATCGAAGTTGATCTGATCACCTCGCAGGAACAGACTATCACAAACATTCTTTCCGGCATGACCGCACTTCTGATCGATGGTTATGAAGCGGTACTCTGCATTGATGTTCGTACCTATCCTGCCAGAACTGTCGACCAGCCGGAAAAAGAAAAAGTCCTCCGGGGAGCCAAAGACGGTTTTGTGGAAACCATTGTATGGAATACCGCCCTGATCCGCCGAAGGATCCGAAGTCCTTATCTTACAATGGAAATGCTTTCTGTCGGGAACATTTCTCATACAGACGTTGTCCTTTGCTATATGAAGGATCGGGTTGATTCACAGCTTTTGGACCGGATTCGTAATAAAATTAAAAGCCTTCAGATTGCCTCCTTAAACATGAATCAGACCAGTCTTGCAGAGCATTTATATGACCGGGCGTGGTACAACCCCTTTCCCAAATACAAGTCCACCGAACGCCCAGACACCTCTGCTGCCAGTATTCTGGAGGGAAATCTGGTGATTCTGGTGGATACCTCTCCTTCCGCCATCCTGTTGCCCACCAGCCTTTTTGGAATCATGGAGGAAGCCGATGACTACTATCTTCCGCCTGTGACGGGCACTTATCTTCGTCTGTCACGTTTTTTGATCGGAATCCTTTCCTTTTTCCTGACACCGACCATCTTATTGCTGACCATGTATCCGGAATGGATTCCCCACTGGCTTTCTTTTATAGAACTTCAGACCTACACCTATGTCCCTCTCATGTTTCAGTTTCTGATCCTGGAGATTGCCATTGACGGACTTCGGCTTGCTGCTGTCAACACCCCCGGAATGCTTAGTACCCCATTGAGTATCATTGCCGGACTTGCTCTTGGTGAATATGCCGTCTCCTCCGGCTGGTTCAACGCCGAGGCCATGCTTTATATGTCTTTTGTTGCTCTGGCAAACTATACGCAGCCAAGCTATGAGCTTGGCTACGCGCTGAAATTTTTCCGTATGATCACCGTACTTCTCACCGGTCTTTTGGGAATCTACGGCTGGTTTTTGGGACTTGGGATCCTGATCGCGGCACTTCTTACTACCCGTACTTTGGACGGGAAGAGACGCTATCTCTATCCTTTGATCCCTTTTGACGGTAAAGTTCTAAAACGTCAGTTACTGCGGCTCCGCCGGGACGAAAACCCTTAGGTTTTCGTCCCTTTTTTCATTTTTCCGCAAATAGCTTTTCGCTTCCTCCGTAAAATAGTCCTGGGCGCAGAGAAGTACCTTGCCTCTGCGGTCAATCCGTTCATAAGTACCATCCGGCTGCATGATCTGGGCTTTTACGTTATCACTTAAAAGGATTCGGAGTATTTCCAGGATTCGTATTTTTAAACTGTCATGATCGATCGGAAACAGGATTTCCACCCGTCTGTCTAAATTTCTCGGCATCCAGTCAGCACTGGAACAGTAAACCTCCTCTTTTCCATCATTATAAAAATAATAGATCCGGCTATGCTCCAAAAATGTTCCCACAACAGAACGCACCGTAATATTTTCACTTACCTTCGGAATCCCCGTTCGCAGACAGCAGATTCCTCTGACGATCAGTTCGATCTTCACCCCAGCTCCTGCGGCATCATAGAGGGCATCACAGATTTCCCGATCGCACAGAGAATTCATTTTTGCAATGATCTTTGCCGGTTTTCCGGCTTTGGCATTTTCTCTTTCCCGATTGATCAGATAGAGAAACTTTTCCCGAAGCCAAATCGGTGCAAGGGTTAACCGGTTCCAATGCAGCGGCTCTGAATAGCCGGAAAGCATGTTAAATACTGCCGTCGCATCTTCTCCGATACTCTGGGAGCAGGTCAAAAGACCGATGTCTGTATAAAGCTTTGCTGTTGCATCATTGTAATTCCCGGTTCCCAGATGCACATATCTGCGGATTCCTTCTTCCTCCATACGGACAACCAGTGTGATCTTACTGTGGGTTTTCAGGCCTACCAGACCATAGATTACATGGCAGCCGGCTTTTTCCAGCATTTTCGCCCACACAATATTATTTTCTTCATCGAAACGTGCCTTCAGTTCTACCAGCACCGAAACCTGTTTTCCGTTTTCCGCCGCCTGTGCAAGGGCTGCAATGATCGGAGAATTTCCGCTGACCCGGTATAAGGTCTGTTTGATTGCCAGCACCTTCGGATCTGCAGCTGCCTGTTGGATCAGACGGATCACCGGTTCAAAAGACTGATACGGGTGATGAAGCAAAATATCTCCCTTAGAAATCTCCTCAAAAATGTCATAGTCTCCGCAAAGTCCCGGAACTTCTGCCGGAACGTGTTTTGGTGCCCGCAGGTGATCGAAACCTTCCAGACCATATAATTTCATTAAAAACGTCAGATCCAGCGGTCCGTTGATCTTATAAATGTCATCATTTTTAATGTGAAGCTCATTTTTCAGAATCTTTAACAGCGAAGCTTCCATGGAATCCTCTACCTCCAAACGGATCGCTTCTCCCCATTGACGCTTTTTGATCTGTTTTTGAATCTCCTTCAAAAGATCCTCTGCCTCGTCCTCCTCTATGGTCAGGTCTGCATTTCGCATAATGCGATACGGATGAGCGCAAAGCACATCATAGCTCAAAAACAGTTCACTGATATTTCTTTCAATGATCTGTTCCAGCAAAATGATCGCTACCACACCTTCCTGATCCGGCGGAAGGCTGATAATCCTCGGAAGCACTGCCGGAACCTGTACCGTTGCAAATACTTCCTCTGCCTTCTTTTCATTCTTCTTTTTCAGGATTGCTCCAATGTTCAGGGTTTTGTTGCGGATCAGAGGAAATGGTCTGGAGGAATCCACCGCCATCGGTGTCAGTACCGGATATACATTTTCCTTAAAATAATGATCTGCAAACTTTTTCTGGTCCTCACTCAGATCTTCATGATGAGTAATGATCCGACAGCCGTTTTCTGCCAGCTGCGGAAGAAATGATCGGTTGTATGTGGAATATTGGCGGTTGATCATTTCATGAGTCACCTCATTAATCTTTGCCAGCTGTTCTTTTGCTGTCAGCCCTGCCAGATCTTTTTTATGATAATCCGCATAAACCATGTCTTTTAAAGATGCTACACGCACCATGAAAAATTCATCGAGATTCGATGCCGTAATGCTCAAAAATTTCAAACGTTCAAACAGCAGATTTTCTTTGTCTCTGGCCTCTCCCAAAATACGTTCATTGAATTTCAGCCAGCTTAATTCCCGATTTTCATAAAATTCCGGTTTATATTTTTCCATAGTTCTATCTCCCGCTACCTTGTTTTTCTCCGGCGAAGTACCGGTGTGACACCAAACACATCTTCAAAAAATTCTGCTTTTTCCCGAAGCAGCCCCTGTTCCAGCGTAATATCCTCCAACGTATCCACTGTCAGGATCATTTCCGTTTCCTTTAAGCTGACACGAATTTCCCGAATTTTCTGCTTATGACTTCTGTCCATGGCATTGGAGATTCGAAGGATTGCTGCAAGCTTACAGACTTTAATATATTGTTCCTTATTTAACGCACTGTTTTTTGAAAATGCTTCATAAGAAATGATATCCATGGAATTATATTTTACAATGTTTGCCACCATTTCACGCTCCGCATGAGACAGACCGATGATCTCCGATGCCATAATGATATTGTAGGAGCATTCCGCAGCATGGGACATACTGATAAATTTTCCGCAGTCGTGAAGCAGTACCGCGATCTGCAGAAGCAGCCGCTCACGTTTCTGCATTCCATGAAGGGATTTCGTTTTGTCAAAAATCGTCAATGCCAATGAAGTCATCACATTTACATGATTTTTATTGCTCTGATAACGTTTTCCCATGTTTCTGGCCGAAACAATAATGTCATTTTCAAAATCGTGGGTTACACCCAGGATCTTGTGTTCCTTTGCATAATCATAGGTCAATCCGTCGCAGAGATTTAATGACGGCATCCAGATTTCCTTTGCCTGAGTTTCTTCGATCAGTTTCCGGTAAACGACCAGGGTTATTAACACAAGTGCCTCATTTTCTGCCGGAATTCCTAAGATCCTAAGCATTTCCTGAGGATTTTTACTTAACATTTCCTCATAAAATGCCTGATATTCCTCCGCACGCACCACATGACTTTCTGTATGCGCCACATTCACATAACGGGAAATATAGGGACTGAAATCACCGATCAGGATAATATTCTCTACTTTTCGGTCTTTCAGGTAAAGCTTCCGGTAAGTTTTCAGCGCATTATTGGCAATCTCGTCCACCACCTGTGCAAAATGAACGCTTTGTTCAAACACATTGCTCAGCCGTTCCTTTAAACGATTCGTTCCGATATGGATATTCTGGGTTGAAACGAGGGCATCATTATCAAACAATGAGATCTGCACACTCTCTCCGCCCACATCAATGATGGCGGTTCCCTTTTGAATGATCTTGTCAAAGTCCTTCTCCTGGGAAGCAATGGACTGATAACTCAAATATCTTGCTTCTGAATTGCTTAAAGCCTCTACCAAAATGCCTGTTTTCACAAAGATCCGATCCAGGATCAGAGAACTGCTTTCCAGTTCCCGGATCACTGCTGTGGCACAGGCACGATATTCTGCCACACCATATTCTTTCATGATCCGCTGAAAATCCGAAAGCACACCGCATAGTTCCTCCAGCCGTTCATTGCTGATCTTTCCTAGCCGATAGACATCTTTTCCCAGTTCTATGCGATGACGGACACAGGTAATCTCCCGCATGGTCTTTTGTGAAAGTTCATAAATCTTCATGCTGACCTCATAGGACGCAATCTCAATGGCTGCAAATACCGTAACTTTCATAATCTCCTCCCTATGACTGACGTTTTAACAATTCCTCGATCACATAGGCAACGCCGTCTTCTCCATTGGACTTCGTAATATATTTCGCCGCCTTTTTCACTGCTTCAGCACCATTTTCCATGGCAATGGTTGCTCCAAAATTCATAGAGATCATGGAATAATCATTCATACTGTCTCCAAAGACCATGACTTCCTCCATGGTATAGCCCAATGCTTCAATATAGTTCTTTAAAGCGATTCCCTTTTGTGCTTTCACATCGGTAATCTCCAGATTGTTGATAAAAGAAGAAGACACTGCAAGATTCTGATTTTTCTCAATTTTTGCTTCAATCTCCCTTAACATTTCCAGATCATCGGATACCGCAAAGATTTTAAACACCTTTTCTCCCTGTGCTTCCAGTTCTTCAATTCCGGAAACTGCCCGGGTATGCTCCATCATTGCTGTATAAAGATCCGTTTTTCTGATTTCCTCATCGGTCATCGTCTGATGAAAAGTACGGATATGATCCATCAGCTCCCGTTCCCGATTTTCCATGCTTCCAATACAGTAATCTGTATCTGCCGTTGTAAACAGATACGTCAGCTCATAGTCTTTTAGAACCTCATATACCATTTTGCAGTCCTTCCAGTCCATGCAGCCACTCTGCAGCACTTCCTTCCGGGGATTGCGCACCTCTGCACCGCTGCTTACAATATAGTCACACTCAATGCCCGTTCCTTTCAAAGCGTGCATCGCCTGCTGAAATCCCCGTCCCGTAGAAACCATAAAACGGATTCCCGCCTTCTGAGCCGCTTTGACCGCAGCAGCTGTACGTTCACTGACCTTATGCTCCTTATTTAATAAAGTTCCATCCATATCACTGGCAATTACTTTGATCATTCTTCCTTCATTTCCTTCTTTATCTTTTTACTTTGGTTCTCTTCCTTCTTCAAACACCCGGATCATTTCCCTTGTCAGACTGATTCCGTCATCCTTTGCCGGCAATGCCCGCCGATCATGCCATTCTGCCAACGCAAGTTCTGTTTCGTCCAGTCGGATTTCATCACTTCCGTCCAGATCACAGAAAAATCCCATAAGAACTGCTCCGTCCTGTCCCCAAGGCTGACTTTTATAGTACCGGATATTTTTCACCTTCAGACCGACTTCTTCCATCACTTCACGCTTTACGGTCTCCTCCATGGTTTCCCCGATCTCTGTATATCCTGCGATCAGTGCATATCTGGTATAATCTCTGCCTGCATATTTGCTGAGCAGCAGCCGGTCTCCATCAGTCACTGCTGTGATCACTGCCGGAGAGATCTTAGGAAAGATCAGATTTCCACAGTTCGGACAGCGAAGCATGCGTTCTTTTTTATCATGGACTGTCGGTGTCTGACAGCCGCCGCAAAAGCGATTGTTCTGATACCATCGGTATAAATGAAGTGCAGTTCCTGCCGTAAAACAGGCAGTTTTTGTTTCCAAAGCACGCAGCTGCCGGATTCCTTCATAATGATAATCTTCTTCTGTTTCTCCCGGGATTCCCATCCATAAAAAGTAATCCACGCCCTGTACCCGAAACAGGTACTGCAGCCTTTCTTCTCTCCAGCTGCTCCAATCAGAAGCCTTCTCCCAGCATGCCGTCTGTGCCGCTGTGGGAAATTCCACCTGACCGTCTTCTGTTCGTTTTATGAGAAATTCATTTCTCCGCACACATACAACCCGGTCATTTTCTCCTGCTTTTTTGTCATAAAACTCATTTTCCAATCTTCCGCTGTCTAATTCCTGAAGCATTTCCTTCTCCTCATTTGTCCATATTTATAAATACAACCATTTTATTTGGCAGACACACAATGGTCTGATCCGACCTGCTGATTTTTTGATGTGCAACGCAGATTCCGTCCGGACAGGAAGCTTCGATAATGTCTGCTTCGCCATCCTTGATCTCTAAAACATTATAAGCACCGTTCGGCAGGCTGATCTTCTCCACCCTGTCTTTCTGAAGGGAATATCTTCCGTATTCCACTCCGTCAATGGTCACTACCGCCTCACCATTGCTTCCAACCGCTGACTGAAACCTAAAAAAAAGAAACATTCCCAGAGCGATCACTGCGATCAGAAGGCATAAAAGCATATCACTTTTTCTTATTTTCATTGAATCAGATTCCTTTCTTAAATTATATTATATCGTTTCTCCCTCTGTAAATAAACTGCTTTTTGAAAGAGATTTTTCATTTTCTTTCTTTTTGCTTTCATATCCTAACCGGCGTACGCCGCAAGGCGAACAAAAAAAGTGGGCTGCCGCACTTTGCGAACACCCACTTTTTATTACTGTTTTCCTGTACTTCCAAATCCACCTCTGTCAGGTGCATCTAAGCCTTCCACTTCTTCAAATACGATCTTTGGCTGATGCTCCATGATCCGAAACTGACAGATTCTGTCATTTACATGGATCACGGTATCCCGAAGCGCATACACCGGCATATGCCACTGATCGTTATCTCCGCAGTAAGACTCGTCTACCACACCCATATGATTGGTCTGGATCAGTCCGTAATTTTTATAGGTACTGCTTCTCGGCACGATATGTGCTTCATAACCTTCCGGAAGCTTCATGGCAACCCCAAGAGGAATCATGGCATATTCTCCTGCCTTTAATTCCATTTCCTTGGCCGCCCGCAGATCGATCCAATCAGACTTTCCGTCAATGTATGTCAGTTTTTCAATCTTATCCGTAAAATATTTGATCTGAATATTTTTTTCCATTCTCTGTCTCCTACGCATGTAATACAATTTCACCGGCTGCCAGTGTTTTCTGCACATCGATCACCCGCTGGTTTGCACTGCCCTTCCATTTTAAAGAAGGATCCAGCTGCTCATAAATAAATTCACCGTCTACCAGAACATCCAGATAAGAAACCAGTTCTAACCCGCAGATTTCCTCCCAAAGATATCCGGTATAAAGCCAGATGGTCTTTGTGGGAAATTTTTCTTTAATTTCCCGGATCAGCTGCAAAAGATCCAATCTGGATCCCAAATACAAAGGATCTCCGCCGCTGAAGGTAATACCGCTGATATAGCTTCTTCCAAGTACTTCAAAAAGTTCCTCCTTCGCAGCCTCATCAAACAAAAGTCCCCCGTCCGGATCCCAGGTCACCGGATTTTGACATTTGTAGCAGCAATGGGCGCAGCCGGCCATCCATAAAACAACTCTTAAGCCGTCACCGTTTAACATGTCGTCCTTTGTAATATTATGATATCTCATGGTTATCCCACCTCTGTTCCTTTTTTCTGCTGTAACCGCTTTTTCAAAAGGGTGAGTGCTGCAGCTGCAGACTGCTCACGCACCTGTCTGCGGCTACCCTGAAAAATGTGTTTTTCCACAACAGTGCTGCCTTCTAAAAAGCAGCCAATATAAACGAGTCCTACCGGTTTTTGTGCGGTACCGCCCTCCGGACCTGCAATTCCGGTCACAGAAAGGGCCGCCTGTGCTCCTGCAGCGGCTGCACCGCCTTCTGCCATTTCTCTGGCAGTCTGTTCACTGACCGCTCCATAAGCCTCTAACGTTTCTTTTCGGACTCCCGCCAATGCTTCTTTTGCTTCATTGGCATAAGTAACATAAGCCTGATTCAGCACCTCGGAAACGCCCGGAACATCTACCAGCGTACTGCTTAACAGGCCTCCGGTACAGGATTCAACGGTTGTTACTGTCATATGAGCCTCTTTCAGCAGTTCAACCACCGTATTCGCCAGACTCTCCATTACATGGTACCGTCCTTTAATACACCAAGGTTCTTTACAATATAATCAACCAAAGAAACCACTGTCAGAATCAGGGAAATCCAGATCAGGATTGTCTCTACAATATAGAAGAAACCACCGAAATCGCAGATCAGCACAATGATCATTGCCATCTGGAATACAGTTTTGAATTTTCCCCAGTAGCTTGCTGCGATCACAACACCATTATCGGAAGCGATCAGACGGAATCCGCTGATGATAAATTCGCGGCTGATGATGATGATCACGATCCACGCCGGGAGTCTTCCCATTTCTACCAGACAGATCATCGCAGAGCTTACCAGAAGCTTGTCTGCCAGAGGATCCATAAATTTTCCAAAGTTGGTTACTAAGTTATACTTTCTGGCAATCTTGCCGTCCAGCATGTCCGTCAGGCTCGCTATGATAAAAAGTGCCACTGCGATCCATTTGTCTGCCGCTCCTGTAATGTTTCCTAACATGAACACTACAAAAAACGGAATCATCAATACTCTTAAAATTGTCAGTTTATTCGGTAAATTCATTTGCATCTGCTATTTCTCCTATTAAATCATAATCCATGGCTCCGGTTACCCGCACCTTTACAAAATCACCGGACATCAATGCTTCCCCTGTCTGGATAAAAATGTATCCGTCTACTCCAGGAGCATCTTTGTAAGTACGTCCGATATAAGCCGGTTCGTCAGCAACCTTGCCTTCTACCATTACATAAAGTTCTTTCCCGATCATCTCCTCTGCAAGGTCTGCACATACCTCAGACTGCAGTTCCATGATCTCATCACGCCATTGTTCCTTTAATTCCTGCGGTACCTGATCCTCAAATGTGGCTGCCGGTGTGTCTTCCTCTGCTGAGTAAGCAAAACAGCCCAGACGATCAAATTCCATATCATTGACAAACTGCATCATTTCCTCATGGGCCTCAGGAGTTTCTCCCGGGAATCCGGCTATCAGGGTCGTACGCAGGGCAATATCCGGAATCGCTTCTCTCAGCTGGTTGATCCGCTGGATCAGCTGCTGCTGATTTGTCCGTCTTCCCATACGTTTTAAGATTCCATCATTGCAATGCTGGATCGGAAGATCTAAATAGTGACAGATCTTCGGTTCTTCCGCCATGGTCCGGATCAGTTCTTCATAAATTTCCTCCGGATAGCAATACTGAATACGGATCCAGTACAGTCCCGGAATCTTGCACAATTCCTTCAAAAGTCTATGTAACGACTTTTCCCCGTAAAGATCCACACCATAAAGGGTGGTTTCCTGTGCTACCAGGATCAGTTCCTTCACACCCTGTTCCACAAGGTATTTTGCTTCTTCCACAAGTTCTTCCATCGGAACACTGCGGTAGGTTCCGCGGATTTTTGGAATGATACAATAGGTACAATGCTTATCACAGCCCTCTGCAATCTTCAGGTGTGCATAATGACCGCCTGTTGTCAGCATTCTGTGTGTTTCTGATCTTACCAGTTTCTGAAGATCATCAAACTGTGTCAGACATTTTCCCTGCAATGCTTCATCGATTGCCTCGCAAACATGGTCAAAGGACGTTGTTCCAAGCACCGCATCTACTTCCGGAATCTCATCGATGATCTCCTGTCTGTATCTTTGTGCCAGGCAGCCGGTCACGATCAGTGCCTTACAGCTGCCGGAGGCTTTATACTCTGCCATTTCCAAAATGGTCTGAATGCTTTCTTCCTTCGCATCATTAATAAAGCAGCATGTATTGATCACAATAATATCCGCTTCTGTTTCATCTTCTGTAAATGTGTATCCTCTTTTGCCAAGCTCTCCCAGCATCACTTCTGAGTCTACCAGGTTCTTATCGCATCCGAGAGAGATAAATAAAAGCTTCATAAATTTTCCTTTCCATTGTATAATGTTTTCAACATTTCGTATTATCATAACATAAAAAAAGCAAGTTGAAAAGGAGCAGAACATGAAACTTATTTCTTGGAATGTGAACGGGCTGCGTGCCTGCGTCGGAAAAAATTTTTTAGATTTTTTTCAGGAAATCGATGCAGATATCTTTTGTATCCAGGAATCCAAGCTGCAGGAGGGACAGATTGACCTTAACCTTCCCGGCTACCATCAATTTTGGAACTATGCAGAAAAGAAAGGATATTCCGGAACCGCCGTTTTTACAAAACTGGAGCCGGTCAGTGTTTCCTACGGCATGGGGATCGAAGTTCATGACAAAGAAGGGCGAATGATCACTTTAGAATATGAACATTTCTATCTGGTTACCGTTTATACGCCAAATTCGCAAAATGAACTGGCCAGACTTTCTTATCGAATGGAATGGGAAGACGCTTTTTATTCCTATTTAAAGAAACTGGAAGAAACCAAACCTGTGGTTGTCTGCGGTGACCTGAACGTGGCTCATCAGGAAATTGACTTGAAAAATCCAAAGACCAACCGAAAAAATGCAGGATTTACCGATGAAGAACGATCAAAATTTTCTCACCTGTTAGCAGGGGGCTTTCTGGATACCTTCCGTTATTTTTATCCAGAAAAAGAAGGTATCTATTCCTGGTGGTCCTATCGCTTTCAGGCAAGAGCAAAAAACGCTGGGTGGCGTATTGATTACTTCCTGATCTCAGAATGCCTGAAAGATCATTTAACAGGGGCTTCCATTCATACAGAGGTTCTTGGCTCCGACCATTGTCCTGTAGAATGCACTCTGGATTTCTGATACAGTTTTCAAATCCGCAATTTTCGCAATATGAACAACAAATGTTTCACTAGGATTTTTTTCCCCCGTCCCGTATAATGTAATCAGAACTTGCGAGTCGCTCGCTTAAGGGAAAAGTTCGTATAGCAAAAATTATCATAATAAAGGAGAACAAAATAATGGATTTAAAATTAAGACCGGCAAATGAATGTAAATTTGATGCAGTATCTCTGGGTGAAGTTATGCTTCGTCTTGATCCGGGCGAGGGA
>CAZOJX010000039.1:0-15121 GCA_964580255.1 uncultured Lachnoclostridium sp. | reverse complement strand
TGCGACCTCCTGGTCCCAAACCAGGCGCTCTAGCCAAACTGAGCCACACCCCGTTACGGTGTTTACTGTCACTGACGTGACACAAACGATATATTACCTCAATTCTCCACTTTTGTCAACAGCTATTTTCAAAGAATCTTTATTTTGAATTTTATTTACATCTGCGCTCCTACCATTTATAATGCATTCGAAAGGAAAACAATATGAAATTACAAAAATTATTGAGTTATACAAGACAGGCAGTGGACGAATACGAAATGATCCGGGAGGGGGATCACATTGCAGTCGGTGTTTCCGGCGGCAAAGATTCTCTGACGCTTCTTTATGCGCTCGTTCACCTGCAGAAATTTTATCCGCAAAAATTTGACCTGACAGCGATTAGCGTAGATCTAGGTTATGATGGCTTTGATCTTTCCGGGATTTCCGATCTCTGCAAGGAACTGGGTGTCTCACACCACATTGTGTCTACAAAGATCAGCACGATCGTGACCTCCGGAAATTCAGAGGGCTCTGCCTGCTCTCTTTGTTCCAGACTGCGCAAAGGTGCCCTAAATGACGCTGCAAAAAAACTTGGGTGCAATAAAGTTGCTTACGGTCATCACATGGACGATGTCATTGAGACCATGCTGCTGGCGCTCCTTTACGAAGGACGATTCTGCTCCTTCTGGCCTGTCACAGTTTTGGACGATTCCGGTCTCACCATCATTCGCCCTATGATCTATGTGCCGGAAGCTGACGTCAAAGGCTTTGAAAACCGCATGCATTTGCCGGTTACCAAAAATCCCTGTCCTATGGACGGTTCCACCAAAAGAGAATATGTCAAAAATCTGTTAAAGCAGTTAAATGCAGAAAATCCGGGTGTAAAAAAACGGCTGTTTCATGCAATTAAGTGCGGCGATCTGGAATGCTGGTCCAAATAGGATCAGCATTTTTCATTTTCACATCACAGTTTCAACACAAAATAAACACATTTTTCCAATATTATTTTTTCAATATGTATCATGAGGAGGGAACTGTGTTGAAAACACCATCAAAAATTACGATCCGTGAAAATGGATCACTGAAAAGATTCTTATTTACTGCAATCCTGATATTGATTCTTCTGAGTATTGTCGGATTTATGCTGTTTTCACGAAAAAAGCAGAGAAAGGAAAACATCGAGACTGCATTTACTGTAGAAACAGCACAGATCACGAGGCAGACCCTGTCTGATTCCATCAGTGCCACCGGAACCATCGCCAGTGCCGAAACAAAAACCGTCAATACAAGTCTGAAAGATCTGGAAGTTGTTGCCGTTTATGTCAAGGAAGGCGATTATGTAGAAGAAGGCACTGTGATCTGCCAGTTTGATTCTTCTGATTATGAAGAAGAGCTTACCAAAGCACAGCATAATGCTTCCATCAATGCCCAGCTGGAGGCTTTTGAAGCCTCAAACAACTCTAATGAAACCTTAGAAAACGCTTACGACAATGTAAGAAACACCGCAAAATCAAAAAATGAGGCTGATGAAAATTGTGAAGATGCTGAAACTGATTATGAATCAGCAAAAAAAGCTTTGAACAAAGCATCTTCTGCGTTATCTGCTGCAAAGAAAAACTATGAAGCAATCTCTGACGAGCTGAATGCTACCCCATCAGCTCTGACTGAACAAAAAAATGCCTATGAAAATGCATTAAAGGAATTGGCCAAAGCTCAGGTAACACTTGCAGAAAAAAAGGCCACGTATGAAAAAGACACCACAAATACTTCTGCCGAAGAAGCTTATAATAATGCACAAGCCGAGGTTACAAGCAAGGAAAACCTTGTCAATGATACAAAATCCAAATATGACGTAGCTGCAACCCGCTATAACGAGCTTCTTTCCATTGAAGATGCTTATAAATCCGCTCAGGCAAACTACGACTCAGCTCAGGCAGAAGTTTCTTCCACAAAGCAGGTACTGGAACAGGCTAAAAGCAAATTAGAACAGGCAGAGGATCAGTTAGATTCTGCATGGAAATCTTATGATAAAGCAGAAGAAAAAGCGAAACTTCAGGAAGAAAGAGAAGCTCTTGAGGACCAGCTGATCAATGAGTCTCAAGAAGAAAAAGCCATCGATGAATATTCTGAACTGATCGATGACTGTGTCGTAAAAGCAGCCATGAGCGGTGTCATCACTTCCTTAAATGTCACCGAAGGCAATGTTTTTTCCGGCGGTGATGTATATACCATTCAGGACAATGAACATTTTATCGTTACCTGCTCTGTAGATGAATATGACATTTCTTCTATTAAAAAGGGAATGACTGCTTACGTTAAAACCGATGCAACCGGTGATGTGCAGATGAACGGTGAAGTCACCTATGTTGCCATTGCACCGTCCGGAAGCGGTTCCATGGGTGCCATCAGCAGCAGTGCCTCTTACACCATTAAAGTTGCAATTCAGGAAGCGGATGAAAACCTTCGTGCAGGAATGACCGCCAAGTTAAGTATTTCTTTAGAAGAATCCGAAAACACACTGACTGTACCGTATGATGCGGTCACAACTGCGCCTGACGGAACTGCCACGATCACAGCCGATGTAAACGGCGAAAAGAAAACCATTACCGTGGAAACCGGATTAGAAACGGATTATTACACAGAAATCTTCAGTGATGAGATTTCCGAAGGTATGACCGTCTATCTGACAACTCCGATGATTCAGTCCACTCCTTCCGGCAGTGAAGACGAGAATCTTCCTTTCGGCGGCTTCATGAACCGTACCGAGATGCCTTCCGGCAATGATCGTCCAGGCGGCAAAATGCCTGACGGCGGCGGTATGCCTTCCGGCGGCGGACCTGGTGGATTTTAAGGAGGTGCTCTCATGGAAAACACTTCTATGATCCATTTAGAAAACATTGTTAAACGATTTTACGAGCATCAGGAAAACGAATTGGAAATCCTGCATGGAATCAATCTTGATATTGCAAAAGGTGAATTTGTCTCGATTGTCGGTGAATCCGGCTCCGGGAAAACGACGCTAATGAACATTATCGGTATTTTAGATCGACCAACGGAAGGAGCCTATCTTTTAGACGGTATTTCCGTTGCCGATGCAAAGGATCGGGAGCTTTCTCACATCAGAAATCAAAAGATCGGTTTTGTCTTTCAGACCTATAATCTGATCAGCCGGACAACTGCTTTAAAAAACGTAGAGCTTCCCATGCTCTATGCAGGTGTTCCCAAAAAGGAACGGAAAGAACGGGCGGAATACTATCTGGAAATGATGGGTATGGCAGAACGAATGAGCCACAAGCCCGATGAACTTTCCGGGGGACAAAAACAGCGTGTTGCCATTGCCAGAGCCCTTTGCAACGATCCTGCAATCCTTTTGGCAGATGAACCTACCGGAGCGTTGGATTCTGAAACCGGGCGGACGATCATGGATATTTTCCATCGTCTTAACGAAGAACAGGGAAAAACCATTGTGCTGATCACACATTCTAAAGAGCTCGCAGAAGAAACCCAGCGAATCGTCACCTTACAGGACGGTCAGATTGTGGCTGAAAGGAGAAAGTAACATGCAATTTTTATTTTGGGAAAATATTCTTCTGGCACTGAATGGTCTCCGTTCCAATCTTCTGCGAACGCTTTTGACCATGCTGGGGATCATTATCGGAATTGCCTCTGTCATTGCCATTATGACTGTCGGGGATTCCATCAACGGCACCGTCACTTCCTCTATGGAAAGCATCGGTGCAAATAACATTACCGTCAGTGTCTCCAGAACAGAAAACAGTACCGAAGACACCACTTCTACCGGACGGGATTTTGGTAGTTTTTCCCGCAATACTGCCATGAGCGAAGACGATTATCTTTCGTTAAAAATGATTGATGAATTTCGTGCCACTTATGCAGACAGCATTCAGGGACTGTTTTTGACCACATCCGTTGGAAACGGCACCGCCGAGGACGGAAATCTCTCAGAAAGTGTCTCCGTCACCGGTATGAATGCAGACGCATTATCCAATGAAGATCTGACCATTGTCAGCGGCCGTACCCTGACTGACAGAGACCAGACCGAAGAACGGCATGTAGTTCTGATCGCAGATGATCTGGCAGACACCCTGTTTTCCGGAAATTATGATGCTGCCATCGGTCAGACCATTGATGTTTTTATCAACAACCGCTATTATCAGTACGCTGTTGCAGGCATTTATGAATATGAAGAAACTTCTGCTGTTGCTGGAACCTCAGACACCTTTGAGCTTCCGACCACAATCTATCTTCCTCTGACCGCAGCTTTGGAGGAAACCCATAACACCTATGGCTTTTCCTCTTTTACAGTTGCAGCAGCCAGCGGCGTAGAATCATCCTCCTTCTGCGATACCATTGAAACATTTTTTAACAGCACCTACTACCGAACCAATGAGGACTTTGAGGTTACAACCTCCAGCATGGAAAGCATGCTTTCTTCTCTGACAGAAATGGTATCTACGATTTCCCTTGCCATTTCGGTCATTGCAGGGATTTCCCTTCTGGTCGGCGGCATTGGGGTGATGAACATTATGCTGGTATCCATTACAGAACGTACCCGGGAAATCGGAACCCGTAAAGCACTCGGTGCCACCAACAGTTCGATCCGGACGCAGTTTATTGTTGAATCTATCGTAATCTGCATCATTGGAGGAATCATCGGAATCATCGTCGGAATCTCCATCGCTGCAGTGGCGACCAAACTTTTAGGATTCTCGGTAACACCGTCCATTGACGGAATGATCTTATCCGTCACCTTTTCGGTCCTGATCGGTGTCTTTTTCGGATATTATCCGGCCAATAAGGCCGCAAAACTCAATCCGATCGAAGCACTGCGTTATGAATAAACTCTGAACTTCGTGTTTATTCCGCAGAAATTTTGTGAAATATTTATCTTGTAGTTTTTCTTTATTTGTTATATAGTATTAAAAACTACATTTCGTTTCGGAGGTTATTATGAACGAATATATTTTAAGCTGCTGTTCTACCGCCGATCTGGCAAAAGAACATTTTCAAAAGAGAAATATTTCCTATATCTGTTTTCATTATGAATTAGACGGAGTACAATATCTGGACGATCTTGGTCAGTCCATGCCTTTTGAGCAATTTTATCAGGCCATGGCAGATGGTGCTGACACAAAAACCTCGCAGATCAATGCTGAGGAATTTATGGCATATTTTGAACCATTTTTAAAAGAAGGAAAAGACATTATTCATGTATCTCTTTCCTCCGGAATCTCCGGTGTAAGCAATTCCGCACGTATTGCCAAAGAAGAACTGATGGAAAAATATCCGGACAGAAAAATCTACGTGATCGACTCTCTCGGTGCGTCTTCCGGTTACGGTCTGATCATGGATCGCATGGCAGATTTAAGAGATCAGGGCATGTCTGCCGAGGAACTTGCTGCATGGACAGAAGAAAACAAGCTGAAGCTTCATCACTGGTTTTTCTCTACAGATCTGACCTTTTATGTAAAAGGAGGCAGAATTTCCAAAGCTTCCGGATTTTTCGGCGGTCTTTTAAATATCTGCCCACTCTTAAATATGGATTTGACCGGTCATCTGATCCCGCGCTATAAGATCCGTACAAAGAAAAAAGTCATTCATGCCATCGTGGATAAAATGGAGGAATTTGCAGACGGCGGACTCGATTACTCTGGAAAATGTTATATTTCCAATTCCGCATGTATGGAAGATGCTATGGAAGTTGCCCGTCTCGTAGAAGAACGTTTCCCGAAACTGAACGGTAAGGTTGAAATCAACTCTGTCGGCACTACCATCGGAAGCCACACCGGTCCGGGTACCGTTGCACTTTTCTTCTGGGGAAGCAAGCGGGAAGATTGATTTTTACAGAATCTATACGCTATTCGCATACAAAATAAGGCGCCTGCAAAAGCAGACGCCTTTTATCATGTATTTTATTTTTCTAAAAATTCTTTGACTCTCCGATAGATGCCTTCTGCATCAAGACCATATTTGGCAATCAGTGCATTTGCAGGACCTGATTCCCCAAAGGTATCATTGACACCGATTCGAAGAACTTTTGTCGGTGCTGTTTCTGCCAATGTTTCACATACGGCACTTCCCAGACCGCCAATAATAGAATGTTCTTCTACGGTCACAACTTTTCCTGTTTTCTTTGCAGATGCAGTTACCAGTTCACGATCAATTGGTTTGATGGTATGAATATTGATCACTTCTGCATGAATTCCGTCAGCTTCCAGAAGCTTCGCTGCTTCCAGCGCTTCATTTACTTCCAGACCGGTGGCAAAAATAGATACATCAGTACCTTCTTTTACGACCACACCTTTTCCCATTTCAAACTGATAGGTTTCCGGATCATTGAACACAGGCACTGCCAGACGGCCAAGTCTTAAATAAACCGGTCCGTTATAGTCTGCTGCCGCACGGATT
The DNA here is from genome assembly GCA_964580255.1 of uncultured Lachnoclostridium sp. Lineage (GTDB taxonomy): Bacteria > Bacillota > Clostridia > Lachnospirales > Lachnospiraceae > HGM12587. Next base: position 8,713 of record CAZOJX010000039.1, on the reverse strand, counting down.
GCTGCTCTTGCTTCCACATCATCAGACGGGCAGATTACAGTCATTCCCGGAATCGCACGCATCAGTGCAAAATCTTCGATACACTGATGAGAAGCACCGTCTTCACCTACAGAGATTCCTGCGTGGCTGGCACCAATCTTTACATTCAAATGCGGATAACCGATTGAGTTACGGATCTGTTCATAAGCACGTCCTGAAGCAAACATGGCAAAGGAAGACGCAAATACCGTTTTTCCGCAGGTTGCAAGACCTGCTGCAACGGACATCATGTTTCCTTCTGCGATTCCGCAGTTGATATGTCTTTCCGGAAATGCTTTTCTGAATACTCCAGTCTTTGTAGAACCTGCAAGGTCAGCATCTAATACAACGATATTCGGGTTTTCAGCACCAAGCTCCGCCAGTGTATTTCCATAGCTCTCTCTTGTTGCAATCTTCTTTACTTCTGACATTATTTGGCACCTCCCTCTAATTCAGCCATTGCTGCTGCATACTGTTCATCGTTCGGCGCAACTCCATGCCAGCCGACCTGATTTTCCATAAAGGAAACACCTTTTCCTTTGACGGTTTTTGCAATGATCGCTGCCGGTTTTCCCTCAACAGCTTTTGCTTTTTCGATGGCTTCTGCAATCTTTTCAAAATCATTTCCGTCTTCCAGATGAATCACTTCAAAATTAAACGCTTCAAATTTTTTGTCGATCGGATACGGACTGTTTACTTCCGTTACTTTTCCGTCGATCTGCAATCCGTTGTTATCAACGATCACGATCAAGTTATCCAGTTTTCTGTGTCCGGCGAGCATTGCTGCTTCCCATACCTGGCCTTCCTGAAGTTCACCATCTCCAAGGATCGCAAACACACGATAATCCTTCTGATCTAACTTTCCTGCGATTGCCATTCCGACAGCGGCTGAAATTCCCTGTCCTAAAGAACCGGTAGACATGTCAACCCCCGGAATATTGATACATGGATGTCCCTGAAGGTAGGAACCAATGTGACGAAGGGTTTTGAGATCCTCCACCGGGAAAAATCCTCTCTGCGCCAGAACACTGTAAAGTGCCGGTGCTGCATGACCTTTGGATAACACCAGACGATCTCTGTCCGGATTTTTGTCATCCTGTGGATTCACATTCATTTCTTCAAAATAAAGATAAGTCAAAATATCTGCTGCTGATAACGATCCGCCCGGATGACCAGCTTTTGCAGAATGTGTAGAAGTTACGATTCCCTTACGGACTTCATTTGCAACTTTCTGTAATTCTAAGATTTCCATAACAATTCCCTTCCTAATTTAAAGACTCTACCGCTGCTTTTTCAATCGCAAGACCTTCTTTGTATCTTTCGATAAATACCTGGAAGCCTGCTACATCCTCCGGATCCGGAGCAATGGTCGTACTGATCGCATCTTTGAAAACTTTGTTTTCCAGATAATCACTCAATGACTCATTTTCTTCTTTTCTCAGCATATAAGCTGCCAGCACAGCAATTCCCCATGCACCGCCTTCTCCAGCACTCTTTCTGACAGAAACCGGCGTGTTAAGCGCAGCTGCCATGATCTTCTGACCGACTCCTTCTGTTTTAAACAGACCGCCATGACCATAGATCACATCTACTTTTACCCCTTCATTTTCAACCAGAAGATCATTTCCAACTTTGATCGCACCCAATGCAGTACATAAATGAGTTCTCATAAAGTTTGCCAGATTAAATCGGCAATTCTGTTCACGCACGAACAGTGGACGTCCTTCTGAAAAATGAGTAATATGCTCTCCTGAGAAATAATTGTATGCCAGCAGTCCGCCGCAGTCCTTATCTCCCTCTAAAGCTTTTCGGTACAGACCGCCAAACAGCGTATCCATATCCATCTCTACACCAAAGGTATCGCAAAATTCCCGGAAAATACCAATCCATGCATTAAGATCCGAAGTACAGTTGTTACAATGTACCATCGCCACCAGATTTCCGTCCGGTGTTGTCACAAGATCAATCTCAGGATATACCTTTGAAAGCTTTTTCTCAAGAACGATCATTGAGAATACGGAAGTTCCCGCAGAAACATTTCCCGTCCGTACCTTCACACTGTTTGTGGCAACCATACCGGTTCCGCCATCTCCTTCCGGCGGACAAAGGCGGATTCCTGCCTGCAGAACTCCCGTAGGATCAAGAAGTCTTGCGCCTTCCTCTGTTAAAGTACCTGCCGTTTCTCCTGCCAAAAGTACCTTCGGCAAAATATCCCGCAGTTTCCAAGGATATCCCTTTGCCTCTACCAATGCATCAAATTTTTTCAGCATTGTCTCGTCAAAATCCTTGGTATCAATATCGATCGGAAACATACCGGAAGCATCGTCGGCTCCCAGCACTTTCTCACCGGTGAGTTTCCAGTGAACGTAGCCGGCCAGAGTACACATGTAGCGAATATCCTTGATATAATCATGATCCTCTAAAATCGACTGATAAAGATGGGCAATGCTCCATCTTTGAGGAATCTGATGATCAAATTCCTTTACCAGAATCTCTGCTGCTTCGTCTGTCATGGTATTTCTCCAGGTTCTGAAAGGTGCCAAAAGCTTTTCTTCCTTATCAAACACCAGATATCCATGCATCATCGCACTAATGCCGATCGCACCAATGCGTTCCAGTTCCACACCATACTCTTTTTTCACATTTTCCTTCAATTCAGCAAAACATGCCTGCAGTCCGCTCCAAACTTCCTCCAGGTGATAGGTCCAAATGCCGTCTTCCAGACGATTTTCCCATGTATGACCGCCCTGTGCGATCATTTCATGTGCTTCGTCCAGCAGCACACCTTTGATTCTTGTGGAACCAAGTTCGATTCCGAGAACGGTTCTGCCCTCTGAAATCATACTTCTTGCTATTTCCTTGTCCACTATGTGTCCTCCCACTTATTCCATGATATTCCCATAGTTATTTTAATTATAGCAAGATACCACTCTTTTGTCAAAAAATGTATCCTTATTTATTATATAATTCCAAATAATCCCATCAACAGTTTTACAATAGCTGCACAGACCCATGCGATCGCACATTGTTCCACGACAACACCAATTGCCCATTTGCCGCCCAGCTCCTGTTTTACTGCGGCGATTGCAGCAACACAAGGTGTGTATAACAGGCAGAAAACCAAAAGGGCTGCCGTTGCTGACGGAGTCAGAACAGCCTGAAGGGCCGCTGTTGTTCCGAAAAGCACATTTAAGGTCGATACAACACTTTCTTTCGCCATAAATCCGGTAACCAATGCAGTACAGATTCTCCAGTCTCCAAAGCCCAGCGGTCCAAAAATCGGTGCCGCAATTCCGGCAATCACAGCCAGAATGCTTTCCTCCGGATTGCTTACCATGCTGAAATGAAGGTTAAAGTTCTGTAAAAACCAGATTGCTACCGTCGCAACCAGAATCACTGTAAATGCACGCTGCAAAAAGTCCTTTGCTTTTTCCCAGAGAAGTCTGGCAACATTTTTCGCTCCCGGCATTCGGTAATTCGGCAGCTCCATGACAAAAGGAACTGCTTCTCCCTGAAACAGGGTATTTTTAAAGAGCAATGCCGTCAGGATTCCCACGATAATTCCCAGAAAATAGAGCGCAATCATGATCACGCCGCTGTATTTCGGGAAAAAGGTACTGGCGAAAAATCCATAGATTGGAAGCTTCGCAGAACAGCTCATAAACGGTGTCAGCAAAATCGTCATTTTACGGTCTCTTTCTGACGGCAGCGTTCTGCTTGCCATTACCCCCGGAACAGTACAGCCAAAGCCCAAAAGCATTGGCACAATACTTCTGCCTGACAGACCAATCTTTCTTAAGAGTTTATCCATCACAAAAGCAACCCTTGCCATATAACCGGTATCTTCTAATAAAGATAAGAAGAAAAACAATACAATAATGATCGGCAGGAAGCTTAAGACACTTCCAACTCCGGCGAAAATCCCGTCCATGATCAGGGACTGCAGCGGCGCACTGACACCGACCGTTACCAACAGATTTCCTACCGCTTCCGTCACTGCCTCTACTCCTATCTCAACAATTCCCTGCAGCCACGCACCGATCACATTAAAGGTCAGATAAAAGATTGTCGCCATGATCACACCGAATGTCGGGAGTGCGGTATATTTTCCGGTCAGAATCTTATCGATCCTGCGGCTTCTTGCATGTTCCTTACTCTCCTTTGGTTTTACGACTGTTTCCCGAACCAACTTTTGAATAAAGGAAAATCGCATATCTGCAATGGCTGCCGCACGATCCAGTCCTCGTTCTTCTTCCATCTGACAAATGATGTGCTCCAGCATTTCTTCTTCATTTTGGGAAAGCTTTAAGGCTGCCTGAATTCTTTCATCTCCCTCAATCAGCTTTGTAGCTGCAAAACGAACCGGAATTTCAGCTCTTTTTGCATGATCCTCGATCAAATGAATAATTCCGTGAAGACATCGGTGAACAGCACCGCCTGCTTCATCTTTATCACAAAAATCTTTTCTCATCGGGTGTTCCTGATAAGCTGCTACATGAACCGCATGCTTTACCAGTTCATCCACCCCTTCATTTTTCGCTGCTGAGATCGGAATAACAGGGATTCCGAGCAATTCTTCCATTTCATTGATATGAACAGCACCGCCATTTCCCCGCACTTCGTCCATCATATTCAAAGCCAGTACCATCGGCACATCCAGCTCCATCAGCTGCATGGTCAGGTAGAGATTTCTCTCAATATTGGTCGCATCTACGATATTGATAATTCCCGTCGGCTTTTCATTGATAATAAACTGTCTGGTGACGATTTCCTCACTGCTGTATGGAGACATGGAATAGATCCCCGGAAGGTCCGTTACCAGTGTATTCGGATACCCTTTGATTGGTCCGCTCTTTTGATCTACCGTAACACCTGGAAAGTTTCCTACATGACGATTTGCTCCGGTCAGCTGATTAAACAGCGTTGTTTTTCCGCAGTTCTGGTTTCCCGCCAATGCAAATGTCAGCCTTGTATCCTTCGGCAGAGGATTTTCCGTTGCTTTTTCATGAAAACGTCCACCCTCTCCCAGGCCTGGGTGTGCAGCTTTCGCCTTATTGTTCTTTTCCTTTTCGTTCGCATGTTCTGCAGGTACTTCAATCTCCTTTACAAGGATCTTCTCCGCATCTGCGATTCGAAGAGTCAGTTCATACCCATGGATCCGAAGTTCCATCGGATCTCCCATCGGTGCATATTTGACCACGGTCACCTCTGCCCCGGGAATCACTCCCATATCCAGAAAGTGTTGCCGAAGGGCGCCTTCACCGCCCACCGCAGTTACAACTGCACTTTTTCCGATTTTAATCTCTTTTAATGTCATCGTTTGTTATTCTCCATTTTTATTTCGTGAAACATTTTTTCTTTAAAATTTACTTTCTGCAATGCCCCTGCCATCAGGATAAAAAACAGTGCACTGCCTGCTGCCTGAATCATATTTGGAAAAACAGATGCAAAAAACACTGCCCATCCACCAAACATCAGATACTCTGCCAGAAAGTATCCAAGACAGGTAATCACTCCGCCGATCACCAGCGCAGCAATGTTGCGTACACTCAAAATTTTTGCTGATTTATGATCAAAGCTTAACACCAGAAGCATTTTAATGATCATCGTTGCCGGAGCCCATAAAGGAGCTGTCAAAAGATCCGCAAGACCGCCTCCGATCACTGCAGCCGCCATTGCATAAGGTGTCGGAAGTAATACAGCTCCCAGATAGACCAATGCATCTCCAAAATGAATATATCCGCCGCTGCTGCCGATCGGAATATGGCACACATATGCCGTCATAAGGGTGATCATTGCAGCCAAAATCCCTGTGGTTGTTATGTACTGAATCTTTCTGTCCTGTTTTGTCATAACATTTCCCTCCTAATAGGCCATGAACAGTAAAAGACCGACCATCAATCCTATACTGCATATAATCGAAACAGAGTTGACCGCACTGGCCAATCCCACATCTTCCTTTAAATCCTCTGTAAATGCCGGTGCCGAAGAAGCAATCGGACTAAAAGCTAAAACAACCAGTGCCTGACGTACTTCCAACGAAAACGGAAGCAGAAAATAGCATCCCAAAGCCAATAGTGCCGCAATTCCATAACGAACAGACAGGATTCTAACGATTGCCCCTACCTGTGACCAGTCTCCAGACAACCTAAATCCCACACCAATCATCAGCATTGCCATAAATGCATTCCCATTGGCAATAATCTCTGCAAAAGAAATCACTGGTGCCGGAAGTTCCAAATGAAGAAGGGTCAGCACAACCATTACCACATAGCTATCAAAAGCAGCTGAACGTGACAGGGCTTTTAAACTCTTTCCGATAGAAAATTTTTCTCCATTCTTCACAACACAGGCAGCGCTGTAAGAACCGCCCAAGCAAATACATGCATTTCCCACATCAAATAAGCTTGTAGTGATCACGCCCATAGGTCCAAAAAAGCTATGTACAAAGGGTAAGGTAAAATTCCCGATATTGTAGCCTGATATATTCAGCATTTCAAATGCCTGTGCAGACTTTCCTCTCTTTTTATTAAGAACATACATTAAAAACATATAAAGGATTCCCGTTCCCAAACTGATCAATGCTAGCGAAAATAGTGCCAGGTCGATTTCTTTTCCAGAAAAGCTGGATACGATCGCCGCTGGCAGTGTAATCTTTAAGGCAATCTTCGATAAAACTGTAAAGTCACTTTCTTTAAAAAAATGAATTCTGCGGAGAACATACCCCAATACAATAATCGCGATAAACGCTCCCGCTCTAATAATAATTTCCTGCATGTTTCTTCCTCCTCTATCTTTTTTACCACAAAACACCTCTTTTGTATATAAGAAGCGGAATTTTCTTCACTATTGTTTCAGCCGGCCAAATGAGCTATAATAACAGAAAATATTTTACAACTATGATTACAAATGAGGAGAATGTTTATGAGTACAACTGTATCAGCTGCATCTTTGGCAATCATCAAAAAAATGCAGCAAAATGAATTAACAGAAAGCGTTATTTATGAAAAGATTGCAAAATTTGCCAAAGGAGAAGAAAATAAGAAGACCCTGCTCCGTCTTTCTTCCGAAGAACGGGCTCACAACGAGATCTGGAAAAAATATACCGGAATTGATATGAAACCGGAAAAAGGAAAAGTATTGAAATTCACATTGATCGCACGGATCCTCGGATTCACCTTTGCCGTAAAATTGATGGAAAACGGTGAAGAACATGCCCAGGAAGAATATGAACAGCTTGCAAAAGAAGTGCCTGAAAGCATTTCTATCAAAACGCAGGAAGAAGAACACGAACGTGCCCTGCTCGGTATGCTGGATGAAGAACGTCTTCAGTATGTAGGAAGTATGGTTCTTGGTCTCAATGACGCTCTGGTAGAACTGACCGGTTCTCTTGCCGGATTTACCTTTGCAATGCAGAATACCCGCCTGATCGCCCTTTCCGGCCTGATTCTTGGAATCTCTGCAACCTTTTCCATGGCCTCCAGTGAATTTCTGGCGGCAAAAAGCGAGGGACGGGAAGATGCTTTGAAGTCCTGTACCTATACTGGTATCGCTTACCTGATCACTGTAGTTTTACTGATTGCTCCATACCTGATCTTTGGCAACGAACAGTATCTGCTGGCTCTGGTCTGTATGCTCATTTTTGTTGTTTTGATCATCGCCGGATTTACCTACTACACTTCTGTTGCGCAGGACCAGCCTTTCCGCAGAAGATTTTTAGAAATGGCACTGATCAGCATCGGTGTTGCCGTGATTTCTTTCTTTGTCGGTGTGCTTGCAAAGAAGTTTTTAGGTGTTGACCTTTAATAATTTCTGACAACTTTATCTTTTTATCGATAATTGTTTATAAAATAACAATCCTTCTCAAATTTAATTGAAATACAGATCCCCCTTTGCTATAATGTTAAATAATAAACGAAGTCAAAAAGGGGGATTCTTGTATGAACTATGAAGATGTACAAAAAGTATCCAATGCAGCAAAAGCGAAAATCACACTGCTGAACAACAATTTCGGAAAATATTTTATGCGCGCGATCGTGGCCGGATTTTTCATCATTGCCGCAATGATCTTTTCCAATGTAGTCGGAAACATTTTTTCCGGTGAATCACCGGCCTGGGGAAAATTTTTAAGTGCCTGCGTATTCGCACTGGCAGTGCTCCTGATTTCCATGATTGGAGGAGAACTTTTTACCGGAAATAATTTTGTCATGGCATTTGGTGCTTTTGATAAAAAAGTCAGCTGGAAAGACGTAGGAAAGGTATGGCTCGTAAGCTACATCGGAAACTTTGTAGGCTGTGTCATTTTAGGACTCATTTTTGTACTTGCCGGTGCTTCCGGAACCGCAGATTACTACGCTTCCTTTATCCCAAACAAACTGGCTCTTTCCGGCAGCGTAATGTTTTTCCGTGCAATCCTTTGTAACTTCTTCGTATGTCTTGGTGTATTATGCGGCATTAAGTTAAAAGAAGAATCCGCAAAAGTCCCAATGATCATCTTATGTATTGCAGCATTTGTGATCAGCGGCTTTGAACACTGTGTTGCAAATATGGGAAATTTCTTTGTTGCTTACCTGCTCGTTCCGGGCTTATCCTTAAGCGCAATGCTCCGCAGTATGGTCATCGTTACCATCGGAAATATCGTTGGCGGTGCGATCGCACTTGCATGGCCGCTCAGAAAAATGAGCATGGATAACTA
>CAZOJX010000038.1:0-15201 GCA_964580255.1 uncultured Lachnoclostridium sp. | reverse complement strand
TTATGCCCGATTATAGTTGATAAGACAGCCCTTCAAAATGATCTCTCTTTCATCGTCTGTCAGTTCGCCCAATCTCAATGTAATTTCTTTTAATCCGTCCTTCACCACATACGCCTTGATCTCAGATGCTTTTTCTTCTACCGCTTTTCGAATATCCGGAATAAACAGATAATCCTCTTTGGCAAACGGCAATTCTCCTTCCTCGATGAGGAATGGAAGCATTCCCCAGTTGATCAGGTTGGAGCGGTAACGCTTGGTCGCATAGCTGTTGGCAATGTTTGCCCAGCCGCCCAGTACCTTCTGACAGGAAGCTGCCTGTTCCCTTGCAGAACCATCACCCGGTTTTACTGCAAAAATGGTGCTTCCCACGCCCAGATTTCCTTTTCCAACTTCCGGATAAACAGATCGTACGATTTCCATCACCGGTTTTAATTCTTCTACCGCCTCCAAAGGACAGGTTCCTTCTTCGATGGCTTTCTGTGCTTTCTGGATCTCTTTTGCTTTTCCTACATATTCCGGATCTTTTCTGGAAAGGGTAAATTCCGCAAGTCCTAAAGGATTGGAACGGTAGGAAGACGTTTCTCCGGACGGAATCAACTCGTCAGTAGTCGTTACCGGATCATGGATCTCAGAAACAACCTTTAATACCATATTTTCCGGCAATGGAGACATTTTCGGCCAATCTTTAATGTTTGGTCCCATCTTGATCTCCTGATCCGGATCTGCTACGCCCTTGCTGTCAAAGACACGGTTTTTATAGATTGCAGAATCAAAATGATATTTTGGATTGCTGTATTCTACATCTAAGTCTGTAGCTGAGGTTAAATATCCCTTATTGGCTGCAGTAGCTGCAATGGAACGTGCGTCCATCAATGCAACCGATGCGATCTGGCCATTCTGGATCTTAGATCCTTCTCTGTTCGGGAAGTTTCTTGTAGAATGTCTGATACTCAATCCGTTATGAGACGGTGTATCTCCGGCACCGAAACACGGACCGCAGAATGCAGTTTTCAGTACCGCACCTGTTTCCATTAATTTCGCTGCTGCACCGTTTTTGATCAGTTCCATGTAAACCGGCATACTTGCAGGATATACATTTAAGGTAAATTCGTCACATCCGGTGCTTCTGCCCTTTAAGATGTCTGCAGCGGCACAGATATTTTCAAATCCGCCGCCGGCACAGCCTGCAATGACACCCTGATCTACATATAATCTGCCGTCACGCACTTTGTCTCTTAAGGAGAAGTTTACCTGATCCCCGAAGGAAACCTTTGCCTTGGCTTCGCAGTCTGCCAAAATGTCCAAAAGGTTGGCATTGACTTCCTCGATGGTATAAGCATTGCTTGGGTGGAACGGCATGGCGATCATTGGTTTGATCTTGGATAAATCTACCACGATCATGCCGTCATAATAAGCCACTTTCTCCGGATTTAATTCTTTATAAGCATCTGCACGTCCGTGAACTGCATAAAATTCCTGAATCTTTTCGTCAGTTTTCCAAATAGAAGAAAGACAGGTGGTCTCTGTGGTCATAACATCGATTCCGATACGGAAATCTGCACTTAAATTTGCTACACCGTCACCGATAAATTCCATCACCTTATTATTTACATAACCGCACTGGAACACTGCGCCGATGATCGCCAACGCTACGTCCTGAGGGCCTACCCCTTTTGCCGGTGCTCCGGTTAAATAAACACCGACTACCTGCGGCATATTGATGTCATAGGTCTTATTTAAAAGCTGTTTTACAAGCTCCGGACCGCCTTCTCCCATAGCCATGGTTCCCAATGCACCATAACGGGTATGGCTGTCAGAGCCTAAAATCATTTTTCCGCTCTCTGCCAGCATTTCTCTGGCAAACTGGTGAATAACAGCCTGATGAGGCGGTACATACACGCCGCCGTATTTTTTCGCACAGGTCAGTCCAAACATGTGGTCATCTTCATTGATGGTTCCCCCAACTGCGCAAAGACTGTTATGACAGTTGGTCAGCACATAAGGCACCGGAAAACGTTCCATTCCCGAAGCTCTTGCTGTCTGAATGATCCCCACGAAGGTAATATCGTGAGAAGTTAATTTATCAAATTTAATCTGCAATTTTTCCATATTTCCGGAAACATTGTGAGCTTTTAAAATTCCATAAGCAATTGTTCCCTGCTTCGCAGCTTCCTTCTGCGGAACAGTTCCTGTCTTAGCCATCAGCTTTGCAGCTGCTTCCTGATCGTCTGCGATGATCTCTGTACCATTGAAAAGGTATGCACCGCTGTTCAGCATCGTTACCATGATAAGTTCCTCCAATTAACTCCATTTCAGCAGAAAATAAATTCCGCATAGATTGTATACAATTATACAACCCAATGCGGAATAATTCAACTACAATATCACTTTTCTTCGGAAATTTCAGCTTCCGTATTTTCCGGCTGCGGCTCTGCAAATCCTGTTTCCAGACTCGCCTCAATATTTTCTTCCAGTACATTCATGGACAGTTCCTCCGGCAATGCCTCCAGCTTCGGAAAATGCAGTGTTACCCGGAAAAGATCTCCGTCCAGATAGATGGAAAACTTACCGCCCTGCAGTTCTGTCAGGTTTTTGGCAATGGAAAGTCCCAAACCGGAGCCTTCCGTACTTCTGGAAATGTCTCCCCGGATAAACCGCTCTGTCAGATCCTTCGCCTCAATGTTCAGCCGCTGCTCGGAAATATTTTTAATGGAAAACTTAATCTCATTTCCCAGATCGATCAAATCCACGTAAACTCTCGTGTTGAGCATTGCATATTTTGCAACATTGTTATAAAGGTTTTCCAAAACCCTCCAAAGCCGTCTGCCGTCTGCCCGAATATAGAGGGGCTCCTGCGGAAGATTCTCGATTAGATGAAGCCCGCGTGCCTCAAATTTGTCCGCAAACTCTCCTCCGGCCTGGCAGATCATTTCCTGCATCTCGATCTGCATACATTCCAATGTAATATTTCCGGAGCTGATCTTGGAAGCTTCCACGAGATCTTCCGTCAAATGCTTCAAACGGTAAGATTTCTGTTCCAAAACCTCGATATAACCCTTTGCACGTTCATTTTCTATGTTTTCCCGCTTTAAAAGATCCACATAGTTAATGATCGATGTCAGCGGTGTCTTAATGTCATGAGAAACATTGGTAATGAGATCTGTCTGCATTCGTTCATTCTTCATGCTCTCCATGACGGAGTTTAAAAATACCTGATGAACACCGTTTAAGGCTTCTGCAAACTCTTTCCGGAAGCCGGAAAATTCGTCCATCTCATACTGATAATCCAGCTGACCTTCACTCAGCTTTTGCATGCCGTCCAAAAGCTTCTGATCCTGAATAGATTCTTTTAAGATCATAACTCCGACAATTCCATGGAAAATCAAAAGCAGCAGATATTTCCATGTGCCCGTCTGCAGCAGAAGGAAATTCACAAAAAGATATCCTGCAAACAGAGTCAGTACTCTGGTTGTTCTCTGACTGTTTGCAAAGCTTTCCCGGATCAGTTTGATCGCCATACAGCAGACGCTGTTTTCCCAGAGATTCTTTGCCTTTGCACGTCGGATAAGACTTAACCAGCCTGCTAAAAAGGCACAGTTTTCTCCCATGGCCACAAAGCCTATGAGTCCTTCCTTTGTTAAAAAAGAAAAATATTCATCCAGCACAAACAGCGGAATGATGCCGAGAGATGACAGTCCCAGGATCACCAATGCGCTGATTTCTGTTTTCCAATAATCAAACCAATTCAGCTGGATTCCTTCTTTTTCCGGATCCACCCCTGCCTTAGCCGTCAAAAAGATGAAGGTCAAAAAATAACCCACAATTCCGGTCACACCGGCCAGCAATGCAAGCCAGGCGATCGGCTGCAGACTCTGATAGCGTTCATGGCCTACCGAAAGAACATCTGATGCAGGATAAGAAGTGTCAATTCCCATGCACAGCACATAGTTGTCTGAGCCCGACATACCGTATTTTTCTGTATACCCGTAAAGGTCTGTGACCGTCAGATCAATGTCCTGTGCGTCCAGGGACAAAATCTGATTATCATAGCAGCAGTAAGCACCCAAGCCCCGAACATATTCTTCTATCTCAATCTCTGATGCCTTCCTAAGCTCATTCACATTGGTATAGATCTGCTCCTGTTCCCGATCAATGAGAAAATATCGCACATTACTAGATTCCGGATCAAAGATATTGACATTATCCCGGTAGGAAAGCACATCAGAAACGATATTTTCCAGGGTTTTGTCCATCATGGCATACAAACTTTCCAGATCTATATTGTTTTCTGTGGCATAGCTGACAATATTTCGGTAATTTTCCGGCTGATATGCTTCATTTAAAATCCGTTTTGTATAAATTTCCTCCGCTGCTGAATCACGCACACCGCTTACATTCTGATAATATTGATAGTAGGCATTCCATTCATGATCAGAGGAAAGAAAATAATGTTCCAGATCCTCCTGCAGAGAAATGGTATTCGCCGATTCCTGAAGCTGCAGTGTCAGATACCCTTCTTCATCAATCTTTACTTCACTATAGGTCCAGCCCTTCTGCGCCCAGTTCAAAAGATCTCCCAGACGATAATACAATCCTTCCTGATCATATTCTCCGGTAATGATCCCCTTTTGTGCATAGTTTTCAATATTTACAAAACGCTCCGGATCATACACCCCATTCTTTTCAAAACGGGTTGCCCGGGCGGCCGCTCTGATCGCCCGGGTCACCTGATTGACTGACTGGGTTCGAAAATATTCTGACTCCTCATAATTACGATGCGTCAGCAGATCGTCCCAGGAGCCGCTGTTCACCCCATAATTACTGGAAATGATCAGCACCACGATCAACAGCAACGCAAATATTTCATTTAAAATGACAATGGCTGTTTTCACACCACTGCTGATTCGAATTCGTTTCATAGATTCTCCCAAACTACTGTTTTTCAATCTTATAGCCAACGCCCCAGACAACCTTTAAATAACGGGGATCCTTCGGATTGACCTCGATCTTTTCCCGGATATGACGGATATGAACTGCTACCGTATTGTCCGCACCGATTGCTTCCTCATTCCAGATACTTTCATAAATCTGGTTGATGGAAAAAACTTTTCCCTGATTTTTCACCAGCAGGAGTAAAATATTGTATTCGATTGGCGTCAGCTTGACTGATTCTCCATCTACCGTCACTTCCTTCAATTCATCGTTGATGACCAGGCCGCCGGCCTGGTAAACGGTTCCATTAGAAACTGCTTTGTTGCCAAGCTTTGTATAACGACGAAGCTGGGATTTTACTCTTGCTGTCAGCTCCAGCGGATTGAACGGTTTTGCCACATAATCGTCCGCACCCACATTTAACCCCAGAATCTTATCTGCATCTTCTGATTTTGCCGATAAAATAATGATCGGAATACTGCTTTCCTGACGAATCTTTAAAGTTGCCCGCAGACCGTCCAGCTTCGGCATCATTACATCAATGATGAGCAGATGTACCTCGTTACTTTTCAGCATTTCCAAAGCTTCTATTCCATCGTATGCTTTCAGCACCTGATATCCTTCCTGCGTTAAATAAATTTCTATTGCTTCTACGATCTCCCGATCATCATCACATACAAGAATCGTTTCCATACTGTCACCTCGTCTGTTTTCTTTCTATTTTTTATTGTCACATAATCTTCCGTAAATAGCAAATACTAAATGAAAGTAATTTTTTGGGAGGAAATTATGAAAAAAGGAAAACAAAGCATTGCATTTCAAAAACCGCCGTATATCAAAAGCTATGCTTCGATCGTCGGACAAAAAGAAGGGGAAGGCCCTTTGGGAACCTGTTTTGATGTGATCGAGACAGATCCCATGCTCGGTAAAGACAATTGGGAGGAAGCAGAAAGTGAACTTCAAAAACAGGCAGCCAAACTGGCGCTTCAAAAGGCAGGACTTTCGCCGGAGGATATCCGCTATCTTTTCTCCGGAGATCTTTTAGGACAGCTCATTGCCTCCTCCTTCGGTATGCTGGAACTGGAAATTCCCATGTTCGGTCTTTACGGTGCCTGCTCCACTGCCGGCGAATCCCTTTCTCTGGCTGCGATGACCGTTGCTGCCGGCTATGCCAAACATTGTCTGGCAGTAACTTCCTCGCACTTTGCCAGTGCAGAAAAACAGTTCCGTTATCCACTGGAATACGCAAGTCAGCGTCCTTTATCCACAACCTGGACAGTTACCGGAGGCGGCGCCTTTATCGTCAGTGATACGGGAACCGTTAAAATTACCGGAATCACCACCGGAAAAATGATGGATTACGGTGTGAAAGATTCCATGAACATGGGAGCTGCCATGGCTCCGGCTGCCGCAGACACTATTTATCAGCATTTTCAGGATTTCCAACGAACTCCCGACGATTTCGACCTGATCGTCACCGGTGACCTGGGAATCGTAGGGCGGGAACTTCTCTTAGATCTTTTAAAACAAAAAGGATATGATCTGACAAAAAAGCATTTTGACTGCGGAATCGCTATTTTCGATGATGATTCCCAGGACACCCATTCCGGCGGTTCCGGCTGCGGCTGCAGTGCCGTCACTTTAGCCGGCTATCTGCTGCCAAAATTGGAACAGGGAGAATTTCAGCGAATTCTTTTTCTGCCGACCGGTGCATTGCTCTCTACCGTCAGCTTTAATGAGGGGCAGAGCATTCCGGGAATCTGCCATGGAGTTGTGCTGGAGCACTAAACAGAACACAAAACAGGCACAGTCTTTCACCGACTGTGCCTGTTCTTTTTCTTAACTTATTTATTTTAAAACCGTACTCAGCCAATAGATCACCCCCAGCACCCAGCTGCTGAAAATCCCGTACAGGATTACCGGCCCTGAAATAGTAAAGATCTTGCACCCGATACCAAAAACCTGGCCTTCTTTCTGAAACTCTATGGCCGGGGCTGCAACAGAATTGGCAAATCCGGTAATCGGCACCAGCGCGCCTGCACCGCCGAATTTTGCAATGTTCGGGTAAAGATTGCAGCCGGTCAAAAGCGCACTGAGCAGAACGAGCACAATGGTGCACACCGTTCCTGCATCGTCCTTTGAAAGCCCATAAGCCATAGAAGCCTCCGTGATTGCCTGCCCGATACAACAGATGATCCCGCCCACCAAAAAAGCCTTCAGCATTTCTTTTGGCAGACAATGGGTCGGCGTATACTGTTTTACCTTTTCCCCGTATTCCTGTTCAATCCTTTTTTGTTCCTCTGTTTTTTCCATTCTGACTCTCCTTTCTTTTCCGTCCCCGGATCAGCCCCACAAAAAAATGTGGAGCAGGGAACCTGCCGTATGTCCGATGGCCAGCGACCAGACAATTGCCGTCAGACCATTTTTCAGATAGATCCTTCTCATAAAAATAGGAATCGTATCAATGATCTCGGTCAACGCCATCGCCCAGGCACCTACAAAGATTCCTGCTGCCGCTCCGTAAATTCCGAGTCCGGCTTTTCCTATAGGAATCGGCCATTGATACAGGTACCACATAGTTCCAAAAATGCCGCCTGCAGCAGTTGTCATTTCGTATAACCATAAATATGGGCCTGTTCTGGTCTGATGGGCGAATCTGGAAATGATTCCCAGGGCGATCAACAATGCAAAAAATCCGCCTGCCAGGGCAATCCCGGCTCCAAAGCCAAAGACCGTCAGAAAAAGCTTCCTAATCCACATCTTTTTCCTGCCCCTTTCTGCCTTCCCACTGGATCAGTGTTGTATCCACCTGTTTATCATAACCGGACATTTCCACTTCCACCGGCGATGGTTCCGGAGTCAGGCGTTTTTTCCCAATGTGATTAAAAAATCCGATAATTCCCACGCTGACTCCCACGGAATAGCTTAGTTCCAGGATCGTAGCCCCTTCCGGCGCTGTTCCCATTACCCAGGTATAGACTTTCCGAAAACTGTCCAGAGCACTGACATCTTCATTAAAGGTCATCATGGAAAAGACCGAACCAAAAAAGGTCAGAAGACAAACCGTCAGCACCTTTCCAAAAACGATCCCTCCGGGCTGCTTTTTGGGCTGTAGGCAAACAATAAAATCGCTTTCTCCCAGATTTTGAACTTCCAGATTGGGATAGATTTCATGAATCTTCTGAATTACCAGCAGGATAGAAACCACCTTTCGCTGATCGGGATCCTTCCCTACCTCCAAAAGCTTCTCTGTTTTCAGCCGGTCTACCACTGTTTTGTCTGTACATTCCATCACCGCAATGTCTCCAAGCCGAACATTCTCCCTGGGGACTTGTACACTTTGTTCAATCTTTAAATACAATATTCTGCTCATGCAAAAGCCTCCGATTCTTTTGCATTTTCTTCCTTTGGAAGTTCTACAAAGGTACCGTTTTCATATTCTGCCGGAAGATACTCCGTAAGATAAAGATATCCCAGCCAGAAAAACAGCAGCAAAAGCAAAAGCGTCAGGGCATAAACATTATTTTTTCTCATATTTCTCACCAACCTTTGTCTTTAGTGTTTGAAAAAATGCAAATTCTTATACAAGTTCTTTCAGCTTCCGCAGGATTCTTTTTTCCAGCCGGCTGACCTGCACCTGACTGATTCCCAGATTTTGTGCCACCTCTGTCTGTGTTTTATTTTCAAAATATCGCTGAAAAATCAGCTGCCTGTCTCTTTCCTCCAAAGAACCCAACAGCTGCTGCAAAAAGAGCCGGTTCACCAGTTCCTCCTGCTCATTCTTTTCCGATGCAAGCCTGTCCTTTAAAAAAATCTCTTTCCCGTCCTTTCCGTAAATGCTCTGATCCATAGAATCCACTTCCACAACTGTTTCCATACAGAGCATGATTTCCTCCGGTTCCATGGATAACTTTGCTGCCAGCTCCTCCACCGTCGGTTCTCTGCCCAACTCCTGTCCCAGAAGCTCTGCTCCTTTTTTGATCTTCCACTGATTTTCCTTTAAGCTGCGGCTGACCTTGATCATTCCGTCATCCCGGAGAAACCGCTTGATTTCTCCGGCAATGAGCGGGACGGCATAGGTAGAAAACCGTACTTCGTAGGTAAAATCGAATTTATCAATGGCACGGATTAATCCGATGGCACCGATCTGATACAGATCCTCCGCCTCATAGCCCCTCCCCAAAAATCTCCGTACCACATTCCAGATCAGACCGGAATGCAGCTTTACTAACTGTTCCTTTGCTTCTTTCTCTCCGTCCTGTGACCGCCGGATCAGATCAAAGGTCGCTTCCATAGCGCTGTCCGATCTTTTTGGTCATCGTGACCCTGGTTCCCTTTTCAGGCTCCGACTCTACCCGGATACTGTCCATAAAAGCCTCCATGAAAACAAATCCCATACCGGAGCGTTCCAGATCCCCTCTGGTGGTATACATCGGCTCCATTGCTTTTGGAATATCCGGAATCCCCACACCATGATCTTCAATGCAAACCGTCAGAACATTCTCCTCAATCTCCGCTTCCAAAAAGATCTTATGTACTTTATTTTGATACCCATGAATGATCGCATTGGTAACCGCTTCGGAAACTGCCGTTTTTACGTCCGCCACTTCCTCCATTGTCGGATTCAAACGGGTCAAAAAGGCCGCCACTACTACTCTCGCAAACGCTTCATTTGATGAAATACTGTCCATTTCCAGCTTCATTACCTGTTTCATATCAGATTCCCTCCATTGGAATGATTTTATGAATTCCGCTTAAGATCAGAATTTTCCTGATCCTCTCCCCCGCATGACTGATGCACACCGCACCGCCCAGTGCCCGCATCAGCTGAAACCTTCCCATCAAAAGACCGATTCCGGAACTGTCCATAAATTCTGCCTCCTGAAAGTCAAATTCCAGCTCCTTAATGTTCTCCGTCTGTATCCTTCGATCCAGATAATCCCGCAGCTCCTCTGCAAAACAATGATCCACCTCCTTGGGTATTCTGACAATCAATGTAGTTCCTCTTTTCTGTACAAGCTTTTCCATTTTGATTCCTCCTTTTTCAAAGTTCCTGACTCAAATACATACAAAAAAGAGACCACGCTTTTGCGTAGTCTCCTATACTTCCAGGTTTCTCTTTTGTTTGTTAATGACTTGCCAGATATGCCTTTGCTGTCTGTGCCCGCTGGGTTGTCTCCGGCAACACTTCGGTCACTCTCTGGTAATATTTTTTCGCATTTTCCACATCATTTAAGCTTTCGCAGCTCCTTGCCAGGTAATACAGTGCATAATCATGATCCGCATTCAGAGCAATGACCTTTTCCAGACTCGTTTTTGCTTCTTCATACTTTCCAGCTTTAAAATCGGCTTCGCCCTTTCGGTACAACTCATCGATCACTGTACTGTTTACAATGGCACTGACGGAATTGTAAATTTCCTTTGCACTCTCTGCCAGGGAATCTTCCTTTACATTTGAAAGAGCCTGCGCTGCTTCTTCATACTTTGCTTCTTCAGCCAGCTGTTTAGCTTCAAAAAGAGCATCATAGGCTGCTGCTTTTTCATCTGCTTCCTTCGCCTTGGCTTCTGCAGAGCTTTTTGCAAGCTTCGCCATGTCCAGTTCATCCTGCATTGCTTCAAGACTTGCTGTTTTTGCCTCCAGCTGGTCGCTGTATTCAATTACCTGCTGGTTAGCTGTATTATTGGCTGACTGGATCTTAGCAGGTGCCAGCACAAACCAGCAGACTGCAAGCCCAATGACCATACCTAATAAAATATCCAGAACCACATTCCGGCTGCCGGTTTCCTGTACGGTTTTCGGCTGAATGATGGTTTCGTTTCCGCTTGTGTAGGAAACCGCATCTTTGCTGATGCTTGCTGACCGTCTGTCTGCACTCTTTCCGCGCAGAAGATCTGTCTCATTAAAATAATTTAAAGCCATGACATTTCCACGGTCAATGTGAAGAACCTTTTTCAGTTCCCGCCTTGCCAGCTCGATCTGATTGGACTGAATCGCCACAAGAGCCAGTAATAAATGCGCCGATATGAATTTTTCATGAATGGACAATACTTTTTTCAGCTGAATGATCGCCAGATCCAGGCTGCCCTGTCGTGCATATAACAAGGACTGGTTATACTTTTTCAATGCGATATTATAAGCATCCAGCTTTCCGGCATTTTTCTGTACCGCTTCGATATAAGTATCTGCCACATTATTTTCCGGCTGATAGTTTTTGCTGACGATCCATTCGGAAAGGGCTGCTACCACATCGCCCATCTCAAAATAGACCAGACCAAGCAGGTTTCTCGCCGGAATATTCTTTTTATACACCTTTAAACTGTTCTTTAAATCTTCCTTTGCACCGGTCAGGTCACGAACTTTCGCCCGCTCCAATCCCCGGTTATAGAGCGCATTGGAAGTTGAGATCAGCTTTTTATATACCTTTACATTGGTGCCGCACTGATTGCAAAAATCACTGTTGGTCAATGTTGCTCCGCATTTATTACAATTCATCGTCTCAAACTCCTAATGACGTTCCTTTGTTTCTTTCACCATTTCTTCCATCAGATCTACCATATCTGTCAGATTTTTATTGTGAATGTTATCTTCAATCTGTTCAATTTCCAAGCTAGGGTAAAATTTTTTCAGTTCTTCTTCAAAATTGATCATTTTATTTCCTCCAAAAGAGTTCTGCTTCACTTTTCACACAATTCCATCATACGCACCAGCTTATGAAAAATCAACATTTTTATGGTGTCGGTGTATGATAAATCATCGACATTTCTTCACTAAGCACCCGCTTGTTCGGTGCCAGCTGTTTAATGGACACTTCGTCCCCATCATTTAAGATCAGATCCTTTACCCGGATCAGGTGGTCATTGATATATCCTGTCGAATAAAATTCATCATTTACATGAATCTTACTCTGTGTCGTAAAGTTTTCACCAAACACATATACCTTGTCCTCAATCTGCACTACCCGGTCAATGATCTGGTCAATAATTCCCATTTCCAGATCTACCGGCTCATGGCGGCCTTCTTCACCGTAGCTGTAGGCCTCTCCATAGAGCATATCGTACTGCAGCATCTGCATATCATACTGATAATCTCTGGTTCCTCTCCGGTTCTGATGATACTGTACCATGGTTCCTGTATGGATTCCCAGCTGATTCAGCACTTCTGCACCGATCTGGTATGCACAAAGGGTCTGATCCTGTTTGGAAAGTCCCATATTGTCCCAGATCACATAAGAGGTGTCAAACAGATAACGGTTGGTTACATCTTCCTCAGTAAGATCCATGGTCGGAAGATGGTCGCCGTAAAATACGATCACACTGTCTTCTCCCAGAGCATCAACTGCCTCGATCAAATCCTGTACAAACTGATCCATCTCATGAATCTGATTTACATAATATTCCCACTGATTGTTTTTTGACTTCGTCGGTGATCCGCTGACGGTAATGACCGGATCCTCTAAAACCTTCTTTTTCGGATAATCTCCATGTCCCTGTACAGAAATGGTGAATACATAATCCTGACCTTCCGTAGACTCCAGACAATCTGTCACTGCTTTAACCAGCACCTCGTCCTTTAACCAGCCGTTTGGTGTCTGATTGGAAATATCCATATATTCCTTCGACGTATAGGTTTCAAATCCCAGATTCGGGAAAACATCTACACGGCTGTAGAAGGTTGCCTTATTGTTATGGATCGCATGGGTGTTGTAGCCGATATCTCTTAAGGCATACGGAACACTGTCACAGGTTGTTTTTTTCAGGATTGTTTTATGTGGATATTCTCCCGGCCCGAAATAACGCATGTTCATTCCGGAAATGGTCTCAAACTCCGTATTTGCCGTTCCGGCTCCTACTGACGGCACCTTAAAAGCACCGGAGGAATAATTTTCCATCAGGGAACGGAAATATGGAATCGGATCCTCTGAGCATTTCAAATATTCCACTGTCTGTACATCAAAGAATGATTCCAGCTGTACAAAAATGATATTTGGCAGCGTCTCCGGAACTTCTTCTTCCCAGTCAGTCAGTTCTTCGATGGCTTCTTCACTATAGCCATAAGGCTTGTTGATTCCGGTTCCTACCAAAGTACAGCTAAAACAGTACGGGAAACCGTAATCCTGATAAGCAAAGGCAATATTTCCAAAATAAGAGGACAGCACTCTGTGCTCCAAAGCAAGTGTCGTGCAGCCGGCAAAGATGCCGATCACTGCCAAAAGTCCTGCCAGATTTCTTACATAGTGAATCTTTCCCTGATATTTCGGTCCTTTTTTCCATAACAGATATAAAGCACCAAGGGCGGCCACAACCAGAAGCACATTCATCAGCAGCTTATCCGGGGACATATATTTATCCAGAATATCTGCAAGATCCTCTAAAAGTTTAATATCCTGTGCGGTGAACGGTGTCACTCGATTGCTCAAAACGGTACCATTCATGTAACCGCCATAGAGCCAGATTCCTGCGATTGCCAGACGCAATACAGCCCTTCTGCGGAACAGATATACCACCATCAGGGTCATGTAGATCAACAGGGAATTATACAAAAATACCAGCGGACTCTCCGCCATAAATTTGATTCCTGCGACCATGGAATGTCTGGAAAATCCTTCGATCAAAAGTTCCAGGATCATTGCACCGATGGCATGAAACAACAGGGAATATTTATTCAGGATCCTGACTGTCCTTTCAATGCCGGTCTGATGCTTTTCGTAAAACAGACGAAACGGTCTGCTTACTGCATTGCCAATCTTACGGAAAGGGGCAGAGAACTTCTCTGCCGCCGTTCTAATCTTTCTTTTCATAAATTCTCCTCATACTAAGCTTATGCCAGCTGAGAAAGTCTTAATTTTACCTGCTCCATCATCTGTGTATATTTTGCAAGTTTTTCTTTTTCTTCATCAATCTTGCTCTGTGGAGCCTTGCTTACGAACTTCTCATTGCTGAGCATTCCATTTACACGTGCAAGCTCTTTCTGCAGACGTACTTCTTCTTTTTTGAGACGTTCCACTTCTTTCTCAATATCTACCAGTTCTGCAAACGGCATACAAATCTCAACTTCAGGAATGATCGCAGAAACTGCATCTTCTGCAATGCCTGTTTTGTCGCACTGTACGGTAACTTCACTAGCATAGCCTAAACTTCCGAAGAAAATGTGACCATTTTCGAAAATCTTTCTTAATTTTTCGTTCTCAGATACCACAAATACTTTTGCTTTTTTGCTTGGCGGTACGTTCATGCCTGTACGGACATTACGGATCGCACGAACTGCTTCTTTAATGGTCTCAACAGCAAATTCTTCTTCTGCAAAACTCCATTCTTCTTTAAATTCCGGCCACTGGGAGATCATAATTGATTCTTCCTCGCACAGATTGCAGAAGATCTCCTCTGTGATGAACGGCATATATGGGTGAAGCAGCTTTAATGCATTCTTCAGAACCGTCTTTAAGGTCCAGAGAGCTGCCATTTTGGTCTTATCTTCGTCATTGTAGAGACGAGGTTTTACCATTTCAATGTACCAGTCACAGAATTCTTCCCAAATAAAGTCATAAATCTTCTGAACTGCGATACCGAGTTCAAATTTATCCATGTTTGCAGTAACTTCCTTCGCTAAGGAATTTACTTTGGAAAGGATCCATTTATCTGCACTGGTCAATGCGGAAAGGTCGATGGTTTCCGGAATTTCCTGTCCTTCTTCATTCATCATGATGAAACGGGACGCATTCCAGATCTTGTTCGCAAAGTTTCTGGAAGCTTCTACTCTTTCCCAGTAGAAACGCATATCGTTACCCGGTGCATTTCCGGTGATCAGTGTCAAACGAAGAGCATCTGCGCCGTACTGATCGATGACTTCCAATGGATCGATACCATTTCCGAGGGATTTACTCATCTTACGTCCCTGGGAATCACGTACCAGACCATGGATCAATACATGGTGGAACGGGCATTTTCCGGTCTGTTCGTAGCCTGAGAATACCATACGGATTACCCAGAAGAAGATAATATCATATCCTGTTACGAGAACATCGTTTGGATAGAAATATTCAAGATCTTCTGTCTTTTCCGGCCAGCCCAGAGTTGAGAACGGCCATAATGCTGAGGAGAACCAGGTATCTAAGGAATCCGGATCCTGTGTCATATGAGTGCAGCCGCATTTCGGACATTTATCCGGTGCTTCTTTGGAAACTACCATTTCACCGCATTCGTCACAGTAGTATGCAGGGATTCTGTGTCCCCACCATAACTGTCTGGAAATACACCAGTCACGGATATTTT
>CAZOJX010000037.1:0-15249 GCA_964580255.1 uncultured Lachnoclostridium sp. | reverse complement strand
ATATAGTATGTTACTGGTAGGCAGGCATTAACTATGCATGAATATTTTTAAATAATTTTATTTAGAATGTTTGTGTGGGGTTGGTGTCTATTTTTTTATGCCAAAAAACGCACAGAGCATTCGGAAAAACAGGAGGAATTGTCATGAAAGACAAAATTTTTGGTGTATTGCAGCGTGTGGGACGCTCATTCATGCTCCCGATCGCAATCCTGCCGGTTGCAGGACTGTTGCTTGGAATTGGTAGTTCTTTTACCAATGAAACCGTACTTCGTACCTATGGACTCATTGATATCATGGGACCTGGAACCTTTATCAATGCCATTTTGACAGTAATGAGCCAGGCCGGTGACATTGTATTTGCAAATCTGCCGATCATTTTTGCTATGGGTGTTGCCATTGGTATGGCGAAGAAGGAAAAAGAGGTTGCAGCATTATCTGCAGCCATTGCATTCTTTATCATGCATGCGTCCATTTCCGCAATGATCTCTTGTAACGGCGGTGTGGAATCCATGTTAAGCGGTGCAACTGCTTCCGTATGCGGAATCACTTCTCTGCAGATGGGTGTATTCGGCGGTATCATTGTAGGTCTTGGCGTTGCAGCCCTTCATAACAGATTTTATAAGATCGAGCTTCCGCAGGTGCTTTCTTTTTTCGGCGGAACAAGATTTGTGCCGATCGTCAGCGGCCTGACTTACGTAGCAGTCGGTATTTTGATGTTCTATGTATGGCCGATCGTTCAGCAGGGAATCTACGCAGTCGGCGGAATCGTTATGGAATCCGGTTACTTCGGGACATGGGTATACGGTCTGATGGAACGTGCGCTCATTCCATTCGGCTTACATCACGTATTTTACCTTCCGTTCTGGCAGACAGCCCTTGGCGGAACCATGGAAGTTGGCGGACGTTTGGTAGAAGGTGCACAGAACATTTTCTTTGCACAGCTTGCAGATCCGACGGTACAGCAGTATGCAGTTTCAGCGACCAGATTTATGGCCGGTAAATTCCCATTAATGATCTTTGGTCTCCCGGGAGCAGCACTTGCCATGTACAAATGTGCAAAACCGGAAAAGAAAAAAGTGGTTGCAGGTCTTTTACTTTCCGCAGCATTTACTTCCATGCTGACAGGTATTACAGAACCCCTGGAATTTACTTTCCTGTTCGTAGCTCCGTTACTTTATGTGATCCACTGTGTTTTTGCAGGTGCCGCATATATGCTGATGCACATTTTCAATGTTGGTGTAGGTATGACCTTCTCCGGCGGTCTCATTGATATGTTCCTGTTTGGTGTTCTGCAGGGAAATGCAAAGACAAACTGGATCTGGATCGTGATCGTTGGTGTGGTTTACTTCATCGTTTATTATCTGCTATTCTCCTTCTTAATTAAGAAGATGGATTTAAAAACTCCGGGTCGTGATGACGGCGAAGAAGTGAAGCTTTATACAAGAAGTGACGTAAATGCAAAGAAAGCCGGAGAAGCAGCAAACGAAGACGAATTATCTGCTGCAATCTGCCGTGGCCTTGGCGGAAAGAAAAATATTTCTGACGTAGACTGCTGTGCGACCAGACTTCGCTGTACAGTATATAAACCGGAACTGGTAGATGATGGAACATTAAAAGCAACCGGTGCTTCCGGCGTGGTACACAAAGGAAATGGCGTTCAGGTTATTTACGGACCGAGGGTTGCTGTGGTAAAATCTAACTTAGAAGAATATTTGGAAACAGCTCCAAATGAAGAATATATTCCGGAACAGGAAGTGCAGACAGAGGAAGCGAAAGAAGCAGGAGTTGCCGGAAATGCTGTACGCACCATCGTAATCTCAAGTCCGGTAAACGGTGTAGCAGCAGATCTTTCTGAAACACCGGACGAAGCATTTGCAGGCCGTATGATGGGGGACGGGGCAATGGTTCTCCCGGAAGACGGTATGGTATGCGCACCGGAAGATGGTGAAGTATGCTTTATCTTCGGAACAAAACATGCACTTGGATTCCAGACAGAATCCGGAATTTCAATGCTGATCCATATCGGCATTGATACAGTCAACTTAAATGGAGAAGGCTTTGAGCCGCTGGTGAAAGAAGGGGATCACGTGAAGAAGGGTGATCCGCTGATGAAGGTAGATGTAGCATTTGTCAAAGAACATGCACCGTCCTTAGCAACACCGGTTCTTTGCACAGAACTGGAAGATCATCAGAAAGTCCGCCTGCTCAAAACAGGTGAGATTAAAGTCGGCGAGCCATTATTTGCAGTAGATATTTACGAAAGCTAAGCAAATTTGCGGGGGAGAAGAATGTACAGAGTAGGAAAAGCGTTGAATCATAATACGCTGATCGCAGTTTCTATGGAGGATAATCAGGAGTACCTTTTGATCGGAAAGGGCATCGGCTTTGGAAAAAAAGTCAGCGAGCGTTTTGAACTGCCGGTGGACAGGGAATGCAGTGTGTATTCTTTGCAGGAGCAGACAGAGCGTGGAAAAGCCATGGATCTGATCAAGGGGATCGATCCGGTCTATTTAGAAATTGCGGGAAAGGTACTTGCCAAAAGCGAGGAAGTTTTTGGGAAGATTGACCGAAGGATTCTTTTCCCGATGGCAGATCATATTGCCTTTGCCGTTCAGCGGATCCGTGCCAATGAGCAGATCAGCAATCCCCTGACTGCGGACATTCGTGCTCTTTTTCATATGGAATATAAGACTGCAGAATGTGTAAAGGATATTTTGTGGGATATGCTGCAGGTGCGCATTGATGAACATGAGGTGGGTTATCTTGCCCTGCACATTCATTCTGCCATTGATGATGAAAACGTGGCATTGTCCATGCAGATTGCTCTTGCAGTCAGGGAATGTGTCCGCATGATCGAGGAAGAAACCGGACAGACCATCGATGTCATGTCTCTTTCCTATAACCGTCTCATGAACCATATCCGCTATATGGTTGCCCGCTCTATAAAGGGCGAAAAACTGAAATTAAACATGAACGACTATATGTCTGTCAAATTTCCGAAATCCTTCAATATGGCGGTAACTGTATGCAGACAGCTGGAAAAGCAGCTGCACCGGGATACGCCTCTTGATGAAGTAGAGATTGGTTATCTGGCAATGCACATTGAAAGAGTCGCGATGGATAAAGAATAAATTTTTTGAAAGACAGTCTTTACAAAGGCTGTCTTTTTATGTATACTAAGAATTGTTCGAAATCAAACAATTTGAAATCAAACATTTTTGGGAGAAGAAATGAATAGAAAATACAATCGAAAAGAGATCTGGGCCACAGAACATGGCGGTGCGCCGGTAAAATGTGTTCTGGACGTAAGCAAGAATATGCGTTATTATGTTGATCTGGCAGCTTCAGTGAATGGACTGACCAGTATACAGATCAGGATCCTGGGATATTTAAGGCGCATAGAAGATGAGGGAAAAAGTGCATTTCAAAGAGATATTGAAGATGTTTTCCGCATCAATCGTTCTTCGGTAACCAGCGTATTGCAGACATTGGAAAAGAAGGAGCTGATCCTTCGGGAAGGGGTACCGGGAGATGCACGAAGAAAAAAACTGGTGCTGACGGAGAATGCAAAAGCACTGCAGTGCAGTATTTATCAGACACTTATGGAAGTGGAGCAGGAAATACGGTCTGTATTTACAGAAGAAGAATTTCTGACATTTCTGGATTATATGAACCGGATCGATCAGAAAGTAATAGAATTATATCACAGTGAGGAGGAAAAAAATGATTAAAAAACTCGCAGTCTACATAGGGGAATTTAAAAAAGAAGCACTTCTGTCGCCGCTATGTATCGCTCTGGAAGTGGCAATGGAAGTAATCCTGCCGCTTTTGATGGCAGAAGTGATTGACAATGGTGTCAATACCGGAAACATGGGCTATGTATTAAAAATGGGATTGCTCATGTTAGTCGTAGCATTCATTTCCTTAGCAGGAGGTGCTCTGTGCGGAAAATATGCAGCCATTGCATCTAATGGATTTGCCAGAAACTTAAGAAAAGCAATGTTTGAAAAGATTCAGGAATTTTCTTTCTCAAACATCGATAAATTTTCCACCGCAGGTCTGGTTACCAGAATGACCACAGACGTAACCAACGTACAGCAGGCATTTCAGATGATGATCCGTATCTGTGTGCGCGCGCCGTTTACACTTTTGTTTGCCTTATTTATGTGTATCAAATTGGCGCCAAACATTTCATGGATCTTTTTGGTGGCATTGTTATTTTTAGGAGTGGTTTTAGGAACCATTGTAAGCAAGACTTTCCCGAAATTTAGAAAAATGTTCAAACAGTATGACCTTTTAAATGCCGGTGTTCAGGAAAACTTAGCTGGAATCCGTGTGGTAAAGGCATATGTCAGAGAACAGCATGAAACAGACAAATTCCATCAGCAGTCCGCAAATGTGCGTGACCTGTCCATTTCTGCAGAAAAACTCATCGTTATGAACAGCCCGATCATGCAGCTTACCATGTACAGCTGTATCTTACTGATCTCCTGGCTGGGTGCAAAAAGCATCGTTGGGGGAACCATGACCACTGGTACTTTAATGAGTTTGTTTACCTATACTTCCCAGGTACTGATGAGCTTAATGATGATCTCCATGATCTTCGTTATGCTGACCATGGCAAAAACCTCTGCAGACCGTATCATTGAAGTATTGGACGAAGAAAGCACCATTACCAATCCGGCAGCTCCAAAGATGGAAGTTGCAGACGGATCCATCGATTTTGAAAACGTATCCTTCCGTTATAGTGGAGAAGCAGATAAAAATGTTCTGGAAAATGTGGATATCCATATCAAATCCGGCGAGACTATCGGTATCATCGGCGGTACAGGAAGCTCTAAATCGACCTTGGTACAGTTGATCCCGAGACTTTATGATGTTTCAGAAGGTACCGTCAAAGTAGGCGGTGTGGATGTCAGAGACTATGATATTGAAGTTCTTCGTAATGAAGTTTCCATGGTATTACAGAAAAATGTCTTATTCTCAGGAACAATCTTAGAAAACCTTCGCTGGGGAAATGAAAATGCAACCTTAGAGGAAGCAAAACATGCCTGTGAACTTGCTCAGGCAGCAGATTTCATAGAAAGCTTCCCAGATGGGTATGAAACGAAGATTGAGCGAGGCGGAACCAATGTTTCCGGCGGTCAGAAGCAGAGACTCTGTATCGCCAGAGCCTTGTTAAAGAAACCAAAGATCCTGATCTTAGACGACTCTACCAGTGCAGTAGATACTGCAACGGATGCCAAGATCAGAAAAGCTTTCCGTGAGGAAATTCCGAATACTACAAAACTCATCATTGCACAGCGTATTTCCTCTGTGGAAGATGCAGATCATATCCTGGTATTAGATCAGGGCGAAGTAAACGGATTCGGAACCCACGATGAACTGTTAAAGAATAATGAAATCTATCGTGATATTTACGAATTACAGAAGAAAGGAGCTGAAGAATAATGCCGCCAATGGGAGGAAGAAGAGGACCTCAGGGAGGACCAAAAAGCAAAACACCGATGAAGACCTTAAAGAGACTTCTTGGTTATATTATGAAACGCTATAAATTCAGATACCTGATCGTGCTGGTATGTATTGCCATCAGCTCTGTAGTACAGGTAATCGGAACCCTGTTTATGAAACAGCTCATTGATGACTATATTCTGCCGATGCTGGACGGAAGGGTACAGACTTTTCAGCCGCTGCTCGAAGCTCTGCTAACGCTGGCATGTATCTATGTGATCGGTATCATTTGTACCTATGCTTATAACCTGATCATGATGTATGTGTCACAGGGAGTGCTAAAGAGCATCCGTGACGATATGTTCGCCCACATGGAAACCCTGCCGATCAAATATTTTGATACCCATCAGCATGGGGATATCATGAGCCATTACACCAACGATACGGATACCTTACGCCAGATGGTCAGCCAGAGTATCCCGAACCTGTTTTCATCAGGAATTACCTTAGTCAGCACTTTTATTTCCATGCTGGTATTAAGCATTCCGCTGACAATTTTGGTAATCCTTGGGGTATTTGTCATGCTGAAGGTTTCCGGAAAGATCGGCGGACAGTCAGCCAAATATTTCGTAGCACAGCAAAATGCCTTAGGTAAGACCAATGGTTACATCGAAGAAATGATGGACGGTCAGAAGGTCGTAAAGGTATTCTGTCACGAAGAACAGACAAAAGAAGAATTTAATGAATTAAACAGCAATTTATTTGAAACAGCCAAAAGTGCGAATATCTTTGCAAACATTTTAATGCCGATCAACGCCAATATCGGAAATATCAACTATGTAGTCATTCTGATCGCAGGTTCTTTACTTGCCATTAACGGATTCGGCGGCCTGACCTTAGGTGCGCTGGCTTCTTTCCTGCAGCTGGCAAAGAGCTTTAACCAGCCGATCTCCCAGGTGGCACAGCAGTTTAACTCCATCGTTATGGCGCTTGCCGGAGCAGAACGTATCTTTGAACTTCTGGACGAAAAGCCGGAAGAAGATGAAGGCTATGTAAGCCTTGTCAGATGTAAGGTTCATGAGGACGGAACCATCGAAGAATGTACAGAAAGAACCGGAACCTGGGCTTGGAAGCATCCGCATCACGACGGAACCCTGACTTACACCCAGATGAAGGGGGATGTGACCTTAGACGGTGTAGACTTTGGTTATACCGATGATAAGATCGTGCTCCATGATGTGACTATGTATGCGGAACCGGGACAGAAGCTTGCTTTTGTAGGTTCTACCGGAGCCGGAAAGACCACCATTACCAACCTGTTAAACCGTTTCTACGATATTCAGGACGGTAAGATCCGCATTGACGGCATCAACATCAATAAGATCAAGAAACCGGAACTTCGCCGTGCCTTTGGTGTGGTTTTACAGGATACCCACTTGTTTACGGGAACTATTATGGATAATATCCGTTACGGCCGTTTAAATGCAACGGATGAAGAAGTCATTGCAGCAGCAAAGCTTGCCAATGCCCATCATTTCATCACCAAACTGCCGGAGGGATATCAGACAGTCATCACCGGAGATGGCGGAACCTTATCTCAGGGAGAAAGACAGCTCTTAGCCATTGCCCGGGCTGCGATCGCAGATCCGCCGGTACTGGTACTGGATGAAGCAACCTCCAGCATTGATACAAGAACCGAACAGATCGTACAAAGCGGTATGGATCGACTGATGGCAGGCAGAACCGTATTTGTCATTGCTCACAGACTTTCTACAGTCAAAGACTCTGCGTGTATCATGGTTCTGGAACAGGGACGCATCATTGAACGAGGCAGCCATGAAGACCTTTTAAAACAGCATGGAAAATACTATCAGTTATATACCGGAAAATTTGAATTATCTTAAAATGAGCAGTCGGTGCAGAAATGTGCCGGCTGTTTTCTAATACAAAATTATTGTCAGAAAAATGAAAAAGTGATATGATAGCAGAATGGAAATCATTTCGGCAAGAAGGAGGATACGATATGAATTTAGAAGGCATATTACATCAGTTAGTAGAAGAAAAGAAGTTCCGAAAGCTGCGAGGTATCCTAGAGGAAATGAACGAAGTTGATATTGCGGAATTTATTCAGGAAGTGGAACAGGATAAGGTGGTTTTGGTATTCCGTCTTCTTCCGAAGGAGCTTGGTGCAGAAGTATTTGCCTGTCTCGATGTAGATATGCAGGAATACATTATCAACAGCATGTCCGATTATGAATTGCAGAAGATCATCGAAGAACTTTACATCGATGATGCAGTAGATATGCTGGAAGAACTGCCCGCAACGGTTGTCCGGCGTGTGCTTGCCAATGCAAAACCGGAAACACGAGCACTTATCAATCAGTTTTTACAGTATCCTGATGACAGTGCCGGAAGTATCATGACGGCAGAATACATCGGACTGAAAAAGAATATGACGGTGGAACAGTCCTTCGCCTATATCAGAAAAAATGCGGTAGATAAAGAGACCATCTACACCTGCTATGTGCTGGACGAAAAGCGTCATTTGGAAGGTGTTGTTACGGTAAAGGATCTTCTGCTCAGTGATTATGAAGCAAAACTGGAAGACATCATGGATACCAACATCATTCAGGCAGTAACCACCGATGACCAGGAAGCGGTAGCAGATTCCTTTAACAAATACGGTCTTCTTTCCCTTCCGGTAGTAGACCATGAAGGACGTCTGGTTGGTATCGTTACAGTCGATGACATCGTCGATGTCATGGAACAGGAAGCCACAGAGGATATCGAATTGATGGCTGCGATCCTGCCTTCTGAAAAACCATATTTGAAAATGAGCGTGCTGGAACTTGCTAAAAACCGTATTCCATGGCTTTTGATCTTAATGTTTACCAGTACGATCTCTGCATTGATCCTGGAGGCTTATGATGCCTTTACAGCCATGTTCCCGACACTGATCACCTGTGTTCCGATGCTGACCGCAACGGGCGGTAATGCAGGAAGCCAGAGCAGTACCACAATCATTCGTGCCCTTTCCATCGGAGATGTGGAAATGAAAGATATCTGGAAGGTATTCTGGAAGGAATGCAGAGTATCTTTGATCGTTGGTGCGATCCTGGGAATCGCAAACTATATCCGTCTGATCATTATGTACCCGGACGAACCTCTGGTATGTCTTGTTATCGGACTGAGCCTGATCGCAACGGTAGTCATGTCAAAGCTTCTGGCCTGTGTATTACCGTTCATTGCAAAGATTTTTAAACTGGATCCGGCCATGATGGCGGCACCGCTGATCTCAACTATCGTCGATGCCCTGAGTTTGGTGGTTTATTTTACCATCGCAGCCATAATCCTGCCGGTATAAAGAAATAGAGGAGAGAAACTTATGTTAAACGGAAAGAAAGTATTATTTAGCGGAATGCAGTCCACCGGAAATCTTACCCTTGGAAATTATCTCGGAGCACTGAAAAACTGGGTGACTTTGAGTGATGAATATGAATGCTTCTACAGCGTTGTAGATATGCATTCCATTACGGTACGTCAGGATCCGGCAGAATTAAGACGCCGTGCGAGAGCACTCCTGACACTGTATATCGCAGCCGGACTGGATCCGGAAAAGAACTGTATTTACTATCAGTCTCATGTATCCGGCCACGCAGAGCTGGCATGGATCTTAAACTGCTTTACTTATATGGGTGAATTAAACAGAATGACCCAGTTTAAGGATAAATCTGCAAAGCATGCAGATAATATCAATGCAGGGCTGTTTACTTATCCGGTTCTGATGGCAGCAGATATCCTGCTTTATCAGGCAGATGTGGTTCCGGTCGGAAAAGACCAGATGCAGCATCTGGAACTTACCAGAGATATTGCACAGCGTTTTAACAGCATTTACGGTGATGTATTTACCGTACCGGAAGCTTATATCGGCAAAGTAGGTGCGAAGATCATGAGCCTTCAGGAACCGACAAAGAAAATGTCAAAATCCGATGAAAACCCGAATGCAAGCATTTACCTGATGGACGATCCGGATACGATCATGAGAAAATTCAAACGTGCAGTGACAGATTCTGAAGGTCAGATCCGCTATCGTGATGAACAGCCGGGGATCAAAAACCTGATCGATATCTACTGTGCATGTACCGGAAAGACACCGGAAGAAGTGGAAAGAGAATTTGACGGTCAGGGCTACGGCACCTTTAAACCGGCAGTAGGAGAGGCAGTTGTAGATGTCCTTCGTCCGCTGCAGGAAAGAGTGAAGGATCTGGAAAAAGACAAAGCTTACATTGACAGCGTGATCAAAAACAACGCAGAAAAAGCACAGTATTTCTCCACAAAGACCCTTCGGAAGGTACAGAAAAAGGTTGGATTCCCGGAACGGATCAGATAAAACAAAAAGCGTAAGAAGCCATGCACACCGCATGGCTTTTGTGCAGTTTATCAACAGGAAAGACGAAATATGATCAGAAGATTGACCTATCAGGTGGAACCGGAATTTCAAGGGAGCACCATTGAACAGTATTTAAAACAGAAAAAATATTCCCATGGCTGTCTGGTCTTCTTAAAAAAGACAGAGGAAGGCATCAAAAGAAACGGCATTTGGGCTTATACCAGAGACCGGCTGAATGCGGGAGATACTCTGGATATTTTGTTTGGGGAGGAAGAATCTTCAGAACACATTACGGCAGTCCCTCTGCCGTTAAACATCGTTTATGAGGACGAGGACATTCTGGTGCTGGATAAGCCTGCGGACATGCCGGTTCATCCTTCCATGGGAAATCATGAGAACAGTCTTGCCAACGGGGTAAAATATTATTATGAAGCAAAAGGGGAAGCCTTTGTTTTCCGTTGTGTTAACCGGCTGGATCGGGATACCACCGGTCTGGTGGTCATTGCCAAAAACATGCTTTCAGGAGCAATCCTCAATCAGGAAATGCGGGATCGAAGGATTCACAGAACCTATCTGGCAATTGTAAAGGGAGAGCTTCCGGAGGAAGGAACCATTAATCTTCCTATCGCCAGAAAGGAAGGCTCGACCATTGAACGCTGTGTGGATTTGGAACGCGGGGAGAGGGCAGTGACCCATTTTACCTGTCTGGAACGGACCAGACAGTATTCCATGGCAAAAATCTGGCTGGAAACCGGAAGAACCCACCAGATCCGGGTGCATATGAATGCCATTGGTCACCCGTTGCCGGGAGATTTTTTGTATCACAATGACCGAAGCCGGATCAAACGGCAGGCACTGCATTCCTGGCGGCTTGCCTTTACCCACCCCATCACCGGAGCGGAAATGAATTTTGAAAGTCCGTTGCCGGAGGATATGAAAAGTCTGATGACAGGAAACGACTGATGAAACGAGGAACTTAGAATGAATGAGGAACTGCTGGTGCTGAAGTTGGAGGAATCCGACTGCAGGGCGATCAAAAATCATGAATATGCCAATTACAGTGCTTTAAAGGTCATCGATCTTCCGAAAAATATCGAGATCATTGAGGATTATGCCTTTTACCGCTGTCTTGCCCTGGAGGAAATCTATCTTTATGCCGGAATCCGCCGGCTGGGCTGCGGTGCATTCATGGGCTGTAAAAAGCTGAAAAAGATCGTGGTTCGGGAAGTGGAGGAGGATATCCACTTTCTGACAGAAATGCTCTACGATTTTCAGTATGAGGTAGAAGTGGAACTTTGGTACCGGGACGGCAGAAAGGCAGAGCTGATCTTCCCGGAATACTATGAGGAAGCGGTGGAAAACACCCCTGCCAGGATCATTGATGTGGTCTTTCATGGCTCCGGATATAAATATCGTCAGTGTATCAGCAGACGACAGATGGATTATGAAAAATATGACCGATTGTTTTCCTACGCCATTGCACAGGAATTTTCTCCCACCTGTATCAGGATCGCACAAAACCGTCTGCGGACACCGGAAGCCTTAAAAGAGGCTGCCAAAGAGCGCTATGTGGAATATCTGCGGGAACAGGCAGGAGAGCTGGCAAAAAAGGTTTGCCGGGAGGACGATCTTCCATTTTTGGAAATCCTGGCAAAGGAAGCTTTCTTTACGGAGGAACTTCTGGAATTGTTTCAGAACAGAGCTTCTTTGGAAGGCCGGGCAGAGATGGTCAGCTTTCTGATCGATTACCGGAGGATTCATTTAAAGCCAAAGAAAAAGACCTTTGATTTTGATGAGTTTTAGAAAAAGGAGACATAAAGATGTCATTAGAAATCTCCGAAAAAATGAATGAGGTGGGGCAGAAGATCCTGCTGGGTGCCCGTAACGAGCTGTATCTGCAGATGCGTTTCTTAGATCTTGCCCTGTCATCTTTAAATTATGTGATGGATACGGAAACCTATGGACTGGGCTGTGACGGCGTCAATCTCTATTTTGATCCTAAATATCTGGCAGAGCTTTACCGCAGAGACCGGATCCGGATCAACCGGGCTTATCTTCATAATGTGTTTCACTGTATTTTCCGTCATTTATGGAAGCAGGGAAACCGGGAAAAGCGTCTGTGGGATCTGTCCTGCGACATTGCGGCGGAGCATTTGCTGGACAACCTAAATCACCGTTGTATACGATTTCCGAGAAATGCTTTTCGCAGTAACTATTATTCCGGACTGGAAAAAGAACTGAGGGTGCTGACCGCAGAAAAGCTGTATCGTTTTTTGGCGGACAATCCCCCGGAGGAATATCAGCTTAGAAAGCTGGAAAAGGAATTTCGGATCGATGATCACCGCCGCTGGCCGCAGGCACCGGAGAACGATCAAAACCCGCCTGCAGCTGTCATAGAGCAGCAAAATCAGAAATGGCAGGAAATAGCCGAAAAGATGCAGACAGAACTGGAAACCTTTTCAAAGGAAGCGTCTCAGGGCGAAAGTGCTTTAAATGAGGAATTGGCCGTAGAGAACCGGGAACGGTATGACTATAAAGAATTCTTAAGAAAGTTTGCTGTGCTTCGGGAAGAAATGCAGGTGGATCTGGATTCCTTTGACTATGTATTTTATCATTACGGACTGACCCTTTATAAAAATATGCCTCTGATCGAGCCTCAGGAATTTCGGGAGGTTTTTAAGATCGAGGAATTTGTGATCGTGATCGATACGTCCATGTCCTGCTCCGGCGAGCTGGTTAAGACCTTTTTGGAGCAGACCTATCATATTCTGGTGGAAACGGAGAGCTTTTTTAGAAAGGTGCATATCAGGATCCTCCAATGTGATGAAAAGGTGCAGTCGGATGTTAAGATCACAGATCAGGAAGAACTGAAAAACTATATGGAGCATTTTCAGATCCTTGGAAACGGCGGAACGGATTTCCGGCCTGCATTTACCTATGTGCAGGAACTGGTGGAACGGCGGGAGTTTTCCCATTTAAAGGGAATGATCTATTTTACCGACGGCTACGGGGAATATCCGAAAAAGCGGCCGCCTTATGAAACAGCCTTTGTGTTTCTGGAGGAAGATTATACAGACCGCAGGGTACCGCCCTGGGCAATGAAACTGATTTTGGAAAAAGAAACGCTGGAGGAAGAAAAATCCCTTCGATTAGATTATAGATTGATAGAGCAGGAAATGAAATATGAATATTAAAAGAGCAAAACAGGAAATTAAAAATACCATTCAGGCATATTTGCAGAAAGACGCCTATGGGGATCCTTTGATCCCGTCAATCCGTCAGCGTCCGATCCTTCTGATCGGTGCACCGGGAATCGGAAAGACGCAGATCATGGAGCAGATCGCAGGAGAATGCGGCATTTCCCTGGTGTCTTATACCATTACCCATCACACCAGACAAAGTGCCATAGGACTGCCTTTTATCCGGGAAAAGGAATTTGGCGGAAAGGCTTATTCGGTTACGGAATATACCATGAGTGAGATCATTGGCAGTGTTTATGAAAAAATAGAGCAGACCGGCTGTTTAGAGGGAATCCTTTTCATCGATGAGATCAACTGTGTATCGGAAACGCTGGCACCGACCATGCTGCAGTTTTTACAGTGCAAAACCTTCGGAAATCAGAAGGTGCCGGAGGGCTGGATCATCGTTGCAGCAGGAAATCCGCCGGAATACAACCGTTCTGTGCGGGAATTTGACGTAGTAACCCTGGATCGTGTGAAAAAGATTGAGGTGGAACCGGATTTTTCCGTATGGAAGGAATATGCATATTCGGCGGGAATCCATGGAGCAATCCTGTCTTATTTGGAATTGAAAAAAGAGAATTTCTATCAGATGGAGACGAGAGTGGACGGGAAACGGTTTGCCACTGCCAGGGGCTGGCAGGATCTGTCGGAGATTCTGACTGTTTATGAAAAGCTCGGTCTGGAAATGGATCAGGAGGTGATCTTCCAGTATATTCAGCATGAAAAGATCGCCAAGGATTTTGCAAATTATCTGGAACTTTACAGGAAATATCAGACAGATTACCAGATTCAGGGCATTTTGCAGGGCAAGGTGAAGCCGTCTGCCTATGAAAAGCTGAAATTTGCACCGTTTGACGAACGCCTGAGCGTGATTGGTCTTCTTCTTGCGGCATTGTCTGAAGCTTTTGAAGAAGCCTACGAGACAGACCGGTATGTGACAGAGTTGTTCGAAGCTTTGAAAAACTTCCGAAGAAAATTAAATGGGGAAGTCAGAGCATCGGAAATTTTAGAAGAAATGTCTCAGCAGTTCCAGAAAAAGCTGGGAAATACCCTGGCACAATACGGACAGATTCTCAAAGGCGAAGAACATCTGACGCCGGAAGCTGCTTTTGAACGTGTGCGTATGGAGTTTGTGAAAGAAACCGAAAAGCGGGAGCAGGTGATCGCGCAGACCTCAGAAAAGCTGGAGTATGCTTTTGACTTTATGGAACAGGCTTTTGGGGAAAGCCAGGAAATGGTCGTATTTATCACAGAACTGACAGTGAATGTCTATAGTGCAAAATTTTTAGCAGAAAACGAATGCGGCAGATTCTATAAATATAACAAGGGACTCCTTGCCAACGAGCGTCGGGCAGAGATTTTAAGCGGAATCGAAGAAGTTGAATTTTTAATGACAGGAAAAGAAATGTAAAAGAGGGTGAGCTTTTGCTCACCCTCATCATTTTTAGAGGTCTCTGATCTCCATCAGTTCCCCAAGATCACATTTCAAATAATCACACAATTTTAATATCAAATTGGCATCAATTCGCTGAAATTGGTCCCGGCAGTATCTGTTAAAATTTCCTCTTGGAAGGTCTAAATCCTTACAGATTTGATTCTTGCTGATTTCCTGCTCCTTGAGCAGTTCCTCGATTCTCATATGTATGTGTTTCATTTTTAGAAATCCCCCGTTTCTATCAAATATTATAAACAATCATCGTATAAATCATAATTTACTGTTAAACAACTTCTTGTTTAATCAATGTTTAAGCGACAACTTACTGTTTGCTAAGGGATATTGTTTAAGATATGCTGAAATTGAAGGAAGGGGAAAGGATTATTTATGAAAAATGGGGAAAGATAAGTGTTATTTGTTTAATTGTAGCGATAGTTTCCTTCTGGTTCCCGAAAAAGATTAAAATTGTCAACAGCATTTGCACTTTTGACGAAATGTGTATTGAGAATACCTTTGAAGAAATTAAAGTGTGGACAGACGATCAGCCTCTGCCGGAAAAAAATGAAAAAAATCGCTTAAAATCCCTTGCATTCAAAGAATTCCTTTGCTATAATACAACGGTATACGCAAAAAACACGTAAAGGGGATTTCCGGGAGGGTGCCAAAATACGGTTTCCCGGAGAGAAGAAGCTTTGCGGAAGTAAAAAAACCAAAAACGGAGGATTAAAAAA
>CAZOJX010000036.1:0-15512 GCA_964580255.1 uncultured Lachnoclostridium sp. | reverse complement strand
ACATGGGTCGTATGCGGGAACTGATCCACCACCGTTCCTTCCACGACCTCATAGCCTTCCCCGGCCATATACTTCAAATCCCTTGCCAGGGTTGCGCTGTCGCAGCTGACATAAACTACCCGTTTCGGGTGCATCTGCACGATGGTCCGAAGCAGTGCTTCGTCGCAGCCTTTTCTTGGCGGATCCACAACGATCACATCTGCGTGGATTCCCTCGGTACGGTATTTCTCCGGCAGGATTTCTTCTGCCTTGCCCACATAAAATTCTGCATTGGTAAAGCCGTTGAGCTCTGCATTTTTCTTTGCATCCTCAATGGCCTGCGGTACGATCTCTACGCCGTAAACCTGTTTTGCCTTCTGGGCAAGAAACAGGGAGATGGTTCCGATACCGCAGTAAAGATCCCAGACGGTTTCACCACTTTCCACCTGAGCATATTCCAAGGCGCGCTCGTAAAGCTTCTTGGTCTGCACCGGATTAACCTGGAAAAAGGACAACGGTGAAATCTGATATTTTACATTTCCGATATAGTCTGTAATGTAGTCCTGCCCCCAGACAGAACGCATTTCCTGTCCCATGATCACGTTGGTCTGACGGGTGTTGACATTAATGGTAATGCTGGTCATGCCCGGAATTTTGATGAGTTTTTCCGTCAGTTCCTCGATTTTTGGCATGGAAGTGCCATTTAAGATCAGACAGACCATCAATTCCCCGGTGGTAAAGCCTTTGCGGATCAATACATGGCGCAAAAGTCCCTTTCCGGTCTGTTCATCGTAAGCCGGAATGTGATATTTCTGAAGATGGGCTAGAATGATCTTTAAGATCTCCTCATTTTCTTCCACCCCAAGGTAACATTTCGTATTGGAAATGATGCTGTGGGTTCTTCCTGCATAAAAACCGGTCACAACCTCGCCGCCCTTGTCCGTTCCGAATGGGAACTGGGCTTTATTGCGGTAATGATATGGTTCTTCCATACCGATCAGGTCAAATTCCGGAAGATTGGCAAGACCGCCGATCCGTGTCAGGTTGTTTAACACTTTTTTCTTCTTATATTCTAACTGTTTCTCATAAGACAATGCCTGAATCTGGCAGCCGCCGCACTGTTTATGATAAGGGCATTTCGGCTCTACACGATCCTTCGATGGCGTTAAGATCTCCATCAGACGGGCATAGCCGTAATTTTTCTTCATTTTCATGATCTTGGCAGTGATCACATCACCGATCAGGGCATCTTTCACAAACAGTGTGCAGCCGTCCACATGACCGATGCCTTCACCGTCAACTCCCATATCCTCGATCGTTATCGTTACGAAATCATCTTTTTTCATTGTTATCCCTATTTGCTCGTTTTTCTTATATTGGATTCCAGCAGACGGTTATAGCCAAGCCATTCGTTGTTATCTCCTGCTGCTTTAAAGATTTCCTTTAAGGTTTCCATTTTTGCATCTGTGTTGTCTGCAAAGTTCAGCGCCACCGCTTCTACCAGTGCCGGTTTTTTCGGAGAGCCAAATTCCAGCTCCCCATGGTGTGCCAAAATACAGTGCTTTAATTCATTGGCAAGCTTTTTCGGAAAGCCTTCAATCCCACGGATCTGCTCGCCTACCATTTCACAGCCCATGACAATGTGTCCAAGAAGCTGTCCGTCATCGGTGTAATCATTGATTGGGAACTCAGAAAGCTCATAAACCTTTCCAATATCGTGGCAAAGAGCTGCCGTATATAAAAGATCTTCATTTAAAATCGGATACTGCATAACATAAAATTGGCAAAGTTTCAAAACGCTTAAGGTATGTTCCAAAAGTCCGCCCACAAAGCCATGATGAACACTTTTGGCCGCACTGCTGAACTTAAAACGTTTCACAAAATCGGCATCTTCCACAAAGAAATGCTTTGCTACTTTGGAAAGATACGGATTTTTTATGCCATTGACAAACGTCAGCAGCTGACTGTACATATCTTCAATGTCATGCTCACTGACCGGAAGATAATTTGCCGGATCATATTCCCCTTCCCGCACCTTGCGGACACGTTTAATACTTACCTGCAGCGCTCCCTGGAAGCTTGTTACATCACCCATCACCGCAATGTAATCCATTGCGTCAAAATCGTCGATACCCATAGAATTTGGCTCCCAGATTTTTGCATCTAAGGTGCCTGTTTTGTCCTGCAGGATCACATTTTCATATGGTTTTCCGTTTTTTGTCACTGCTGCCTGTTTAAATTTGCAAAGGTACACATCATTGATGCGCTCCCCTTCCCGTAATGTTTCAATAAATTTCATAATCTCTCCTCTATTCTAATACACTTAAGGACGTCTGATAATTGGTCTTTTTGTATCCATCCTTGGTCAGCCGCTGTCCCTCCAGAGTAATGTTCTGCCTGTTGGACAAGCGGGAAAGCACATCTTCCACTTCTGACATGGAAGTTACTTTTTGTCCGTTGATCGCCTGGATCACATCTCCGCTCTGAAGGCCGCCTTTCATGGCAGGAGAATCCAGTTCCACTTCTGTTACATAAACGCCGCTTGGAACACCGGATTTCAGTGCCTCATTCGTCACTGCCAATCCTTTGATCCCCAAATAGGCAATGTCCTGATTATTTGATAAATGCTCCAAAAGATTTTTAATATCAGAAATCCCGTAACCTGTCAATACTTCCTGCATATTGCCGGATAAATACTGTTCCTGTACAATCCCCACTACCTCACCGTTCAGATTCAGAAGCACGCCGTCTGCACCGGCATTTTTCAGCATATCGGTAACAAGAATTGTGTATTCCGCATCTATAACACTTTGACGGTTATGTGTGGAAGTCAGCGTTCCGATCTTCATGGAATCCTCACTTCCGTCTGCCCTTCCAAGGGCAATGACCGGTGTACCCGGCTCCAGCCGCATGGAATTTCCCAGCTCCGCATTGGCAATCTTTGCTTTGGTTGTTTCTGAAATATCACTCAAATTCACACTAATCACCGCAAGATTCGTGATCACATCATATTTTTTCAGAACTGCCCCCGCAATGGTATCGTCAACGAAGGTAACATTGATGCCGTCACAGGCTGAGATCATGGTATATTTCGTCAGGATCAGAAGTTCCACACCGTTATCTCCCACGATCATTCCGCTGCACTGTCCCCGGTTCTGATATTCCTCGTTAAACCAGTCCACATCTTTGCTGACCGCAGTCACAGTTACCAGGGACTTTTTCGCCTCCTTCGCCAATCCTCGGAACTCCGCATGCAAAACCTTGTAATCCTCCACTGTGATCTGAGAATCTACCACAATGGTCTCCGGCACAGAGATTTCCGAAGGCACCGGCTCTTCCACCGTATCCTTCGGAATCTGAATATCCGTTATGGCTTCCTGCTCCCGTTTCTGAGCGATCCAGTCATTCATTTTTACAAATACCAGACTGGAGATCATGCCGAACAATACTCCCAAAAGGATCGTTGCTCCCAGGATCCGCACCCATTTTTTCTTATAGAAAGGCTTGTCTTTTATTTTTTCGTTCATAAAAGAAAATTCTTGACTCATAAAATTTCTCCATAGGCTCTTTTCAACCAGTATACTATTTTTTAAAAATCGTGTCTATATGGCAACCTCACGAAACTTCTCATGTTTCTGGCAAGATCTACTTTTCTTTCCTCTCTAAATCGGGTAGAATAGGTTTTAGTATAGGATTTTATGGAGTTTTTAGAATGAATCAGAAAGCATTAAAGATATTAGAATATGACAAAATCATAGATTTACTCG
Source organism: uncultured Lachnoclostridium sp. (assembly GCA_964580255.1). GTDB lineage: Bacteria > Bacillota > Clostridia > Lachnospirales > Lachnospiraceae > HGM12587. Next base: position 11,766 of record CAZOJX010000036.1, on the reverse strand, counting down.
TTCAGAAAGCCTCCTGCGACCTTGGCCGGGAGCAGTGTCAGGCTTTGATGCCAATGCACGATCTGGAGGAAGTGCGTCTGGCACAGCGTCAGACAGCAGATGCCCTTCGTCGGGTTTACGCCAAGGGAAGCATTTCCTTTTCCGGAACCAAACGCATCGGCGCTTCCTTAAAACGTCTGGAGATCGGAGGTTCTCTCAATATATTGGAACTTCTCAGTATCTGCAGTCTTTTAGAAACTGCCGGCCGCGTCAAACAATATGCCCGGGGGGAAGATCGAAGCGATGATCAGCGGGATTCTCTCGATGACTACTTTGACGCTCTGGAACCTTGTTTTCCATTGTCCTCAGAGATCCGCCGGTGCATTTTATCGGAAGATGAGATCGCCGATGATGCCAGCGGAAACTTAAAAAGCATCCGCCGTCAAATGAAGCAGTTAAATGAAAAGGTACATTCTACCTTAAGCTCTCTTTTGAACGGCTCTGCCAGAACATATCTTCAGGACGCTGTGATCACCATGAGAAACGGCCGTTACTGCCTTCCGGTGAAAGCAGAATACCGTGGACAGGTTCCGGGAATGATCCACGATCAGTCCTCTACCGGCTCCACACTTTTCGTAGAGCCTTTGTCTGTTGTTAAGATCAACAATGATCTTAAGGAATTAGAATTAAAAGAGCAGGAGGAGATCGATGTTATTTTGGCAGGCTTAAGTGCCCAGGCCGCTCTCTATCTGGAATCTATTGAAGTTGACAGCAAGATCCTTGCAAAGCTGGATTTCATTTTTGCGAAGGCACTTCTGGCAAAGGACATGAATGCCAGCGAACCGCTGTTTAATACAAAAGGAAACATTTACATCAAAGATGCCCGTCACCCGCTGCTGGACAAGAAAAAAGCGGTGCCGATCACCATTTCTCTGGGACGTGATTTCGATCTTCTGGTCGTTACCGGACCAAATACCGGCGGTAAGACCGTTTCTTTAAAAACCGTCGGACTTCTGACTTTAATGGGGCAGGCCGGACTTCACATTCCAGCCTTTGACCGTTCCAAACTGGCACTTTTTGATGAAGTATTTGCTGACATTGGGGACGAACAGAGTATTGAACAGTCCTTAAGTACCTTCTCGTCACATATGACCAACATTGTATCGATCCTGAAAAATGCCACACCAAATGCTCTCGTTCTCATCGATGAGCTTGGCGCCGGAACCGATCCGACAGAAGGTGCCGCACTTGCCATTGCGATCCTTTCCCATCTCCATGGACAGGGAATCCGCACTATGGTTACGACCCATTACAGCGAATTAAAAGTATTTGCCCTTTCCACACCGGGCGTTGAAAATGCCTGCTGTGAATTTGATGTAGAAACCTTACGGCCAACCTACCGTCTGCTGATCGGTGTGCCGGGAAAAAGTAATGCATTTGCGATTTCCGGAAAGCTGGGACTGCCGGAATTTATCATTGAAAATGCCAAACAGCATCTGACTGCTCAGGACGAAAGCTTTGAAGATCTGTTATCCGATCTGGAACAGAGCCGCAAGACCATTGAAGCTGAGGAAGAAGAAATCCGCAGACACAAAGCAGAGATCAAAAATCTCCGTGATGCTCTGGAAAAGAAACAGGATAAACTGGACGCCCGCAAGGAAGAAATTCTGCGCAAGGCCAACGAAGAAGCCCGTGCGATTCTGGCTGACGCCAAAAAGACCGCCGACGAAACCATTCGTGATTTCCAGAAATACAGTGCAGCCGATGCCTCGATCCGGGAAATGGAAGCCAAACGTGCAAAGCTCCGGGAAAAAATGGAAAAGGCCAACAAAAATGTACAGGCACAGACACCAAAACCAAAGAAACCGATCTCAGCAAAAAAACTGCATATCGGAGATGCCGTGAAGGTACTTTCCATGAACCTGAAAGGCACTGTCAGCTCTCTGCCTGACGCCAAAGGAGAACTCTTTGTCCAGATGGGAATCCTTCGTTCCAAAGTCCGGCTCTCTGATCTGGAGCTGATCGATGAAGTAACGATCACAGCACCGGCAATGACAAGAACCGGCACCGGAAAGATCAAAATGTCCAAATCCGCTTCTGTTTCTACAGAGATCAACCTCATTGGTATGACTGTTGATGAAGCATTAGCACATCTTGACAAATATTTAGACGATGCTTATCTGGCTCATCTGCCAAGTGTCCGCATCGTTCATGGAAAAGGAACCGGAAAGCTTCGTGAAGCTGTTCAGAGACATTTAAAGAGATGTAAATATGTAAAAACTTATCGTATGGGAGAATTTGGCGAAGGAGATGCCGGAGTCACCATCGCTGAATTTAAAAACTAGAAGGAGGAGAGTTCATGGTCACAAAACAAAAGATCCTGATCGTCGATGACGATGTAAATATTGCAGAACTGATTTCTCTCTATCTTACCAAAGAATGTTATGAAACAAAAATGGTGCACGACGGAGAATCCGCCTTACGGGAACTGCAGATCTTTCAGCCAAACCTGATCCTGCTGGACCTGATGCTTCCGGGTATGGACGGCTATCAGGTCTGTCGTGAAATCCGCACAAAATCCCAGATTCCTATCATTATGCTTTCTGCCAAAGGCGAAGTATTTGATAAGGTTTTAGGTTTGGAATTAGGTGCAGACGATTTTATCGTGAAACCTTTTGATACCAAAGAACTGGTTGCCCGCGTTAAAGCAAATCTGCGCCGCTGCCAGCAGGTCATTACCGAACAGAGTAAGCCTGTCGATGCAAAGATCGTCGAATATCCGGATCTGGTCATCAACCAGTCCAATTATTCTGTCCTTTATCAGGGACATACCGTGGAAATGCCGCCAAAGGAGCTGGAACTTCTTTATTTTCTCGCTTCTTCACCAAATCAGGTATTTACCAGAGAACAGCTTTTGGATCATATCTGGGGTTATGAATACATCGGTGATACCAGAACCGTAGACGTACATATTAAGCGTCTTCGTGAAAAGATTAAAGATCACCCGCGCTGGTCGCTGTCCACTGTCTGGGGAATCGGCTACAAATTTGAAACGAGATAACTTATGAAAACATCGATCTATATCAAGTTTGTCATGATCTACGTGGTCTCCGCCATTTTGGGCTTTGTCTTCGTTGCGGAAGGCACGTCCGGCATGATCATGAACCATATCACAACAAAAAAAGCGGACGCACTGTATCGAGAAGCAGCACTTCTTTCCTCGGAATATGCAGAGGAATATTATCGTTCCAAAACCGCTTCTTCCCTGGATACGGTCGCTTCGCAGATCAGTGCCATTGCTGCCTATTTAAATGCAGATATCTGGATGGTCGATATTGACGGACAGATTATTTTACAGTCCGGTCAGAATAAAAATACCGCTGAAACTCCGGATCTCCTGATCGAGGATTTTGATCCTGCCGGCTTTGGAACTTCCTATTATATGACCGGAGATTTCTTCGGAGAGTTTTCTGAAGAAATGTTAAGCGTTATTTCACCAATCAATTACAGCTATAAGGTCCGGGGATACCTGGTCATTCATACCCAAATGGCCAATCTGGCTGCGGAAAAGGAAGAACTTTTAAATGTCATGTACATTACACTGGCATTTCTTTTGGGTCTCTTTCTGCTGACACTTTTAATGGTTGGATATCTCATTTACTATCCTATGAAAAAGATCACCAAAGCAGCCTCCGCTTATGCCGCCGGAGATCTGACCTATCAGGTAGAACTGGATACCGAGGACGAATTCGGTCATCTGGCCGCTTCCATGAACCTGATGGCTCGTGAGCTTAATGAAATGGAAGAATATGAGCGAAAATTCATCGCAAACATTTCCCACGATTTCCGTTCTCCGTTAACTTCCATCAAAGGGTATGTGGAAGCCATGTTAGACGGAACGATCCCGGTAGAGCTTCAGGAAAAATATTTTCAGATTGTGCTCTTTGAAACAGACCGTTTGAAAAAGCTGACCGAGGAACTTTTAACCTTAAATTCCTTCGGTTCCAAGCGCGGAATGCTGGAAATTTCCACCTTTGATATCAATGCGATCATCAAAAACACTGCCGCTTCCTTTGAGGGCCGCTGTATGGAACGCAAAATTTCCATTAACCTTCTGTTTGAGTCACGGCAGCAGCCGGTAAGTGCTGACATGGGCAAAATCCAGCAGGTACTTTACAATCTGATGGACAATGCTATCAAATTCAGTAATGATAATTCATCCATCGAAGTAGAAACCACTGTCCGGCACGAAAAAGTTTTCGTTTCCGTAAAAGATCATGGCGTCGGCATTCCGAAGGATAGTCAGAAGAAGATTTGGGAACGCTTTTATAAGACCGACAGCTCTCGCGGAAAGGACAAACGGGGCACCGGACTGGGGCTTGCCATCGTTAAAGAGATCCTTCAGGCACACGAGGAACACATCAATGTGATCAGTACTGAAGGTGTCGGCACAGAATTTACCTTTTCCCTTCCAAGAAGCGAGTAGACAGACCAAAAATTCATTGACATTTGCACTTTTACGGGATAAGATACTAAGAGAAAATGGAAAAGGTCAGAAACAGAAATTCAGAGATGTCCTTTCGTCTCTTTTCAGAGACGGAAGGCTTTTTTATTTACGAATCACTCATTTAACAAGAAAGGATAAATGTTATGGAAAAAGTTTACAACCATGCCAAAATCGAGAAAAAATGGCAAAACTATTGGGCGGAACACGAAACCTTCAAAACAGATGTGTGGGATTTCAGCAAGCCAAAATATTACGCATTGGATATGTTCCCATATCCTTCAGGAGTTGGTCTTCACGCAGGACACCCGGAAGGCTACACAGCAACTGATATCATGTCCCGTATGAAACGTATGCAGGGCTACAATGTCCTTCATCCGATGGGATACGATTCCTTTGGTCTTCCTGCAGAACAGTACGCTGTCAGCACCGGAAATCATCCAAACGGATTTACTCAGCAGAACATTGAAACCTTCTCCAATCAGTTAAAGGAACTGGGATTTGATTATGACTGGTCAAAGGTAATCGCAACCAGTGATCCTGATTTCTACAAATGGACCCAGTGGATCTTCAAACAGCTTTACTTAGACGGCTATGCAAAATATGTTGACATGCCGGTAAACTGGTGTGAAGAACTTGGTACTGTATTATCCAACGACGAAGTCATCGATGGAAAATCCGAACGTGGCGGCTATCCGGTTGTTCGTAAAAATATGAAGCAGTGGGTAATCAACCAGCCTGCTTTTGCAGAAAAATTACTGGAAGGCTTAAATGAGATCGACTGGCCGGAATCTACCAAAGAAATCCAGAGAAACTGGATCGGTAAATCCGAAGGTGTGGAAGTTGATTTCCAGATTGTTGGCGGCGGAAGCTTCTCCATCTACACAACCTGTATCGAAACCATTTACGGTATTACCTTTATGGTACTTGCGCCGGACGGACAGATTGTAAAAGATCTCATGCCTCGCGTAGAAAATCCGGAAGAAGTACAGGCATACATTGATGAAACTGCAAAGAAAAATGATATGGACCGTACTCAGTTAAATAAAACAAAATCCGGCTGTATCTTAAAAGGACTCTATGCCATCAACCCGGTCAACGGAAAAGAAGTTCCGTTATTTATCGGTGATTTCGTACTGGCAAGCTATGGTACCGGTGCTGTTATGGCAGTTCCAAGCCATGACCAGCGTGATTTTGAATACGCCATCGCACACAATATCCCGATGATCCAGGTTATCGATGGTGCAGATGTTTCCGAATGTGCTTTTGAAAAGGGCTCTTATCTCGGAAAAGGCTGCCGTCTTATGAATTCTGAAGAATTCACAGGACTGACTGTCGAAGAAGCAAAAGAAGCCATCACAAAGAAATTAGAAGCACAGGGCGTTGCAAGAAGAACTGTGAACTACCACTTCCGTGAATGGATCTTCGCAAGACAGCGTTACTGGGGCGAACCGGTTCCTGTTGTTTATACCGAAGACGGAAATATCCATGTATTAGATGACGAAGAACTTCCACTGATCTTACCGGAACTGGAAGATTACAAAGGAAAGAACGGAAAAGCACCTCTGGAAAATGCTACCGAGTGGAAACAGTATGACCACAACGGCATCAAGGGTATTCGTGAAACCTCTACTATGCCGGGAAGCGCAGGCTCCAGCTGGTACTATATGAGATACATTGATCCTCATAACACCGAAGAATTCGCAAATCAGGAATTATTAAAACACTGGCTTCCGGTAGACCTTTACATTGGCGGTCCGGAACATGCAGTCGGACACTTAATGTACTCCCGAATCTGGAACCGTTTCCTCTATGACAAGGGCTTATCTCCGGTCAAAGAGCCATTTAAAAAGCTGGTTCATCAGGGTATGATCCTTGGTGCAAACGGCATTAAGATGGGTAAACGTTTCCCTGAATTCGTTGTAAACCCAAGTGATGTTGTTCGTGAATACGGCGCAGACACTTTACGTCTCTACGAAATGTTCATGGGACCTTTAGAGGTTTCCAAGCCATGGAATCCACAGGGTGTTGACGGTGCAAGAAGATTTATCAACCGTGTATGGAACTTCTTCACAAGCGAAGAAAAACTCACTGCAGAAGGCAATGACGAATTAAAGAAAATCTATCACCAGACCGTGAAGAAGGTAACTGACGATTACGAACAGTTAGGCTTCAACACCGCCATCAGCCAGATGATGATTTTTGTCAATGCCGTTTATAAAGTAGGTACCTGTCCGAAAGAATATGCAGAAGGCTTTATCAAAATGTTCTCCTGCATCTGCCCGCACGTAGGTGAAGAAATCTGGAACCTCATGGGACATGAAGACACCATCGCTTTCGAAAGCTGGCCTGTATTTGATCCGGAAGCTGTCAAAGAAGATACTGTAGAGATTGCTGTACAGATCAACGGTAAGGTAAAAGGAAAAGTTACCTTAGCAGTAGACGAGGACAATGCTTCTGCTCTTGCAAAGGCAAAAGAAGTGCCGGAGATCAAGAAAGCAATGGACGGCAAAAACATTGTGAAAGAAATCTATGTCAAAGGCAAGATCGTAAATATCGTTGTAAAATAATCATTTTCTCAACATGCCAAAGGGAGCATCGGTCACTGAAAATTCAGTGTCCCGATGCTCCCTTTTTATGATTTCATGATTCATTCCGAGACTGTCTGCCTGTAATCTCCGACAGCACAAACCCCTCTTCCAAAGTCCAGTTGACCACTCCGCAGATTTCCTGACCATTGCTGCCGTAGAAGGCTCCGATCTCATCCTGCAAAAACTGCAGTTCTGCGCCCGCAAGGATCTGCCCGTTTTCGTAAGTAAAATGAAGCTGTGACCCACAGGTAACATGGATATACGGATCCATTCCCTCCTCATTCTCCAGAAATGGTCCCGCATCTTTGCCGTCAACCTTCGCCCAAATCCCGTCTTCCGTCACTTCGTAAGAAAGATGCTCCAGAAATTGTGCCTGACAGTCTTCCTCCAAAAACTGGTACACATAGAGTTCTCCGTCCGATTCCCGGTCTGCCAGCAAAAACGTATCCACAGACACCCCGGTGCCGTGCTTGATATTCAACTTGATTCCCAGTTCCATCTGCCCGTCGCCGTCAAGATCAGCTTCCATAAGCTCCAGCGGAGTCATATAATTCGATGTATAAGTATAACGGATCTGGGCATAGGTGCCTTCAGATTCCAAAAGCATTTGTTCCTGATCGCCTTTTCCATACAAGGTGTAATGTTCCGTCTTTCCTAACAAATAAGTTTGTGTTTCTTCGCCTTCCTTCGGAACATAGGACATCTCCTGAAATGTTTCCCGCACATCTGTAATGTCCTCCAAATTCCACTCCGAAAGATCTGTGACCGTTTTTCCCGGAACCGGAGCCTTTAACCAGTCGTTAAGCTCTGCTTCTTCCAACAGGCCTGCAGGATTCCATTCCTGATATTCGCCTCCGTCTGCGGAAATCTTTAGGTAGGTTTCCTCAACCAGACTGTCTCTCCAGCCTTTTTCTTCCTCGTATCTCCAGTGCTGTACTTTTACATAAATGTCCTCCCCGATGACGTTGGTCTCACGGAATGTCACATGGTCATTTTCCATGCTTTCCCAGGCAAGTGCCTCCTGCGGCGAAAACACTTCCCGTTCATCCTGTCCGTCCATGGAATAGATAAATAGCCTTTCATTTTTCTCCGCAAAAAGTCTCTGCTTCTCCGGATCAATGGCTAAAAGCTGCACATTTTCTGCAATCTTTCGTTCTTCCGACATTACAAAGTCCGTGCAATACAGATCATTTCCCGCCTCTCCGAAATTGTCATATTTCTGGTAGTAAATCTTTTGATCCGCCACCCAAAATTCATCTGCATCTGTCAGGTGCATTTCCATTAACTCTTCTGACGCAAAATCTGCGTAGTAGAAATTCCCGTAATAATATCCGGCACTCCCCTCATACGATCCTGCCGCGAAGAATACACCCTGTTCATTGCCATAGGCACAGGTAATCTCCTCCATGGAAAATCCGTGAAATACCGACAAAATCCTCGTTTCTTCCGTTGCCGGATCCAGGACTCCTGCAAAAACTCCGCTCCCGGCTTCTTCCGTCCCCTCACCCGAAATGTAATAAAGAAGTTTTCGATCCTCGCTCATTCCAGTGATCCGGCCTTCTGCCAGCCGTTTATAGCCGCTGCCATCCAATTCATACCGGTAGATCTTCGATGGCGATCCGTCTTCATAACTTTGCGTTCCGTAAAGATACCTTCCGTCTGAGTAAAATCCCTCGCCGTAACTATCATAGTAAAGATTACTTCCCACTTTAATGACTTCGCCGCCATTGTTATAGACCTTGAGTTTTAAGGAATCTGCCGGCTCGATCGTCGCTTGCTCCTTCGAATCTGTTTCCTTTGGCTGTGTCGTCAACCCAATGCCCAGCAGCAGAGTCACAACCACTGCAACAGCAGACAATGCAATGCCCTTTTTCCTATATTTTAATACATTTTCAATGCGTGAACGCACCGATGGTTCCCCAAAGGTCAGCGGTGTGAATACATAATGATTTTGCTTCGCTGCAAATTTTAAAAGGCTTTGGTTATAGACCTTGAGTTTTAAGGAATCTGCCGGCTCGATCGTCGCTTGCTCCTTCGAATCTGTTTCCTTTGGCTGTGTCGTCAACCCAATGCCCAGCAGCAGAGTCACAACCACTGCAACAGCAGACAATGCAATGCCCTTTTTCCTATATTTTAATACATTTTCAATGCGTGAACGCACCGATGGTTCCCCAAAGGTCAGCGGTGTGAATACATAATGATTTTGCTTCGCTGCAAATTTTAAAAGGCTTTGGGCATAGGCTTTGCGGATATTTTTATCCGCCCGTTCCAATACAGCCTCGTCACAGGAAATTTCCATATCCTTGCAGCACAAATGATAAGAAAGCCATACCAGCGGATGATACCAGTAAATGACCGTGATTCCATAAAGCAGGATCTTCACCAGATGATCTTTTCTCTTCCGATGATATTTCTCATGGCGAAGCACATACTCCCGCTCCTCATCCTCCATTCCTGCCGGAAGATAGATCTTCGGAGAAAAAAATCCCCAGACAAAGGGAGACGATAATCGTTTCACTTCCACGATTCCTGCCTCCTTGTCCCAAAATTCCTTTTTGGATCTATTCAGCCTGCGCTGAAACTTGACAGAAACCGCAATACTGTACATTCCAAGACCCAGAATCCCGGCAATCCAGATTTTCTCTGCCAGTGGAAGATACTTGTGGAAAGAGATTCCTGTATTGGTTTCGATATCCGCATCATCTGAATCCGTGCTTTGTCCCTGTAAATCTCCGAAAACGCTTTGATCGTATTCCCGCCTCAATGTATTCTGGATCAAAACCATCTTTTCCGGATCTTGCACTTCCTCGAATGCTTCTTCCGTTTCTTTCAAGTCCTTTGTGATCGTTTCCGCCTGCTGCCGGATCATTCCCGGTATGAGACTGAAATTGCTGTAGATAGAAACCGGAATACAAAGATTTAAGAACACCACAAGCCACAGATAATAGCAATATTTTCTTGCAATCTTTCGCAGGAACAATCCGGCGATCCAGACAACACAAAAGACATAGGAAGCCGTCAGGCTCATCTGCAATGCCTTCAAAAACAGCGTTCCGTCCATTTCCTAGTCCTCCCTGTAATCTTCGATCATCTGTGCCAGTTCCTCGATTTCCTTACGGCTTAATTTGTGCTTATCCAAAAATGCTGCCACAAATTTCGGCATGGAACCATGATAATTCTCTTCCAGATACCGTTCTCCTTTTCTGCGGGTATATTCCTCCCGATCCATCAATGAAGTAACCACCGCATTTTCATTTTGAAAAATCCCCTGATCGCACAGCTTCCGAAGCACCGTATAGGTGGTCGACTTTTTCCAGTTCAACTGTTCTGCTGCCAGTTTTACCAATTGACCGCTCCCCATAGGTTCCTTCTCCCAAATAATCTCCGCCAACTGCTGTTCCGCTTCTGTCATCACATAAAAAATCATCGTTGCCTCCTTGGTTTAAACTTTATAGACCTCTTGTTATTAGTCTATATTTTTTAGACCAATTTGTCAAGGGGAATTCATTGTCGAAAACAAACAATCCGGCAGATCATTTCGATCTGCCGGATGACTTATTTTTGAAGATCCCGTTTTGAAAGAAGTGCTTCCAGTTCCCTAATCTGTTCTTCAAGTTTTGTATTTGACTCTTTTAATGTGGCATTTGACTCCCTCAACGTACCAATGTTTTCTTTCAGTATTTTAATATCCCGCTCTAAAGTTCGTTCCCTGCGTTCGGCCAATTTTCTGGCGATACAGCGTTCCCGAACCATGCGTTCTTCGTTTGCTTCAAATAAGGAGTTTGCAGCAGCTTCTAAGTATTCATTATCTTGTGCGAGCATTTTTAGTTCCTCCCATGTTTTTGCTTTAAAAAGACGAGCCCAGTGGTCGATGCCGTAGGCATTGTCCTCTTCTGTGGCAAGATTTATTTGGCTTAAGTCTACCACAGACAGAGAAAATTTGCTACTGTACCGGTGATGATTTTTGACATTCAAAAGCTGATAGGTGGCATAAAATTCCGGGTATTCGGGAAAGAGTGAGAAGTCTAAAAAGCCAATATGATGTACAGGAAGGGCTTCTTCATAGTCCTGTCCCTGATAGAGCTGGTCAAAAGTACGGCAAAGATAGGAAAGAGAGCGTTCCGACCAGTTGTGTTCATCATTTACCTGCATTTCCAGGTTAATGAGGCGGTCATCGTTCAGCATCAGCTCTATATCCATAATGAAATCTTTCCCTGTAATATCTTCGGCAAGATTGATGGGATTACGAATGGTAATCTTTTTGATGGAGAAAGGGTCCAGATGAAGCAGGGAACTGATCAGACCTTTCAGGACTTTTTCATTCTTTTGGAGGATGTAACGAAACATGTAGTCGTTGGTCATGTTGTGAGAAATGATCCCTGTGGCTGTTAAAAAAGATTTGCCTGTAGAATTTTTCATAGAAGTTCTCCTTTGTGAATTGATAAGATAGGATTTCGCTCCGGATGGTGGAGCAGTGAATAAAAGATACTGCAAAGGCTGCAGTAAAATGGAGCAGCCACAGATCAGAGTGATCTGTTTAAATGAGTATAGCATAAGAATGCTGATTTGGAAACATTCAGTGAAAATAAAAAAGCGGGAGATCTCACCTTATTTCATGTGAAATCTTCCGCCTATTTTTATGCCCGATTATAGTTGATAAGACAGCCCTTCAAAATGATCTCTCTTTCATCG
>CAZOJX010000035.1:6077-15999 GCA_964580255.1 uncultured Lachnoclostridium sp. | reverse complement strand
AAAATTCAAATCCTGCTGTATCCCTTTTCTCTTTTAATTATCAGCAAACCGAAAAGGAATAACAGATGTCCTCCTCAGCACTGATCTGATATGCTTTCTCCACATCACTTCCCCAGCTGTCGATTCCTCCAACCCCTCGGACAGCACCGTAAATGCACAAAACGGTTCTTCTGGCAGGAGGAAGTTCTTCCTGATGCGTCGCATTTTCGATTTCTGCTGCCGTATAAGGCAGGCAGGAAAATGCAAAAGGTTCCTCTACTTTCTCAATCCTTAATATCTGCTCAGACTGCTCTTTCCGGCGATTGTCCAAGGCAGTATGACGGGTAATCTCCACCCAGTCCGTATCCATATGCATGCCGCATTCCTGGGGAACCAGATAAGGTGTCAGACTCAGATCCCTGATCTCATAAACACCTTCTTCAGCCCCCTGTTTTCTATCCGGATAGGTTTCACCGGACAGCCCTTGATAACAGTATTTATCAGCCAGTGTGGGCATCAGAAACCGCATTCCAAATGCTGGAAGCTGCGGTAAGCCTTTTTTTCCTTCATAATGAACATCTACCTGCATTTTTCCATTTTCTTCTACCGTATAGGTCACCTTAACTGTTGTAGAAGGCTGAGTGATCGTTTCATAAACATAGCAGATACGCATTTCTCCTGCAAACTGTTCCTTTCCGTAGCGGTTATTTTCCGGTGCACATGGTTTTCCCTGGGAAATTCCGTCCATAAATACCTCTATGTCCCTACAGCGAATAAAATGATCCGCCGCCAGCCAGCTCCCGCTCTTAAGATGAAAACCGTTTCCCCGGTCATTGTCCGTCAAAGCCCGCCAAAAGGTAGGCTTTGGACAGCGGTACAGCCATTCATAACCGTTTTTCACAAAAGATTCCAAACCTCCCTGGGCATAGGAAAAAAGATAGGAAAAATTTTTTCCATGCACACCCAGTACAAAATCTCCATAAACGACTCTCAAATATTTTTTATCGGTACATTCCATAATAATATCTTACCTCCTGCATTGCCGGTTTTTCTCTGCGGTCTGCAAACAGGATTCCGTTGCCGGAAAATTCATAATCCGACGGCCGGTCATCAAAGTCTCCTCCGTAACGGAGCACTTCCTTCCCTGTCACTTCATCTTTTATAAAAAGCGCCTGATCGATAAAATCCCAGATAAAACCGCCCTGATAGCTCTCATAGCGATCCAGCAGCTTCATGTAGGAACCGAGGCCCCCCATGGAGTTTCCCATATCATGCATAAATTCACAGAGGATCATTGGTTTTTTCGGTTCATTGGAAAGATATTCCTCAATCTTTGCAGGTTCTGCATACATACGGCTTTCCACATCGGAAATCCGGTCTTCATAGGCCCGATTGTAAATCACACTCTCATAATGAATCAGCCTTCCGTCCTTCTTTTCTTTGAAAAGGGAATTCATAGCTTCTATATCGTCTCCTGCGTAAGATTCATTTCCCAGAGACCAGAACAAAATGGAAGTGTGGTTTTTCAGAGTTTCATAATGGGTTCTGGCACGATCGACCACTGCCGCTCTCCACTGAAAGAGGGATCCGGGGATATTGCAGGAAGGTTCCACAACGCCAAGCTTCTGGAAGGTTCCATGGCTTTCCAGATTAGTTTCCGACATCACATAAATGCCTGCACGATCACATAAAAAGTACCATGGGATCTGATCCGGATAATGACAGGTACGCACAGCGTTGATATTGTTTCTTTTCAGACACTGCAGGTCTGACTCCATTTCCTCAATGCCAATACATCGTCCGGTCTTCGCACTCCATTCGTGGCGATTAACACCCAAAAGCAACAGCCGCTTCCCATTAAAACAGATTACACGATCCAGAATCTCGATTCTTCGAAAACCGATTTCGTAAGGAACCACTTCCAAAAGTTCCCCGTTTTCATTTAAAATTTCTAAAACAGTCTGATAAAGGTAAGGATCATGATTTCCCCATGGAGTTACTTTTTGCAGATTTGCCTCCATTTTTCCAATCAGCCGTCCATTTTCTTCTTTCAAAGCCGTTTCTTTTTCCAAAACAATCTGCCCCTCCCGGTCTTTTAAGAGCAAACGGGAAAAAATCCGTTCCTTCTTCGTCGAGGATACCTTCATTTCCACCTTCAGACTTCCACTTTTCGCATCTTTTTGAAGCACTGGCAAAAGCCACAGATCCTCAACATGAATCTCCGGAATTGCCTTTAATGTTACATTCCGGAAAATGCCGAAAAAGCGAAAGAAGTCCTGATCCTCCAAAAATGCAGCCGTACTCATTTTATAAACTTCCACAGCCAGCACATTTCCTGTTTCCTGAACATATGGTGTCAGATCAAATTCTGATGGCGTGAAGCTGTCTTCCGCATAGCCGATAAAATGCCCGTTGAGCCATAAATACATCGCCTGTTCCACACCTTCAAAACAGATCCGGATTCTCTTTCCGACCATTTCCGGGTCAAGATCAAAGGTGGTACGATAAGAGCCTACCGGATTGTACGACGCTTCACTGAACATTCCAGCCCCGTTCCCGGCATTGTCAAGACTGTAGGCACCCCGGCGGTATTCTTTTCCTTCCCATGGATACATGATGTTGATATAGCGGATCTTATCATAACCGGCCAGTTCAATATGTCCCGGAACCGTAATCTTTTCAAAGTTTCCCGCATCAAAATCCTTTTCATAAAAATTTACCGGTCTGCTTCCGGCGTTTTTGCTGAAGCAAAAATCCCATTGACCGTTTAGAGATTTTGTCAGAGGATTTTCCTCTTTTTCCAATTCTTCATAACTTCTGTAGTAACTGTGATCACTGTGCGCCTCAATCTGATTCACCCGAAATACTTCCGGATCGTCCAGCCATTTTATTTCTGCGTTCATAGGATCCTCCTCTCCATGGAAAAAGGGAACGATTCCCGGCAGATATCCTACTGCCTCATCGTTCCCTTTACGCTTTTTGTCTGATTTTATTTTATGACGACTTAATTCTCGTTCATCTTTGCAAGTTTTGCCGCCTGATCAGCTGCGATGCAGGCATCGATGATTTCCTGAATGTCTCCATTCATCACCTTATCCAATTTATAGATCGTCAGGTTGATCCGGTGATCTGTCACGCGTCCCTGCGGGAAGTTATAAGTTCTGATCTTTTCAGAACGATCTCCTGTACCAATCTGGCTCTTACGAAGCTCTGCTTCTGCATCATGTGCTTTCTGCTGTTCAATATCATAGAGCTTTGCACGAAGAAGTGCAAATGCTTTTGCTTTGTTCTGCAGCTGAGATTTTTCTGTCTGGCTGTAAACCACAATTCCTGTCGGATAATGGGTCAAACGTACCGCAGAGTCGGTTGTATTGACACACTGTCCACCATTACCTGAAGCACGCATAACGTCAATACGGATATCTTTTTCATCGATCTGTACGTCAACTTCTTCTGCTTCCGGCATAACAGCAACAGAGGCTGTTGAGGTGTGGATTCTTCCGCCGGATTCTGTTTCCGGCACACGCTGTACACGGTGTACCCCGGATTCATATTTCAATACAGAATAAGCTCCGCTTCCGGTAACCATAAAGTTTACGGATTTCATACCGCCGATTCCTGTATCATCCACTTCCATGGTCTCTACCTTCCAACGGCGTCCTTCTGCATAATGCACATACATACGGTATAATTCCGCTGCAAAAAGAGCTGCCTCGTCTCCGCCGGCACCTGCACGGATTTCCACGATAACGTTTTTGTCATCGTTCGGGTCTTTCGGAAGAAGAAGGATCTTTAATTCATTTTCCAGTTCTTCGATGCGTTTTTTTGCATCATTTAATTCTTCTTTTAAAAGTTCCCGCATTTCTTCATCGGATTCCATTTCCAGCATTTCCAGACTATCTGCTACGGTTTCCTTACATTTTTTGTATTCTGTATATGCTTCTACAAGGGGAGTTAGATCGCTCTGATCTTTCATCAGCTTGCGAAATCTCGCCTGATTATTGGTTACATCAGGTTCATTTAATTCATTCATGATTTCTTCATAACGAACCAGCATGTCTTCTAACTTATCAAACATTTCACGATTCCTCCTGCATTAATTTTCCTATTACAACTCTGTCGAGCCCTGCCAGATCCCGGATCACCTGAACCGAAGCAAATCCGGCTGCACTCATCATTTCACTTACCTTTTCTCCCTGATCCCAGCCGATCTCAAACATCAGCCAGCCCTCATCCTCTAAATATGCCGGGGCTTCCTTTATGATCCTGCGGTAAAAGAACAAACCGTCCTCTTTTCCGTCCAGTGCCATGAAAGGCTCATGGAGCCGTACCTCCGGGGCAAGTGTTTCAATTTCTTTTGTAGCAATATACGGCGGATTAGAAACGATCACGTCGTATCTGCCCGTTATATTTTCAAACAGATCACTCTGTAAAAAAACAGCTTCTTTTTCAAGCTTTTCTGCATTTTTTTTTGCAACTGCCAATGCTTTTTCTGAAAGATCCGCACCGGTTCCGGTACAGTCTTTTCCAAAATGGAGCAATGTCAAAAGAATACAGCCTGATCCTGTGCACATATCAAGAATGCGGCTTCCCGGTTTTATGCGTTTTAATGCTTCCTCGATCAAAACCTCCGTATCCAGTCTTGGGCACAGAACATCTTCCGTAACCAGAAAATCCAGACCGCAGAAGCATTGAACTCCTAAAATCTGCTGTACCGGAATCCGGCTCATACGTTTCTCCAGATAAGAATGATACATTTCCAGCGAATCCTCTGGAAGTGTTTCTTGTCCCCGCAGAAACAGATCATTTCTCGTACATTTTGCAGCACCCTCCAGCAAAAGCCAGGCATCTGTCTCATATTCTTCTATGTTTGCGTTTGCTAAAAGATCTTTTCCATAGGCAAAGGCTTCTCTTAGCGTCATACTTCTACTTCCTCCAGTTCCTCATGAAGGAATGTATCCCAGTCGAAAACTGCTTCTACCGCAGCAATGGCAACTTCTACCATCTGTGCGTCCGGCTCTTTGGTTGTCAGTCTCTGCAGCAACATTCCCGGATAGCTTATGATCTGCACCAGACGGCTCTCACTTCTGCCTGCCAGCTTAATCAGCTCATAGGAAACACCTGCGATGACCGGAATGAGCAGTAAGCGGATCACCACACGCAGTACCGGTGAGGTCACACGGATAAAGATAAAGAAAATGATGCTGACAACCATAACGATGAACATGAAACTGGTTCCGCAGCGTTTGTGGTGTTTTGAGGACTTCAGCACGTTCTCTACATTTAATTCCATACCATGTTCAATGCAGTTAATGCATTTATGTTCTGCTCCATGATACATAAATACCCGCTGAATATCCTTCATGCGTGAGATCATCAGTACATAGAGAACAAAAATTCCCACACGCACAAGTCCCTCGATGATGGCAAGCAGTGTATTGTTTGTCACATAATTTCGCAAAAAATTGGTGAGGAAGTATGGGAGGATCATAAAGATTCCCACAGCCATAATGATCGAAAAGGCAACAGTCAGACCGGTCAGAACCTTTTCCGAATTTCCCTTGGTCATCTTATCCAGAACCACTTCCGTCTTTGTCGGCTCTTCTTCCTCCTCGTAAAAGCTTGCGGAAAACGTCAATGTACGCATTCCCAGGATCATGGAGTCCACAAAATTGATGACACCCCGTACCAGCGGAATTTCTCTGATCATCTTACTTTTTACAATGCTCCGATAGGTGCCCAGATGAACCTCAATCTCTCCATCCGGTTTTCTTACCGCAACGGAATACATTTCTTTGTTTTTCATCATAATCCCTTCAATAACGGCCTGTCCGCCGATTCCTGATGGCTTCATTCGCATTCTCCTCTTTTACGCTTCAAAGTTCTTCATAAATTTAAATAAAGGTTGAGATTTTACAACCTCAACCTTAAGTTCCTGTAATATCTTATTTTGTGATACCGTATTTACGATTGAATCTTTCAATACGTCCACGAGCTGCAGCTGCTTTCTGCTGTCCTGTGTAGAATGAATGACATTTAGAACAGATTTCTACGTGGATGTTTTCTTTTGTAGATCCTGTTACGAATGTGTTACCACAGTTGCAAGTAACTGTTGCCTGATAATAATTTGGATGGATTCCTTCTCTCATGATTTTCACCTCTCATATTGTATTGTGAACTTCCGAAACACGATTCCCGGCCAATGCTGCTCTGATGTTTCCACAGCAAGATATCCCGGGCTAACCCTGCAAGTCCCTACAGTTTTCATTAACCATTGCATTATAGCATAGCTTGCTTCTATGCGCAAGTCTATTTTTTACCAAATTCACAGATCTTTTACAGGAATCTGGACTTCTTTACCGTCTGCACAAATTCTTCATTATCCTTGGTATGTGCGAACATATTTAAAATGTTGTCTACTGCTTCTTCTGATTTTAAGCCATTAAACGCCTTACGCATAATATCCATGGCTTCCTGTTCCTGAGGCTTAAAGAGAAGATCTTCCCTTCTTGTTCCGGAACGCATAATGTCGATGGCCGGGAATACCCTCTTTTCAGAAAGTTTCCGGTCAAGTACAAGTTCCATGTTACCGGTTCCTTTAAATTCTTCAAAAACCACATCGTCCATCTTGCTTCCAGTATCAACCAATGCAGTGGCAAGAATGGTCAAACTTCCGCCCTCTCTCATATTTCTGGCTGCACCGAAGAAACGTTTCGGCATATGAAGGGCAGCCGGATCGAGACCACCTGATAAGGTACGGCCACTTGGCGGAACTGTCAGGTTATATGCTCTGGCAAGTCTTGTAATGGAGTCCAGAAGGATCGCCACATCTTTTCCATGTTCTACCAAACGCTTTGCACGCTCGATTACCATTTCCGATACACGTTTATGGTGTTCCGGCAACTCGTCAAAGGTAGAATAGATCACTTCTACATTTGGACCTTCGATGGCTTCTTTGATATCAGTTACTTCTTCCGGTCGTTCATCGATCAGAAGAATGATCAGATGCATTTCCGGATTATTGATCGTGATGGATTTTGCAATATCCTTTAGCAGAGTTGTCTTACCTGCTTTCGGCTGGGATACGATCATCCCTCTCTGTCCTTTTCCGATCGGAGAGATCTCGTCAACGATACGCATTGCCACACTGCCGCCTTTGCGTTCCAGATAGATTCTCTCATTTGGGAAGATTGGTGTCATATCTTCGAAATTTTTGCGCTTTGCAGCTTCTGCCGGACGCAGTCCGTTAATGGCAGTTACATAAAGCAGCGCACTGAATTTTTCTTTTTCACTTTTCACTTTTGTATTTCCGGTAATGATGTCTCCTGTTTTCAGTCCAAAGCGACGAATCTGGGCAGGCGCCACATAAATATCATTTTCCCCCGGCAAATAGTTTGCAGAACGGATAAAGCCAAAGCCGTCTGACATAACTTCCAGGATTCCGCTGACAGTGATCCCACTGTCCAGCTGTGCGATCTCCGGAGAAATTGCCGATTCCTTTGCCTCTTTTTCTTTCTTTTCCTTTTCATCTTCTAAAAGCATTGCTTCAACCACTGCCTCTTTTTTCATGGCTGACAGCCCTTTGATACCTCTGGCTTTTGCAACAGCTTTTAACTCTGCCAGTGGCAAAGATTCATATTTTTCTCTCATATTTTGCTCCTATTTTGGATTGCTGGCCGAATTGACCTGATCAAATGATTTTTAAGTTTCGCTATGATTGCTTAAGTATATCCCATTTTACAAAAAATAGAAAGTCCTTTTTGTCGGAAATCCATTTGATTTTTGCATTTTCTTATGTTAGATTGATAGCATATGAGCAAACAGTGAAAGGAGGCCGCTGATGAACAGCTGGGGAGAAAAGCCATATCATTCTCTGGATTACGAGTTAAAACAGAGATTTCATGGAAAAGTTTATAAATTGACCCTGAACGGCGGCATGAGCTGCCCGAACCGTGATGGAAAGATCAGTTACGGCGGCTGCATTTTCTGCAGCGAAGGAGGCAGCGGCGATTTTGCAGCGCCTGCATGTCTTTCGATCCCTGAACAGATTCAGGACGCCAAAAAAAGACTTTCCCAAAAACGTCCGGCAGATCAGTACATTGCCTATTTTCAGGCCTTTACCAATACCTACGGACCTTTGGAGCATTTACGCAAAATCTTTACGGAAGCCATCGAAGATCCTCAAGTTGTTCTGCTGTCCGTAGCAACCCGTCCTGACTGTCTGCCGGAAGAAGTGGTCGCACTCCTTGCAGAATTGAATAAAAAGAAGCCTGTCTGGGTAGAACTGGGACTGCAGACCATTCACGAAAAAAGTGCCCGTTTTATCCGCAGAGGATATCCTTTAGAGGTCTTTACAGATGCGGTAAACCGGCTGCATGCCCAAGGCATTGAAGTCGTCACCCACGTAATTCTGGGACTTCCGGGCGAATCCAGAGAAATGATGCTGGAAACCGTAACCTTTTTGAACGATCTTCCAATTCAGGGGATCAAACTGCAGCTTCTGCATGTGCTGGAGGGAACGGATCTTGCCGCATATTACAAAACTCACGGCTTCCCGGTCCTTACAGAGAAGGAATACGTTTCCCTGATCCTGACATGTATCGAACATTTGCGGCCGGAGATCACCATTCACCGCATTACCGGGGACGGACCGAAGGAACTTTTGATCGCACCACTCTGGAGCAGTGCCAAACGCTCCGTATTAAATCATATTCATCATGAAATGAAGGAAAAAAACTGCTGGCAGGGCAAAGCTCTGGAGCAGGAGAAAGGAGAATTCCATGGCTGAAGCACAGACCCTTTATAAACTCATCGTTTTATCCATGCTGAACCGGGTGGATTTTTCGCTGACAAACGCACAGATCTCAGATTTTATTCTGACAAAAGAATATACCAATTATTTCACGCTGCAGCAGGTTCTTTCCGAACTGGTGGAAACCGGCCTTGCCGAGGAACACACTGTACGAAACAGCACCTATTACCAGATTACAGAAAAAGGAAAGGAAACCTTAAATTTCTTTGGTCACATGGTTTCTTCAGCGATCCAGGAGGATATCAGCCGCTATTTTAAGGAAAATGCCATTGCACTGCGGGAGGAAATGTCCATCAGAGCTGATTATTTTGAAAATAATCATGAAGAATATTCCGTACGGCTCCGCGCACTGGAAAAGGATTCTGCAGTGATCGACCTGACCCTGTCGGTTCCTACAGAAAACCAGGCAAATGCCATTTGCGATAACTGGAAAAAGAAAAATCAGAAAATTTACGCATTTTTAATGCAGGAGCTTTTATAAGCCCCTGCATTTTTTAACTCTTTCGATATTCATTAAAATCATGGATCAGCAGCTTCACGTCCCCGATCATTTTATCAAACGCACCTGCTTTGTACAGGTTCAGCACAATAATTCCGATAGGCAGCGCCAGGATCATTCCCAACACACCGGCAAACCGATAACCGATAAACAGAACGATCAGTGTTTCCAGCGGATCCATTCCTACGGTATCACCCACAAACTTCGGCTGCAGCAGCTGGTGCATCAGAAGGCAGATCAGATAAATGATCATCAGAACCACTGCCATAAAGTAATTTCCCGTCGCCAGCTGAAATGCCGCCCATGGCCAGATGGCTGTTCCTGTTCCCAAAAACGGAAGGAAATCCAACAGCGCAATGAGCAGTGCCCAAAGTGCTGCATATTCCACGTCCAGGAACAAAAATCCCACAAACAAAATGGCTGCGATCACGCCCATGATCTTCAGCTGTGCCAGAAAATAACCTCCCACAGCCTTAGAAAACATCTTTTTGATCCAATTCCACCGTTTAGTCACCGCTTCCGGCATCATTTTTCCTAAATAATCAGAAATCTTTTCTTTATCTGCAATGAAAAAATAGGCTGCCAGGAACATAAAAATCGCCTGTATCAGAATATTTGGCAAATGGCTGACC
>CAZOJX010000035.1:0-5977 GCA_964580255.1 uncultured Lachnoclostridium sp. | reverse complement strand
GCTGACCGGAAGATTCAGACGGCTCAAAAACGCAGATGCATTATTTCCAATCTCCCTAAAGCCGTTCATCATGGCCGAATACATTTCCGGCACATGCTGAACAAATCCGATGCCCTCCTGTACCAGCCAGGACAGGATCAGATAGCAGGCGCCAATAACCAGCGCCAATGCTCCCACAATGACCAGCCACGTTCCATGCTTTCTTACGATCTTTAACCGTTTTTCAAAGAAACGTACCAACGGATTTGCGAGAAGTGCGATCACCCAACCGATCACAAACGGCATAAAGAACCGGAGTAATTTAGGCAGCAATAAACATATCAGTAAAATCCCTATCACATACAACAATAAGTTGAGAATGGTCTTTACATGTTTTGACTGCATATGATTTCCCAAATCTCCTCTCTGCCCTGCTTTGTTGTTGCAGAGAACGGAATGACTACCGTTCCCGGCTTCACATTCAGACCTGTCTTGATCATTTTTACATGTTTCTGAATCTGGCTTCGATTGATCTTATCCAGCTTGGTTGCAATGATGATCGGATCATATCCCTGATAAACGATCCACTCATACATATTTTTATCATTGGCAGAAGGTTCATGGCGGATATCCACCAGAAGAAACACTGCCTTGAGCATCTGAGAATCGTTAAGATACCGCTCGATCAGCTTTCCCCATTTTGCCTTTACTTCTTCGCTGACCTTTGCATAACCATAGCCCGGGAGATCCACAAAATAGACCTCATCATTGACCTTATAGAAGTTAATGGTCTGAGTCTTTCCCGGCTGTGCAGAGGTTCTTGCCAATGCTTTTCTGTTGACCAGCGCATTGATCAGGGAAGATTTTCCCACATTTGATTTTCCGGCAAATGCGATCTCTATCTTATCATTGTCCGGAAAGGTACTTGTAATACCACAAACTGTTTCCAATTCTACACTTTTTATCACATACGAAGTTTCCATCTTATTCTCCTTCCTCTGCAAATGCATATTTTGCTACCTGTTCCATATTTTCCACAAAAAGAATCTCTATGCCCCGTTTGATCTCTGCGGAGATTTCCTCGATGTCTTTCTCATTTTTCTTCGGCACAAGTACTGTTTTGATCCCTGCATTTTTCGCAGCCAGAATTTTTTCCTTTAAACCGCCGATTGGAAGCACACGCCCCCGGAGGGTAATCTCTCCTGTCATAGCAACCGACGCTTTTACCGGCCGTTCAATGATCGCCGAGAGCAATGCCGTCGCCATAGTGATTCCGGCAGATGGACCGTCCTTCGGTACCGCTCCCTCCGGAATATGAATGTGGAAATCATGTTTTTCAAAATATTCTTTTTCCACACCGTACCTGCTGACAATGGAGCGGATATAGGTAATTCCTGTTCTGGCAGATTCTTTCATTACATCTCCCAGCTGACCGGTCAGCAACAGTTCTCCTTTTCCCGGCATAATGTTGACTTCGATCTGCAGAGTGTCTCCGCCGACGCTTGTCCACGCAAGTCCCCGTACGATCCCGATTTCATCCAGCTCATTGGCCATAGCAAAAGAATACACCGGTTTTCCTAAAAATTTCTCCAGGTTTTTCTCTGTGATCTTTACAGTTTTCTTATTATTTTCTAAAATCTGACGGGCAGATTTTCTACAAAGCTCGCCCAGCCGTCTTTCCAAGGAACGAACCCCTGCTTCCCTTGTGTAACTTTGAATCAGCAGCTTCATTCCCTTATCACTTAACTGCATCTGCTCCGGCTTCAGACCATTCTTTTCCAGCTGTTTTGGCAGCAGATGTTCCTTAGCAATGTGGAATTTTTCATTTTCCGTATAGCTTGTCACCTCAATGATCTCCATACGGTCATACAGCGGCCGCGGAATCTGGTGTGCATCGTTGGCTGTCGCAATAAACAGAACTTCGGAAAGATCCATGGGAAGCTCAATGTAATGATCCCGGAATTTATCATTCTGTTCACTGTCCAGAACCTCCAAAAGTGCTGCAGAGGTATCCCCTCTATAATTACTGCTCACTTTATCGATCTCGTCCAAAAGCATCAGCGGATTTTTCACGCCTGCCTGCTTCATTCCCGCAGCGATCCTGCCCGGCATCGCTCCTACATAGGTTCTTCGATGTCCCCGGATTTCTGCTTCGTCCTGTACACCGCCAAGACAGATCCGCACATATTTTTTATTCAATGCTCTGGCGATAGATTTTGCTATGGACGTTTTTCCCGTTCCCGGCGGTCCTACCAGACAAAGGATCGGACTCTGTCCCTGTTTATTCAGCATACGCACTGCCAGAAATTCCATCACCCGTTCCTTCACCTGTTCCAGTCCATAGTGATCTTCATTCAAAATTTCCTGTGCCTGTTTAAGATCCGATGCTTCTCTGGAACTTTTGTTCCATGGCATTTCCAAAAGGGTTTCTACATATCCCCGGATCACGCCGCTTTCAGAAGAATTCATTCCCAAAAGTTTCAGACGGCCAATCTCTTTTTCCAGTTTTTCCTTTACCTCTTTCGGAGCTTTCAGTTTTTTTGTTTCTTCCAGCAAACCGTCCAGTTCCGACTGAATATTATTTTCTCCCAATTCTTCCTGAATGGTCTTTAATTCTTCCCGTAAAATATATTCTTTCTGATGTCTGTCAACCTTTTCCTTGACCTTTTCTTCCAGGCTGCGCTTGATCTTTAAGATCTCCATCTCATTATTCAGCACCAAAAGCACCTGTTCATATTTTTCCGTCAGCTTCTGCATTTCCAAAATACTCTGCATTTTCTGCCATTTAAGCATGGCATGCACCGGAATCAGGTTCATCAGGCGTTCCAGATCTTCCATCTCTGCCAGCTGACGAGCCACGTCTTTATTCAGCTTGCCATGTGCCTTCACATATTCACCAAAAGTATCTAAAAGACTGCGGAGCATGGCTTCCTTACATTCCTCCGGAAGTTCTTCCAAATCGTTGTCATTGTTGTCCGTTGTTATCTCTGCCTCCAGAAACTCCGGATTTTCCAGAAAACTGATCAGTTCTGCACGTTCCACAGCTTCTACCAGAACCCGCAGAATCCCATGCTGCAGCTTCGTCATCTGTTTGATGGTCACGATGGTTCCCGCAGTATACAGCTCCTCTTTTTCCGGTTCTTCAATGTCCGGATCCCGCTGAGTCACCACAAACAGCTTCTGATTTGCTGTCATGGCATGCTCCACTGCTTTTTTGGATCTGCTCCTGCTCACATCAAAATGAACGATCATATCCGGCAAAATGGTCATTCCCCGAAGTGCCACTGCGGGCATGATCTGAATGATATCTTTCATAATTTTCTCCTTAAAGTCATAAAGGAACCATGAAATTTCATTCACAGTCCCTTTTCTCTATCGTTCTATAATTGGCTGACCGATTCCTTCCACAACCTCTTTTGTAATCTTACAATGCTTAATGGATTCATCAGACGGGATCTCATACATCGTATCCATCATCATCGTTTCCATAATCGCACGCAGCCCTCTGGCACCGGTCTTTCTGGTGATCGTCTTCTCTGCGATCGCTTCCAGTGCATCTTTGGAGAAGGACAGCTGTACGCCGTCTAACTCAAATAATTTCTGATACTGTTTTACAATAGAGTTTTTCGGTTCTGTTAAAATATGAACCATATCTTCTTTCGTCAGCGCATCTAATGCCACTGTTACAGGAACACGTCCCACAAACTCCGGAATCATACCAAATTTGATCAAATCCTCCGGCAGTGCTTCTCTCAGGATCTCTCCCTGGTTCTTTTCATTCAGAGTTGTGACCGCAGAGTTAAAGCCAATGGATTTTTTATCTGTACGGTGCTCAATGATCTTATCAAGGCCCTCAAACGCACCTCCGCAGATAAACAGGATATTCGTTGTATTGATCGGGATCAGCTCCTGATGAGGATGCTTTCTTCCTCCCTGAGGCGGAACATGCGCTTCCGTTCCTTCCACGATCTTTAAGAGCGCCTGCTGCACTCCTTCTCCTGATACATCTCTTGTGATGGACGGATTTTCAGATTTTCTGGTAATCTTATCAATCTCGTCAATGTATACGATTCCATATTCTGCTCTGGCTACATCTCCGTCTGCCGCCTGAATCAGCTTCAAAAGGATATTTTCCACATCCTCGCCTACATAGCCAGCCTCTGTCAGGGTGGTCGCATCTGCGATCGCAAACGGAACATTCAGCATTCTTGCCAGAGTCTGAGCAAGCAATGTTTTACCGGAACCGGTCGGTCCAAGCATTAAAATATTGCTTTTCTGAAGTTCCACATCGCTTTCCTGATCTTTCATTGCCAGAACTCTTTTGTAATGATTGTATACAGAAACTGCCAGAACCTTCTTTGCAGTTTCCTGTCCGATCACATAATCATCTAAAAACTTTTTGATCTCCGCCGGCTTTAAAAGATTGATTTCGCCCGGATCCAGGTCTGCAGCATCAAAATCGTATTCTTCTTCAACGATTCCCACACAGACGTCCACACATTCATTACAGATAAATACACCGTCCGGACCTGCGATCAGCTTACGCACCTCGTCCTGAGATTTTCCGCAGAAGGAGCATCTTAAGTCATTTTTATATTTTGCCATTCATGCCTCCGATTAGTGATTGGAGATCACGGTATCGATAAGACCATAAGCTGCTGCTTCATCAGCGCTCATGTAATTGTCTCTTTCTGTGTCACGCTCAATCACTTCTAATGGCTGATTTGTATTTGCAGCCAGAATATTGTTCAATTTACTTCTTGTGCGCAGAATGTGTTCTGCCACGATCTTGATTTCTGTTGCCTGACCCTGTGCACCGCCGGAAGGCTGATGAATCATTACTTCCGCATTTGGAAGGGCATAACGTTTTCCTTTTGCACCGCTGGAAAGCAAAAATGCTCCCATGCTGGCAGCCATACCGATACAGATCGTAGAAACATCACATTTGATGTAATTCATTGTATCGTAGATTGCCATACCTGCAGTTACAGAACCGCCAGGACTGTTAATGTATAAATGAATATCCTTGCCCGGATCCTCTGCTTCCAGAAAAAGAAGCTGTGCAACGATTACACTTGCTGATGCATCGTTCACTTCACCATCAAGGAAAATAATTCTCTCTTTTAATAAACGGGAATAAATGTCGTAGGAACGTTCACCACGGCTGGTCTGTTCAATGACGTAAGGTACTAAACTCATGAAAATTCCTCCATAAAATATTACTTGTCTTCATGACAAAAAGGGACACAGCGGGTTTACGCTGTGCCCCGCCCTTTGTATGCTTACTATACTTCTTTTGCAGCTTCAGTAACGAGTTCTACTGCTTTTTCAATTGACATATCCATACGGATCTGGTTCTTTTCGTCTTCGTTCATGATCTCTGTAAGCTTTTCTACGTCCATCTTGTAGCTTTCAGCCATTTTTGCGATTTCTGCTTTTACATCTTCTTCAGATACTTCGATGTTTTCAGCTTTCACAACTGCTTCTAATACAAGTCTGCTCTGGATACGTTTTAAAGCGTTTGGCTTCATCTGTTCTAAAGCGTTGTCAAGAGTCATGCCTGTGAACTGTAAGTACTGTTCAAAAGAAAGTCCCTGAGACTGGATTCTCTGTGCAAATTCGTCTACCAGCTGGCGAGCCTGTGTATCGATCATTGCTTCCGGAATATCCATCTGTGCATTTTCAATGATTTTTTCGATCACAGCATCTTCTTTTGCTCTCTTTGCTGCTGCTGCTTTGCTTTCTGCTAATTTTGCCTGAATATCTTCTTTGTATTCAGCCAGTGTATCAAATTTGGAAACATCCTGTGCGAAATCATCGTCTAATTCAGGAAGTTCTTTTACTTTGATCTCATTTACTTTACATTTGAAGGTTGCAGCTTTTCCTGCAAGTTCTTTTGCCTGATATTCTTCAGGGAAAGTTACGTTTACTTCTACGTCTTCACCGATATTTTTGCCGATCAGCTGATCTTCAAATCCCGGAATGAAAGCGTTAGAAC
>CAZOJX010000034.1:0-16140 GCA_964580255.1 uncultured Lachnoclostridium sp. | reverse complement strand
AATTTGCTTTTTCGAATTAAAAAAGCTATACTGTGAATAGTTTATCGAATCAGGAGAATCCCATGGAGAATGAAAAGAAAATTACCTATCACGAGCAGCTGACGGCAGACAATACGCTGAAGCTTCGTCAATTACTAAAACGGCTTCCTGCCTTCGCAAAGGATTACTTTCGCGCCATTGAACCGACAACAAGTACAAGAACGAGAATTTCCTATGCATATGATCTGATGGTTTTCTTTCGCTTTTTAACGGAAGAAAATCCGCTCTATAAAGAATATCGCCCGAATGATTTTAGAGTAGAAATTTTAGATGAGCTTCAGGCGGTAGACATTGAAGAATATATGGAATATTTAAAGGTCTATTCTGATGAGCAGGATAATCTGGTAACTAACGGAGAACGTGGATTAAAACGTAAAATGTCTGCTCTGAGAAGCTTCTATCTGTATTATTATAAAAGAGAAATGATCAAAACTAACCCGACATTGCTGGTTGATATGCCAAAACTTCACGAAAAAGCGATCATCCGATTGGAGGCTGACGAAACCGCACAGCTTTTAGATCTGATTGAAAAAGGCGGCGATCAATTAACCGGACAGCAAAAAGTATACTATGAAAAGACCAAACAACGTGATCTGGCAATCGTAACACTGCTGCTTGGTACCGGAATTCGTGTTTCTGAATGTGTCGGATTGGATCTGGAAGATGTTGATTTTAAAAATAACGGGATCAAGATTGTAAGAAAAGGCGGATCTGAAATGATTGTTTATTTCGGAGAAGAAGTTGAAAAAGCACTTTCAGATTATATGGAAGGTGATCGTAAAAATATTACACCAATCGCAGGTCATGAACATGCCCTGTTCCTCTCCACCCAGCGAAAAAGGATTGGAATCCGAGCCGTAGAAAATCTTGTTAAAAAGTACGCCAAGCAGGTGACACCATTAAAAAAGATTACACCGCACAAGCTGCGAAGCACTTACGGTACTGCCCTTTATCAGGAAACCGGTGACATCTATCTGGTCGCAGATGTTTTAGGTCATAAAGATGTTAATACAACCAGAAAACATTATGCGAGTATCGGAGACGAACGTCGTCGATCTGCTGCAAAATATGTAAAGCTAAGAGAGGATTGACATAATATAATTATGTCAATCCTCTCTTTCTTTTATAAACTATCTTGTAAAAAATGCAACTAAACCGGTATAAGAAGTCTTTAAACACGTTACCGCATCATTTAACTGTTTTATTGTTTTATCGTTCACTTTTCCGTCTACAATGGTCTGAATACTTTTTTCAACCTTACGGCAGTCACTTTTTAACTGGCGTTTTGAGGTCAGGTCAAAATTACAGCTTCTGCTTTGCAGCGTCTGATCTGCCTGATCGATTAAGGTCTGACCGGTTACGATTAGTTCTTTAACCTCCGTAGATAAGTGATTTAAATCGGAAAAATCGTTAATAAATATTTTCATATACACTCCTATTCTGCAGACCGAATCGCCCATCTCATTTTCGTGGATTTTGCACGTGGATTTCGATTGCATTCTTCCGCAGACGGCCGAATGACATCTTTGGAGATCTCTGAGAAAATTCCTGCTCTTTCGTAATCCTTAAAGGCTTTTTTTACAAGTCGGTCTTCACCGGAATGGAAAGTGAGGATTGCTGCTCTTCCATTTGGTGCCATTACCTCAGGAAGCTTTTCTAAAAAGCTGTAAAGCACTTCAAACTCACTGTTTACATCGATCCGCAAAGCCTGAAATGTTCTGGCACAGGCTTTCTTTACTCCTTCTTTCTGTTCTTTTGCCGGGAGGAAACGGAGTGCCTGTTCGATCACATTGCGAAGCTCTGTGGTGGTATGGATCCCGCCCTTTCGCTTCTGTTTCATGATTTCCTCTGCAATTTCTTCGGCATAAGGTTCATCAGAATTTTCGATCAGCATACCGACGATTTCATCATAATCCATAGATGCCAGTCTTTCTGCTGCGGATTCTCCTTTTTCAGGGTTCAGTCGGAGATCCAAAGGACCTTCTGATTTATAGGTAAATCCTCTTTCCGGATTATCAATCTGCATAGAAGAAACGCCCAAATCTGCAAGGATAAAGTCGAATTTTCCTGCTTCTGCCGCAACTTCATCAATATTGGCAAAATTGATCTGTTTTACTGTTAAAATATCCGGACCGAATCCACGTTCTGCTAAACGCTCTTTTGTTTTTACAATTTCAATCGGATCCACGTCCAGTGCATACAAATGTCCTTCACCTTTCAGACATTTAAGCATTTCCGTAGAGTGACCACCGTAACCCAAGGTTGCGTCCAATCCCTTCTGTCCCGGCTGGATCTGCAGAAAATCAAGGATTTCCTGTACCATGATCGAAAGATGCATTCCCGCAGGTGTACTTCCCTTGCTGATGACCTTTTCAATAGTATCCCGATATTTTTCCGGATTCTGTTCCTTATATTTTTCACTGAATTTCTTAGGATGTGTTCCTTTATAGCGCACACGCCGTACATGTTTTATCTCTTGATTATTCTCCATAAATGCTCCATTTTCCTAAATTTGTTCATACAATATAGCATTTTTTCAGAACATTCGCAAGAGAGCGTCCCTACTTTTGAAAAATTTCATAAATCTGAATTTAACAATTTATGAAAATTTGATCTTTAATGATGGAACAGACGAATGCCGGTAAATGCCATTGCCATATCATATTTATTGCAGCATTCGATCACCAGATCATCTCTCACAGATCCGCCCGGCTGTGCAATATATTTTACACCGCTCTTTTTCGCACGTTCAATGTTATCAGGGAATGGGAAAAAGGCATCAGATCCAAGCGTTACATTGGTATTCTGATCCAGCCATGCTCTCTTTTCCTCTCTTGTAAACACTTCCGGTTTAACCTTAAAGCGTTTCTGCCATTCTCCTTCTGCCAGGACATCTTCATATTCATCACCGATATAAACGTCAATAGCATTGTCTCTTTCTGCACGTGCCAGTGTATCTAAGAACTGTAACCCAAGCACCTTCGGAGACTGACGTAAAAACCAGTTGTCTGCTTTCTGTCCTGCAAGTCTTGTACAATGTACACGGGACTGCTGTCCTGCACCGATGCCGATAGCCTGACCTCCTTTTACATAGCAGACAGAATTGGACTGGGTATATTTTAAGGTGATCAGAGAAATCTTAAGATCGATCAGGGCTTCCTTTGGAATATCTTTGTTTTCCGTTACAATGTTGGAAAGCAGATCATCGTTGATTGAAAGCTCGTTTCTTCCCTGTTCAAAGGTTACACCGAAAACCTGTTTCCGTTCTACTTCTGCCGGAGTATAGGAAGGATCGATCTCGATCACATTATAATTTCCTTTTTTCTTTAATGCCAAAATTTCTAAAGCTTCTTTTGTATATCCCGGTGCGATCACACCATCAGATACTTCTCTCTTGATCAATTTTGCAGTATCAGCGTCACAGACATCGGATAAAGCGATAAAATCTCCAAAGGAAGACATTCTGTCTGCACCTCTGGCTCTTGCATAAGCGCATGAAAGGGGAGACAATTCTCCCAGATCATCTACCCAGTAGATTTTTGCCAATGTTTCGTCCAGTGGAAGTCCTACAGCTGCCCCTGCCGGTGAAACATGCTTAAAAGAGGTTGCTGCCGGAAGTCCGGTTGCTTCTTTTAATTCCTTTACCAGCTGCCAGCCGTTAAATGCATCCAAAAAATTGATATATCCCGGTTTTCCCATTAAAACTTTCACCGGAAGCTCTGATCCGTCCTCCATAAAGATTCTGGACGGTTTCTGATTTGGGTTACAACCATATTTTAACTGCATTTCGTTCATGATCTGTTTCCTCCTTAGCGATTCTTATTCACGATTCTTGTTTCGTAGCTTCCGTCAGCAATATTGATAAATCTAACGAATAGAGAAACCTTATTATCTTCATTTAAGCTTGTCCAAAGCTTTTCTGTAAATTCATCAATTTCTTCGTCTCCAAAAGAAATCCAGGTCGGTTCTCCTTCAAAGCTTGGCAGCGGATTCACATCTTTTTCATAGGTATGGATAAATCTGCCCTCTCCGGCTTTTGGATTTTCATAGGCAAAAGTATAACGATTGCAGCTGTCCGGATCCCCCTGATTGCTTTTTAAAATAGACATCGCATAGTTGTATCTGCCGTTTTCGATATGCATGATCCCTGAAATTCTAGGAGTGTAGTTTGGTCCGTCCGGTTCAAATTCCCGGCATCTTAAAGACTGTTCAAAAGTAAGCTGACGATCCATTCCATCATAGACCGTATCGGTCTGATCTCCATTGGTAACGATTGTCTTATTTCCAAGAACCCGTACCGGTGCATAGATAATGAGACTTGGATCTACCATTTTTGACGGATCAAAAGCCTGGGTGCGGATTCCTTCTCCATCTGTTACAAATACGCGATTGCGGCTGTTTTCACTTCTTCCCATGATAAAGTATGCGCAGATTGCTTTTGTGCCATCGGTAGATTTTCCGAGGACGATTCCGCGTCCCGGATAAGTTTTGCTCTGAAGTTCTTCATAGATTGAGATTTTTTCCATGTTGTTTTACTCCTTTTTGAATCTTTTTTGCATCAGCAGAGTCCTGTATGTGCTGTAAAATGTGATTTTCTGTACAAAAAAACCACCTGAACACACATATCCCAGTGTGCCCAGGCGGTCGGCTAATCAAATCTTTTATGTACATTCCCTGTAGGTAATCCTACCCAGTATCAACTGTTTCCGCCAGTCATGTACATTTGTAATATAATTGATTTTCTGTAAAAATACAAGTTAGAAAAACTAATAGATAGTTATAACCAGCTTCTATTTAAAGAAACGGAATACACCGAACACCTTTCCAATGATCTCAACATCATCCAGAATGATCGGATCCATATAATCATTTTCCGGCTGCAGTCGGATATGATCCTCTTCCTTATAAAAAGTCTTTACAGTCGCAGAATCTTCTACCAAAGCGACTACCATATCGCCGTTTTTTGCATAATTCTGACGCTTCACAAGAATCTGATCTCCGTCCAGAATTCCGGCATTGATCATACTCTCTCCTTTCACCTTCAGCATAAAGGTTTCTTCGTTCGGCATGTATTCTGACGGGATCGGAAAATAATTTTCGATATTTTCAATCGCAAGGATCGGCTGTCCTGCTGCAACTGTTCCGACAATCGGAACATTGACCACTTCTCTGCGTACCAGGTTAAAGTTATCATCGATGATCTCAATAGTACGCGGCTTGGTCGGGTCTCGACGGATATAACCGTTTTTCTCCAGTGTTTCTAAATGAGAATGCACCGAAGAAGTTGATTTTAAATTTACTGCCTGACAGATATCTCGCACTGAAGGCGGATATCCTTTGTTTAATATTTCTGATTTAATATATTCTAAAATCTGTGACTGCTTTTCTGTAATCTTTCCGTAAGACATATGTTTTCCTCCCAAACATACTTTCGTTTATCTAAACCTATGGTAACATAATATCTTTTAAAAAGCAAACAAATGTTTTCTTACTTTTCGGATTTTTCCGCAGCCTTTTTCAAAAAGCGAATGATCGTATCATAATTTTCCGGCCGGTGAGGAAAGGTACAGTCATTGCAGGACTTAATCTTGTAGCTGCCGCAGTCGATATACTTTGGATTTCCCGGGCAATGCTCTCTTAAATAGAGCGGACAATAACAGAACATACAGTTAAATTCCTCCAGCCCTTCATGGCATGGAAAATACTCGCATGCTCTGTTTTCAAAATATCTTGAACAGTTTTCCATGTGAACCTCCACTAATAAACAATCATTCCAAAAAATGCAAGCGTTCCGATCAACTTTACCGGACGATAAAGCCAATCAAAATTTTTTCTCAATTATAGCCAATCTATCTTAAAAACACAAGACAGAAAAAAGACGAGCCTTCGGGAAGCCCCCTTCGGTTCGTCTTTTCCTGCCAGATTCTATCTTATACTAATGCTACACCTTTTTTTCTTATTTTTCATTTTTTAGAATCTACATAAACCAGTTGCATTTTTTTCCATTTTCCAGTATGATATAAAAAGTTTTAGGAATTGTATACAAAAATACAATTCCAACTACTGCCAACGGTTATGAACAAATGTAAGAAAGTGAATGAGGAAATTATGAAAGCATATAAAGATTATACAAAAGATGAATTGCTCACTTTAAAAGCTGCCTTAGAAGAAGAATATAAAGAAATGGAATCTAAGGGATTGAATTTGAACATGGCACGCGGAAAACCGG
Source organism: uncultured Lachnoclostridium sp. (assembly GCA_964580255.1). Lineage (GTDB taxonomy): Bacteria > Bacillota > Clostridia > Lachnospirales > Lachnospiraceae > HGM12587. The sequence goes on along the minus strand of CAZOJX010000034.1, from coordinate 9,872 downwards.
GATTTTCTCAGTTAGAGCTTTGTATGCCGATGCTCGATGTGGTAAACAGTTCTTCAGATATGAGAACCATGCTTGGCAATGATACACGAAACTACGGTGATTTAGATGGTATCGGAGAATGCCGTCGCCTCATGGCCTATATGCTGGAGGTTGAAAAAGACAATGTTGTCGTTTGCGGAAATTCCAGTCTGAACATTATGTTCGATACAGTCTCCCGTTCCTTTACTCATGGGGTAAACGGTTCAACTCCATGGTACAAATTAGAAAAAGTCAAATTTTTATGTCCGGTTCCGGGTTATGACAGACATTTTCGTATCACTCAGGAATTTGGCATTGAAATGATCAATATTCCGCTCCATGAAGATGGTCCGGATATGGATTTGGTTGAAAAATATGTAAACAATGATCCGGCTGTCAAAGGAATCTGGTGTGTACCAAAATATTCCAACCCAACCGGAATCTCTTACTCTGATGAAGTTGTCAGACGGTTTGCAAATTTAAAACCGGCTGCCGAAGATTTCCGTATTTACTGGGATAATGCCTACGGTATTCATCATCTGTATGAAGACACACAGGATAAAATCTTAAATATTTTAGAAGAATGTAAAAAAGCCGGAAATCCAAATATGGTATATATCTTCGCTTCCACTTCAAAGATCAGTTTTCCGGGATCCGGAGTCTCTGCAGTGGCTTCCTCTGAAGAAAATATCAACTATATCTTAAGTTACTGGGATAATGCCTACGGTATTCATCATCTGTATGAAGACACACAGGATAAAATCTTAAATATTTTAGAAGAATGTAAAAAAGCCGGAAATCCAAATATGGTATATATCTTCGCTTCCACTTCAAAGATCAGTTTTCCGGGATCCGGAGTCTCTGCAGTGGCTTCCTCTGAAGAAAATATCAACTATATCTTAAGCCATATGACCGTTCAGACCATCGGCCATGACAAAATCAATCAGCTTCGTCATGCAAGATTTTTCAAGGACATTAATGGTTTAAACGAACATATGAAAAAGCATGCACAGGTACTCCGCCCAAAATTCGCTGCGGTATTAGATACCCTGGACGCAGAATTATCCGGACTTGAAATCGGTTCCTGGGTAAAACCACGAGGCGGTTATTTCATTTCCTTTGATTCAATGCCGGGCTGTGCCAAAGCCATCGTATCCAAATGCAAGGATCTGGGTGTGATCATGACTGATGCAGGTGCAACCTTCCCATATGGAAAGGATCCTCAGGATTCCAATATCCGCATCGCTCCAACCTTCCCTTCCATCGAAGAAATGAAGGTGGCTTCTAAAGTATTTGTGCTTTGCGTCAAGCTTGCCAGTGTGGAAAAACTTTTAGAAACAAAGTGATTTATCATTATTAAAAATTAAAGATCTCCCCGTCGATCTCAAGGATTTCCTTCAGTAAAATATGCTGTTGATTCTGCATGACGAGACATTTTTCATAAGGATCTATTTTCTTTACACAATCGGTAACAGATACATAAGATCCTCCTGATTTCTTTTCGTCCGGCTGAAAATAGGTAATCGTGATCCGGGGAGATTTTTCCTGATTTTCCAGGATCATCTGCAAACGCTCATCAAGAATCTGTTTTGCGTTTTCGTCCAATTCGATCCTTTCGTCCGTTAAACGGGCTGTTTCCCGAATTGCTGCATCATATCCGGTTAATGCAGCAAATGGAGAAAATTGTGCTGCCCGATCGATCATTTTCATCGGTGCCCTTACAGAGGAGGTATGATGAGGCAGGTTTATGATATCCTCATATTTATGACTTTTTTCTCCAAAACTCATCGTTTTTCACTCCTTATGCCTTATGTCCGCCAATCTGCCCGTTTCGATCTTTGGCCGTTGCCCCCTCTTGAAGGTTCATTCCTTTTAAAATCGCATTTTTTCCAAACTTTTTCTTGATTTCCAGCACTGCCTGCTGCATTTTCTTTTCCCGCTCAAGAGTAGCTTCTTCCTCTTTTCGCTGCTTTTCCAATGCTTCATAATCAGTAAACAGATCCAGCTGCTCTGCAAAATCCTCTTTTTGAATCTCGTCCTCTCTCACCACATGATTGGCCGTAAGATTCAGCCGCCGTACCAGCAGTGCTGGATCTACGATCCGATCATACAGTTCCGTCACCGCCTCCGTAAGAAGCTTTGTGGAAGAAGTCTGACGGCTAAGATTTATCGTTCCATGAGCATGTTTTGGGATCTTTCTTCCGTAATGGTCCGTTGTTACAGAACCATGATAGGCATTTCGGCGTCCCGGATCCGTCAGATTTTCAATATCATATCCTACAGTCAGCACCAGCTGATCGGTTACCAGTCCTTTTTCTACCAGATCCAGTGACAGAAGATCCGCCATTTCTCTCACAACCAGTCTGGCTTTTTCGAATTCATAAGGGCAATGAAGTACCTGTCCGGAACCAACACTGTTTGAGGCCGGCTTATACTGCTTTATCACTTCAATCGTACAAGGCTCCCAGCCCCAGGCATGATCGATCAAAAGTTCCGCATTGATACCAAACAGTTTGTATAAAAAATCCTCATTATAGTATTCCCATGGTTTCCCGATGGAACAGCGGGCAATATCTCCCATGGTAAATAAACCGTTTTCTTCTAATTTTTTTGCATATCCCCGTCCTACCCGCCAAAAATCTGTCAATGGCCGATAATCCCAAAGCTGCCGGCGATAGCTCATCTCATCAAGCTCTGCAATACGAACGCCGTCCCGATCCGGAGGAATGTGCTTCGCTACAATGTCCATTGCCACCTTGGCAAGATAAAGGTTGGTACCGATCCCGGCAGTCGCTGTGATTCCCGTCTTCAAAAACACTTCCCGGATCATTTTTCCGGCAAATTCCCGGGCAGTCAGCCTCGCCGAAGAAAGATAATGCGTAATATCAATAAATACCTCATCAATGGAGTACACATGAATGTCCTCCGGCGCAACATAATTGAGATAAATGTGATAAATTTTTGTACTTTCTTCTATATAACGTGCCATTCTCGGCGGTGCCGTAATATAGGAAATCTCCAGTTCCGGGCGTTCTGCCAGCTGCTCTGCATTATAAGAAGACCCCTGAAACACCTGTCCAGGAGCCTTTCTGACACGCACCGCATTTACCTTTTTGACTTGCTGCACAACTTCAAACAGCCGCGCCCGTCCTGGAATCTCATAGGCCTTCAGGGAAGGTGAAACTGCAAGACAAATTGTTTTTTCTGTTCTGGAGCCATCTGCCACCACAAGATTGGTTGTCATTGGATCCAATCCTCGATCTATACATTCCACTGAAGCATAGAAAGACTTCAGATCAATGCATAGATAGATCCTATTTTCTGTCATCAAAATCCTTTCCGTCTTTTTATAACAGCGGAGCAAAAATTCTCAGCAGCCCGCGCTTCAGCCAGATTCCGAATTTCGGGTTCTTTTGATAATCTTCCGTTACTTCTTTAGAAACATTTAAAACATCTTCAAAATCCTGACGCATCTTTTTTGCCACACTGGATCGATACATTAAAACCCCATTTTCAAAATGCAGATAAAGACTTCGATAATCTAAATTGATAGTTCCGCTTACTGCGATCTCATCATCACAGATACATTCCTTTGCATGAAGAAATCCCGGGGTATATTCATAGATACGCACACCGGCTCTTACCAGCTCTTTATAATTTGACCGGGTAACTTCATAAACGGCCTTTTTGTCCGGAATCCCCGGAGTAATAATCCGTACGTCCACACCACGTTTTACTGCCATGGTAAGCTCCCGTTCCATTTCTTCGCTGATGATCAGATACGGTGTCGTAAAGTAAACATATCGTTTTGCCATCTTTACTACATTCATATAAACATTTTCCCCGACCAGTTCCCCGTCCAGCGGACTGTCAGCATATGGCTGAATGTAGCAGTCTTCCTTTGCTTCATAAGCAATCTCCGGAAAAAATGCTTCTGTATCTTCCAGAGGCTTGTTCGACATGGCATTCCACATTTCCAAAAACATAAATGTCAGACTTCGAACAGCTTCTCCGGTCAGCTTAATACCGGTATCTTTCCAGTAGCCATAAGGCTGTTCCAGATTAAAATACTTATCTGCCAGATTATAGCCTCCGGTAAATCCAACCTTTCCATCGATGACCGTAATCTTTCGATGGTCACGATTATTCATAAAAATGTTCACGATCGGCACCAGCGGGTTAAAGATCCGGCACTGAATTCCCAGCGCTTCCATGCGCTTCACAAATTTAGAATCAATAAATCCGATGCTTCCGATATCATCGTACAATACTCGTACATCTACACCCTGCTTTGCTTTTTTTGCCAGAATCTTTTTCATTCTTCCAAAGCTTACGGCATCTTCAATGGCATGATACTCCATAAAGATGAAATGTTCTGCCTTTTCCAACTCCCGAAGCTGTTCTTCAAAACCATCTTTGGCTTCCCGGAAAAATTCCACATCGGTATTTTGATAAACCGGGTACTTCGCATACCTGCTCACATAATTCATCTGATTCGCAGCGGAAATGTTCTCCTTCCGGAGCTTTTCCAACACTGCCTCGTCCTGATTCAGCCAATGTGCCAAACCAAAATCGATTTTTTCCAAGCGCATACGCATTCCTTTGGTAATGTCTGAACGCCCGATCAGCAGATATAAAGAAACACCCAGAACCGGAAATGCCAAAATCACCATGATCCAGAGAAGCTTAAATCCTGTCGGGATTCTTGTATTATAGAGATACAATACCAAAAACAACGTTGCAAAGCTGGTAAACAGTGAAATATAAACGGAATACTCATTCAGCCTTAACGCAAGCAACAGAAGCCACCCTACCTGCAAAAGCACCGAGACTCCTACAAAAAGCATTCTGCCCACACTGTTTTTCATTGATTTTTCTTCTGAACTCAATCAATCACCTCATTCGTAATAAACGTGATTCTCCCATAGAATCCGATATTCTCCGCCGGACAGCTCTACGCAGGAAACACCGCAATTTTTATGGACGCCCCGTCCCCAAAAATGAGCGATATCATTTTTTTCAATGTTGTTAAGAATCGCACGAACAGCCGCACCATGGGTAGAAACCAAAATGGTTTTCTCAGCCAGATCTTCTCTGTTTTTTAACTCCTCTAAAAAATCCGCTGTTCGTTCTAAAAGTGCTGTGACCGACTCTCCGTTTGGCGGAGTATGATACAGATCAGTTTTCGTAAAAAAGAATTTGAAGTTCGGGTCCGGAATGTCATAATGATCCGGCTGATTTACCAGACCTTCATAGTCCCCGAAGCAGATTTCCCGAATGCGATCCTCCACGATCAGTGGAATCTTACGTTCTCCCTGTATGATCTGAGCAGTGCGGTAAGCACGTTTTAATGGGCTTGTATAGATCAGGTCAAACGGAATCTCTTTCATACCGTCACGGGTTGCTCTGGCAAGAGCTTCTCCATTTTCATTCAAAGGAATATCTGTCATTCCCTGTAATCGTCTTTCCTTATTCCAGTCTGTTTCTCCATGACGCATCAAATACAATTTCATAACACAATTCTCCCGTAAGAATTCTTATCCAACGGAATCATTGTACTACAATTTTTCTCATTTTTCTACTCTATTCTGTCATTGCTTCCGGCTGGTATGTCTTAACCCCGAACAGGAAATAGATGAGATGTGCAATCCATACCACAGACAGTACGATCTGTCCGACCGGAATATTTTTCATCATCAGAAAACCGAACAGCATTAGGAATGTTACCGTTGTAGTGATCCGAAGCTTTGCAGAAAAAGTCATTCCCTTTCCCTGTACAAAGCTTTCCAGATTTTTCTTATAAAGCCGGGTTCCGATAAACCAGCGGTGTAATCTTTCCGAGCTTCTGCCAAAACAATAGGCTGCCAGCAAAAGAAACGGCACCGTTGGAAGGATCGGCAGAACACTTCCTAACAGCCCCAACATCAGACCCAGAAACCCACATACTAAATAAACCATCTTTTTTATATTCATAATCAACGCTCCTTCTTCTTTCGTTTATATTTTATGTTCTCTGAATATCCTCCATCGTATAAATCTGATCCGCGATCCTCATGGTAGATCTTCGATGGGATACCAGTACAACGGTTCGATCCGTTCCTTCTTCTTTTAAAGATTTTAAGATTACCCCCTCATTCAGGCTGTCCAAGTTGCTGGTAGGCTCGTCCAGCAAAAGGAACGGCGCATCATGAAGAAACGCCCTGGCGAGCCCCAGGCGCTGTCTTTCACCGCCGGAAAGTTTATCTCCAAGCTCTCCCACCATCGAGTCATATTCTTTCGGCAAAGACATAATAAATTCGTGAATGGAAGCCTTTTTACATGCTTCAATCAGTTCGTCTTCTGAAGCATCTAATTTTGCGATTCGAAGATTATTTTTGATACTGTCCTGGAACAAATGGGTTTCCTGTGTCATATAACTCTCCATCGCTCTTAAATCTTTTGTCGGAAGCTGTCCGATTTCCGTATCGGAAATCAGCACATTCCCCTTTTGTGAATTCCAAAAATGCATGAGCAGCTTTAAGATCGTTGATTTTCCGCTGCCGCTTTTTCCTTCGATCCCCAGAATTTTTCCATGCGGGATTTCTAAGGAAGCGGATTTAAGGATTACATCATCTTCATAAGAAAAGGTTACACGATCCAGTGCCGCTCCTGTAAATTCTTTATGTTCAAAACCTTCCAATTCTTCTACAATCGGTGTTTCTTCTAAAATATCCAGCACACGATTTCCAGCTGCAAAGGTATTCTGCAGCGTACTTCCCAGATTTGCCACTGCGACCACCGGACCAAAAGAGCTCATTAACGCAAGGGTGGTAATTAATACACCGTCAAATCCAAGTTTTCCTTTTTCCATCAGAAAAGCTCCGAAAAACAACATCAAAAGGTCGAAGCCTAGGATTACTGCATTGGTCACTGCCGTATTGATTCCCGTCAGATCCTTCATTTTTTTCTCAACCTGAGAAAGTTCTTCCGTTCTTCGATTCATTTCTTTTAAACGCTCCTGTCCAATGCCGTACTGCAGGATTTCCGGCAATCCCCGAAGGCTGTCCAGAACAAATGCACTTAAGCTTCCTGATTGACTACGAAATAAAAGTCCTTTATCCTTACTGCTCTTAGAAATCAACAGCGGAAGAACGATTCCTACAGTGCTATAGGCCAAAAGTGCCAAAAAACCAAGATCTATATGATAGCTTCCGATCAGCCCACACATGGCAAGTGTAAATAAAACCGCAATGAATATCGGAGAAATGGTATGGGCATAAAACACCTCCAAAAGCTCAATATCCGAAGTGATCAAAGCAATCAGATCGCCTTTATCCTTTCCCGCAAGTTTTGCAGGGCACAGCTTTCTAAGAGCTGCAAACACCTTTTCCCGCAAAAGTGCTAAAAGCCGAAAGGCAATGTAGTGATTACAGGACTGCTCTGCGTATCTAAAAAAGCCTCGCAGCAACGCAAGCAAGATCATACTTCCAAAAATCACCGGGAGAGAAAAGGATATTTGATGTTTTAATAACCACAAAACACCATATCCTTACTGCTCTTAGAAATCAACAGCGGAAGAACGATTCCTACAGTGCTATAGGCCAAAAGTGCCAAAAAACCAAGATCTATATGATAGCTTCCGATCAGCCCACACATGGCAAGTGTAAATAAAACCGCAATGAATATCGGAGAAATGGTATGGGCATAAAACACCTCCAAAAGCTCAATATCCGAAGTGATCAAAGCAATCAGATCGCCTTTATCCTTTCCCGCAAGTTTTGCAGGGCACAGCTTTCTAAGAGCTGCAAACACCTTTTCCCGCAAAAGTGCTAAAAGCCGAAAGGCAATGTAGTGATTACAGGACTGCTCTGCGTATCTAAAAAAGCCTCGCAGCAACGCAAGCAAGATCATACTTCCAAAAATCACCGGGAGAGAAAAGGATATTTGATGTTTTAATAACCACAAAACACCATATCCTGCCAGAATCGTAAGAAAGGAAGCACAAAGCTGCCCGATCAGTCCCATCAGGATTGCAAGCACCATGAAACCAGTCAGCGGTCTGACCAGACCGACCAATTTTGTCATCACCTGAAAACCACTTCTTCTTTTCATACTAAAGCTTCCTCCTTCCCGTAATTTTCCAATGCCCACTGGGCTCTCCAAAGTTTTTCATAGGTTCCGTTTTTCTTAAGCAGCTCCTCATGAGTTCCGCTTTCTGCAACCGTTCCCTTATCTAAAACATAAATGTGATCTGCTCCGGTCACATTTGCCAGACGATGAGAAATCAGGATTACCGTTTTTCTTTTCGCCAGATGATAGATTTCCTCCATAATATCATTTTCACTCTCAACATCGATATTGGAGGTCGCTTCATCAAAAATATATGCTTCACTGTCATGCAGCAGTGCTCCCGCCAATGCAAGACGCTGACACTGACCGCCGGACAGATTAGAAGCTCTCTCCTGAAGCTTTGTATCCAATCCCTGCTCTTTTTTCAAAAATTCAGCAAGTTTTACCTTTTCCAGAGCCTCCCACAACTCCTGTTCTGAAGCATCTGCCTTTCCCATCAAAAGATTATCCCGGACAGTCCCCTTGAAAAGATAGCTTTGATGACTTAAATAGGTAATATTTTGAAGTACACTCTCCTCAGAAATCTCCGACAATTCCTTTTCTCCGATGGTTACAGATCCTTTGTAGCCCTTATTCCTACCTAAAAGAATCTGTGCAATGGTTGATTTTCCGCAGCCGCTTTCCCCTACAATGGCAGTGAAGCTTCCCTGCGAAAATTTCAAGGAAAGTCCCTGCAGGATTTCTCTGTCTTTCTCATAAGAAAACTGAAGATCCTTACATATAATGTCAAAATCTTTCTCTATTTTCTCCGCAGATTCCTTTTCCTCCAAAAGATCCAGCAAGCGAAAAATCTTATCACTGGCTGCCATACCGTTCATTGCAATGTGAAAATAAGATCCCAGCAGTCTCATCGGAAGAAAGAAATCTGCTGACAGTAAAACGATCAAAAGACACTCTTCCAGAGACATTTTTCCTGCACGAAACTGTAAGATTGCCAGAATCATTCCAAGAGCTGCACCTCCATAAGCGATCAGATCCATAATTGTGATGGAGTTTAACTGCATTGTTAAGACCTTCATGGTAATCTTTCTGAACTTTTCCGACTGTTCGTTCATTTTCTCCTGCTTATATTGATCTGCCTGATAGATTTTCAAAGTAACAAGACCCTGCAGATTTTCCAGAAAGATATCTCCAAGGGCAGTATATTGTCCCCAATACTTTGCCAAAAGTTTTTTCGCCCAACGCTGAACTGCCGCAATGGTTACCGGAATCAGCGGAACACACACAAACAGAACTGCTGCCGAAGGCAGATTGATCCTTCCAACCACGAAAAACAAGGTCAGCGGTGCCAGCATGGCATAAAAAAACTGTGGAAGGTATGCTCCAAAATAGGTTTCCAGCTGTTCTACACCCTCCACAGCCATTTGTACGACTTCCGAAGTCTGCACTTTTTCCTGATAAGTGCTTCCAAGCTTCAAAAGTTTGCGGTAAATTTTTTCCCGAAGGGTTCTCTTTACCTCTCTGGAAGATAAATACGCCAGCCTGCTCGATACTCTGCTGCAAATAAATCTGACCAGGATTGCTGCCAGAACAATCACTGCCGTCTGTGTCCACACGCCGCCTTCTGCTTTTCCGTAAAAAAGTTTTGCCAGCATTTGTGTGATCGCTGACATCATAACAATGTTTGCCAAAAGTGAGATCCATTGACAGACCACATTACCGGCAACATATTTTTTGCTTTCACTGACCATGCTGATCAGCCGTTTGTTAATCATCAATCTACATTTCCTCCATTCTTAGCCTGC
>CAZOJX010000033.1:0-16388 GCA_964580255.1 uncultured Lachnoclostridium sp. | reverse complement strand
CCTTACTTTGCCTTCTTCGATCGGCACAAATTCTTCTTTTCTTTTTGTTTCTGTGTTATAAATTCTGATCATGTTCTATCTCCCTTTGTAATTTTGTGACTGCTTCTTTCAGTTCACGATTTTCTTTTTGCAGTTCAATGATGGCATCTAACACCGGGTCCGGTAAATTTACCTGATCAAGATCCATTCTTGGTTTCTTGTTATCCCGCTTCACGATCCGTCCCGGAACACCTACTACCGTACAGTTTGGCGGTACCGGTTTCAGCACCACCGATCCGGCTCCGATCTTGGAATTTTCTCCGATCACGAAGGATCCCAGGATTTTTGCTCCTGCACTGACCATCACATTGTCCTCCAGAGTCGGATGACGTTTTCCGTGTTCCTTTCCGGTTCCTCCTAAGGTGACTCCCTGATAAAGGGTCACATTATCACCGATGACAGCAGTTTCCCCAATGATCACTCCGGCACCGTGGTCGATAAAAAGACCTTTTCCAATGGTTGCCCCCGGGTGAATCTCAATTCCGGTTTTTCTGGCTGCTTTCTGGGAAATCCAGCGTGCCAGAAAATAATGTTTCTTTAAATACAATTTGTGAGCAACTCTGTAGCGGAGCATTACCTGAAAGCTCGGATACAGAAGAACTTCCATGGGGCTTTTGATTGCAGGATCCCGTTCCTGAATCACCCTGATTTCTTCCTTCACGCGGCTGATCACGCTCATAACCTCACGCTCCCTTCAAGAACAATTCTCCCGGAAAACAAAAAACTCCGTCTCTGATCGTTAGAGACGAAGTTATCCGCGGTTCCACTCTAATAGAGGGCTTCCCCTCCACTCGAAGCACGTAACGTGTGCGATGCGTACCCGGCTAGGCAGCTCTTTGCTTCACCGGATCAGCTCCCGGATGCACTTCCTCTATATTTTCGCAAAAACCGCTTTCAGCCGGTGACGGTCCCTCTCTGCTGCTTCCATATAAAGTACTTTTCCGTTCAAAGCCTTTTTCTATTCAGTCTATAGTTTAGAATATGCGAAATGTGTTGATTTGTCAAGCAAAACAGCCGTTCTTTATTCCACATAATATTGTGCCTGTGCGTTCCAAAGTTCCTGATATTTTTATTCCTTTTAAAGTAATTCCCGATAAAGTCTCAATACATTTTTATAAAAAACCTGCTCGATCTGTGTTTCTGTCATTCCGCGCCTTCTTAATGTTTCTGCCAGACTCTGCAGACCACTGCAGTTTTTCATTTCCAGTTCACAGCCAATACCGTCAAAGTCAGAGCCAAGTCCCACGCTTTCAATGCCCGCCAGATTGACCATGTAGAGAATGTGGTCCGCAATCCATTCTGTCTTTGTAAAATCTGCCCCTTCTTTTAAAAAGTCATTCCGCGCCTTCTTAATGTTTCTGCCAGACTCTGCAGACCACTGCAGTTTTTCATTTCCAGTTCACAGCCAATACCGTCAAAGTCAGAGCCAAGTCCCACGCTTTCAATGCCCGCCAGATTGACCATGTAGAGAATGTGGTCCGCAATCCATTCTGTCTTTGTAAAATCTGCCCCTTCTTTTAAAAAGCGGCTGTAAAAATTCGCACCGATCACGCAGCCCTTTTCTCCCATCGCTTTCAAAAAATCGTCTCTTAAATTTCTTTGATGAGCACAAAGCGCCCTTGCATTGGAATGACTTGCCACGAAAGGCTTCTTCGTAATCTTCAGCATATCTTCAATGCCTGCATCTGACATATGAGAGACATCAGGGATCATGCCAAGCTCCTCCATTCGTTCCACGAAGGTAATACCGGTTTCTGTCAAGCCCTGACGGTTCCCCGCATAATTTCTCGGACGTAAGGGCTGATAATTCGAGGCAGAAGTTGCCAGAGAATTGTGATAATTCCAGGTCATTGTCATCATACGGACTCCCAGATCATAAAATTCTTCCAGCTTCTGCAGACTTCCATGACAAACCTCCCCTTCTTCAATGGTTAAAAGGGCGGCAAATTTACCTTCTCTCTGGCATTTATCAATATCTTGATAGCTTTTTACCTGACAGATCCGATCTCTATTTTTCTCTATTTCATCACGGAAAACCTGATATTCTTTCTTACACTCCTCATACGGATCTTCCACGGAATTCTGCTCCACAAACAGGGCAAAATTTTGAAGCAGGTAATCTCCCTGCTTCATTTTTTCAAGATCCAAATGAAGACTGTTTTTCGCCAAAGTATCTCCTGCATGTTTTCTTCGCTGTTCCAGTAATACCATAATGGTATCACAGTGCATATCTGCTGCCTTCATTTTATCTCCTTTATACTGATTCATTGATACAGATTCGTTTTAAGGTCTGAATCATTTCCAGTCCCGGAATCCTTCTTTTTCCAAACACAAACTCTGTCAGTTCATGGATCGTCATAGAAACCGCTTCCTTCATAGTTTCCTGATCTAATCCTTCCATTTTTTCGCAAATGCTTTCCCCGGAAGATACGCTCCAGTGAAAATATCCGTCATTTTCTTTAATGATTTCGTCACTGATCTTTACTACAATCTTCAAAGATTTCTGACTTCTCAGCAGGGAAAGCATGTTTTCCACATGGGTAACCCGCGCCATAATATAAGGAATGATTTCAAAGGGCGGTTCTCCAGCGCACACACGGGTTTCTTCTGCCAGCTTTTCCATGTACCAGGCATCCCGCAGGGTATAAACATCAAACAGCTTTGCCATTTGCTCATTTGCCCTTTGCGGATCCATCGGAAGTTCCACCTTTTTCTGCTGATATACAATGCGAAAATCAAAGGGTTCATAAATTGCACGATCTGCGGGCATCAGATAGGCAAATGCATGCCCCTCCCTGTGAATGTCCCTTAAAGACTTCGAGATCAGACTGCGCATCATTCCCTGATGGCGACAGGACGCTTTGGTGGCCACTGCTACATAATAATATGCATCAACTGCAGTCCCATTGACTGACAACCGATAGGGATTTAAATGAAGCATGGAGCAGATGGTTCCCTCCTGCTCCAATACTAAAATCCGATTGTCCTTTGTGATATAAGAATAATAATATTCTACAAACCCTTCCGAATCCTCCGGAAATGCTTCGCAGTAAAGTGCTCTGGATCTTCCTTTTTCTTCTTCAGACAGATAGCGGATCATGCTTCTTCTCCCTGATGCTTCTGACAGCCGCCGCAGCCTGCACAGGATCTTTCCAGCATGATTTCTTCATCATATGCATAATTGGCTACCGTTTCCAAAAGGCAGACTGCCTGGGCTGAAATTCCTTCTCCCGATCCGGTAAATCCCAGTCCTTCTTCTGTGGTTGCCTTTACATTGACTCTGCCAACCGGCACCTTCAGTGCCTTTGCAATATTTTCTCTCATCTGCGGAATATGCGGAGCCATCTTCGGCCGCTGTGCGATAATGGTTGCATCTACATTTCCCACCAGAAAGCTGTTTTCCTCCAAAAGTGCTACCACATGCTCTAAAAGCTTTAAGCTGTCTGCTCCCTTATATTTCGGGTCTGTGTCCGGAAAATGTTTTCCAATATCTCCAAGGGCTGCTGCTCCAAGCAAAGCATCTGAAATCGCATGAAGCAATACATCTGCATCTGAATGTCCCAAAAGTCCCTTTTCATACTCTATTTTCACACCGCCTAAGATCAGATCACGTCCTTCCACCAGCTTGTGTACGTCATATCCCATACCGATCCGCATCGCAAATCCTCCTTGCATTTTCATAAACTTAAAAGTATTATACTATATTATAGCAAAAAAACCTAATAACTTTTTTTAGGAGGTTTCCATGGAAAATTTAGAACTGCTTACACAGGAGGCTTATGAAACGGCTTCTGAAATTTTAGAAATTGCAAATTTAAAAAAGGAAAGTATTTTTGTAGTCGGCTGCTCTACCAGTGAGATCATCGGCGGAAAGATTGGAACTGCTTCCAGTCCGGAAACGGCACAGGCTGTATTTGCCGGTATTTATCGTGCCACCCAAGAACATGGTGTGTATCTGGCAACCCAATGCTGTGAACACTTGAACCGTGCCCTGATCTTAGAAGCAAAAGCTGCAGAAAAATACGGCTACGAAGAAGTCAATGTGATCCCGCAGCCAAAAGCCGGCGGCTCCTTCTCTACCGCTGCTTACCACACCTTTCAGGAACCGGTTGCAGTAGAACATATCAAAGCACATGCCGGAATGGATATCGGGGACACCCTGATCGGTATGCATTTAAAAGATGTGGCAGTACCGGTAAGAATCACTCATAAAACCATCGGCGAAGCCCATGTAACCTGTGCACGCACCAGAGCCAAATTTGTGGGCGGTGTTCGTGCTGTTTATGACCAGAACAAATTATAATCTCTGAGGATCTTATGAACTATAACTACTTACAGTATTTTTCTGTTCTTGCGGAAACAGAGCATTATACTCAGGCTGCGGCTCGTCTCGGCATATCACAGCCTTCCTTGAGCAGTGCCATTCATAATCTGGAAAATGAACTTGGCGGAATCAAATTGTTTGAAAAAGTCGGACGAAATGTCCGTTTGACTGAACAGGGCCGATTCTATTATCAGAAGGTCAGCTCCGCCCTGCAGGAGCTCCATTCTGCTTCCCGTATTTTACGGGAAAGTAAAGACGATGCACCGATTGTGATCCGTCTTGGCATTGTTTCCGGAACCTTAGAAGGTGCCGTTGCTGCTGCCATTACGGATTATATTCAGGAAAACAAGCGAATCCGTTTTCAGATCACTGAGGGTTCTGCTGAAAATCTGATCGCACTCCTTCGTCAGGAGCAGTTGGAAATGGCCATCGTAGATGCCACTGTCCGTGATCCCAGCTTTCATTTCCGAATCCTCTGCAAACGGAATTTTTATGTTGCAATGCCTTCCGATCACCCGTTGGCGAACAGATCAATCCTTCGACCGGAGGAAGTCATCTCCCTCCCTCAGGTAGTATTTAACTATGATGTGAATAACAGTTTTCAAGAGTGGGCAAGCGGCAGTCCGGCAGATGAAAATGTAATCTGTCAGGTAAATACCTCTCAGGCAGCTCTTGATATGGTTGCCGCCGGTGTAGGAATTGCCTTTCTTCCTGAAACCTGTGTCAGTCAACGGAAAAATGTTACCTTCATTCCATTGGAGAACTGGCATCAGGCACTTTATATGTGCATTCTTTTTGACAAATGGCTGGAACCTGCCATCTGGCAGTTCCGGGAAAATGTAATGAACGCCCTTCGAAATCCGGCTCCGAAATAGCTAGATTTCCAGGGCTTCCTTTTTCTCCTGCAGCTGGAGACGCATTTTGGAAATCGATGCCGTAAAGCTTTCGTTTTGAAGAACAATGTTCGACGGAACTTCCAAATGTACCGGTGTAAAATTCCAGATTCCTTCAACCCCCATCGAAACCAGCTGATCGCAAAGTTGCTGTGCATCTTCGGAAGATGCGATCAGAATTCCGATCTGGATTCTGTGCTCTGAACAAAATTCCTGCAGTTCCGTAACCGGATAGATCTGTTTTCCTTTGACACTCCGACTTTCCTCTGCATCTGCATCAAATGCAGCAAGAATCTTTAATCCGGCATATTCAAAGTTTTCATAATTCAACAATGTCTGAAGCATTTCGCCTTTTCCTGCAACGATTGCATTCATCGTGCTTTTAATTCCCAGAAAAGACTCAATATCCCGGATCAGTTCATCTCTGACATACCCCATTTTGCAGCGGCCGCCGTCTGAAACTTTTGCCAGATCTTTTCTGACAGAAACCTCTCCAAAGCCTAACGCACCTGCGATTTTTGTTGCTGATATATTTTTTGTACTCTTTGGAAGTGCCTTAATATAGTTCAAATAAATCGGCATTCTTGCGAGCATATTGTTTGAAATCTTTTTCGTTTCCATTGCTGCCCCTCTTTATCGATCATTATTTACTTAATCTATTATATTTACCGTTCTCATCGAAACCAATAGGTTTTTAAAAGTTTATCTATAGTTTTTATCTATAGTTTTATGCAAAAAAATGCCGCCGCACCTTTTTCGTCCTTGGACTTTTGATGCGACGGCAATTCATTTTTCAGATTATTCGTGATTATGTAATAATTCGTGAGCTTTTCCTTTGAAGTATCCATGATAGAAAACGTCCATCAATGGATTTTCATCAGATTTTTTGATCGCCATGGAACCATCTGCCGCATAGAGTCCTGCGGCTCTTGCTGCCTTATGACGAGGACCTGCCGGAATCGGCTGGCCGCCTCCCATGATACAGCCCCGGCGACAAGCCATAACTTCAATCAGATGATATTCTTTTTCGCCTCTCTGTACCTGTTCCATCACTTTTCGTGCATTGGCAAGACCGCTGACTACACAGATCTTTACGTCCATTCCATTATATGGGATCACAGTCTCTTTGATACCTTCTTCGCCTCGGATACCACATTTTGCAATGGCATCTAACGTTGCAGAATCATGTCCTTCTGCCAGTCTTCGGAGCACCGCTTCCGTCACACCGCCGGTCACACCAAAGATCACTCCGGCACCGGAACCAATGCCAAACGGCATATCGCAGCTTTCTGATTCAATCTTATCAAAGGCAATTCCTGCGTTTTTGATCATACGGATCAGTTCTGTAGTCGTAATAACCGTATCCGTATCTCTTTCCCCTTTGGTATAGCTGTTTGGACGGACAGCTTCCATTTTCTTTGCAGTACATGGCATAATCGAAACAACGAAAGTCTTTTTACCCTGTGCATGTTCCGGATCCCGATACCATTCCTTTAATACTGCCGAGAACATCTGCTGTGGGGAACGGCAGGTAGACACATGTTCCTTCATATCCGGGAACTGATCTCCCACAAATTTCACCCATGCAGGACAGCAGGAGGTCAGAAGCGGTAATTTTCCGCCATTGGCTACCCGGTCGAGAAATTCTGCACTTTCTTCCATGATCGTTAAATCTGCCGTATAGGTGGTGTCATACACTTCATCAAATCCCATGGCATGCAGGGAAGCAACTACCTTGCCCATGACATTTTCACCATTTTTCATACCGAAAGCGTCTCCGACTGCAACTCGTACTGCCGGGGCAATCTGTGCAACCACTCTTGTATCTTTGTCTCCCAGTGCTTCCCAAACCTCGTCCATATTGGTACGGATCGTCAGAGCACCGGTCGGACAGAATACACGACACTGTCCGCAGCTGACACAATCTGTTTCACTTAATTTTTTCTCAAAAGCAGGGGTTACCGTCGCCTCTGTTCCTCGATTGGCAAATCCCAGTACACCGATTCCCTGAAGTTCTGAACAGACACGAACACAGTTTCCGCATAAAATACATTTATTCGGATCCCTCACAATAGCTGGGGAACTGTAGTCGATCGGACGCACTTCATTATAATTCTCATAGCGAACCTTCAAAACACCCATGCTGTGGGCAAGTTCCTGCAGCTTACATTCCCCGCTCTTTACACAGGTCGTACAGTCGCGGCAATGCGCTGCCAAAAGAAGCTCTACAATCAGTTTGCGGTGTTTTCGAAGTCTTTCTGTATGCGTGAAGATTACCATTCCGTCTCGCGGTTCTTCTGAACAGGAAGCAAATAATCTGCCTCTGTCATCTTCCACCGTACAAAGACGACAGGCTCCAAATGTTGATAATTCCGAATGATAGCACAGCGTAGGAATATCAATACCGGCTTTTCGGATAATGCTTAAAACGTTCTTTTCATCGGTAAATTCAACCTTTTTACCGTTTATCGTGATATATCCCATAAGTCACCTCCTATGCTTCCACATAAACTGCACCAAAAGCACAGTTATCCTTGCAGGCACCGCATTTGATACATTTTGCACTGTCAATGGTAAAGGATTCCTTTACTTTTCCTGTGATCGCTCCTACCGGGCAGTTCCTTGCACACTTGCTGCAGCCTTTGCAAAGTTCCGGATTGATCACATATCTACGGAGTGCCGTACAGGTCTTTGCCCGGCATTTCTTATCTACAATATGTTCGATATATTCGTCCCGGAAGGTATTCAAGGTGCTTAATACCGGAAGCGGCGCACTCTTTCCGAGTCCGCAAAGTGCCATGCTCTGAACCATCTTTGCAAGTTCTTCCAGCTTTTCCAAATCTTCCAGCTCACCATTACCGTTAACGATCTTTTCCAGAATATCCAGCATTCGTTTGGTTCCTTCTCTGCACGGAACACATTTTCCGCAGGATTCTCTCTGGGTAAAGCTCATAAAGAAACGGGCAACTTCAACCATACAGGTGTTTTTATCCATAACAACCATACCGCCGGAGCCGACGATGGCATTAAATTTTTTCACAGAATCAAAATCCAACGGTTCGTCCAGATGTTTTTCTGTCAGACAGCCGCCGGATGGTCCGCCAATCTGTACCGCTTTAAATTCTGCACCGTCTTTCAGACCGCCGCCGATGTCGAAAATAATCTCTCTCAAAGTCGATCCCATCGGAACCTCAATCAGACCCGTATTTTCAATGGCACCTGTCAGTGAGAAGGTTTTGCAGCCCGGGCTTCCTGCCGTACCGATGGAACGGAACCAGTCAGCACCCTCTAAAATAATCTTCGGCACATTGGCATAGGTTTCCACATTATTTAAAACAGTCGGTCTTTCCCACAGACCTTTTTCCACCGTACGAGGCGGTTTTACACGAGGCATTCCACGATTTCCCTCAATAGACGCTGTCAGGGCAGAACCTTCCCCGCATACAAATGCACCGGCTCCCCGGTTAATATGTAAATGGAAATTAAAATCTGTTCCCAAAATACCGTCGCCCAAAAGTCCTTTTTCCTCCAGCTGGGCAATGGCTCCGCGAAGTCTTGTTACAGAGTTCGGATATTCTGCACGCACATAAATGTATCCATGCTCTGCTTTTACCGCATAACCGGCGATCATCATTCCTTCGATCAGCTTGAATGGATCACCTTCCATTACAGAACCGTCCATAAATGCTCCCGGATCACCTTCATCACCGTTACATACAACAAACCGTTCTTCTTCCTTCTGTCTGGCAACCTGTTTCCATTTCTTTCCGCATGGGAAACCGCCGCCTCCTCGTCCACGAAGACCGGATCTGTCAACTTCTTCGATCACTTCTTCCCGGCTCATGGAAAACATAGCTTTTTCAAGAGCAGAAAAACCGCCCGCTGCCAGATATTCCTCCAGCGATTCCGCATCAACTTTTCCGCAGTTTTCCAAAACGATTCTTGTCTGTTTTGCAATAAACGGAATTTCTTCCGGACTTGTATAATGTGTATCTCCCTTGGAGTACAAAAGCCTCTGGATCACCGTATCTCCCAGCACCGTCTGTTCGAAGATTTCCCGACAATCCTCCGGCTGAACCTTCACATACTGAACAACCTGTTTGCCCTTCTGAATACGAACCAGAGGTCCTAATTCACAAAAGCCCTGACACCCGGTCTTTTTCACGCCAACCTTGTCATGCTCCTCTTTTTCATGAGGGGCAAATTCCAGTTTGATTCCTTCCAGACCGTCGGTCATTTCCTGAAAGATTTCATGAATCCGGTTGGAACCTGTTGCGATGCAGCCTGTACCTGAACAGACTAAAATACGACAATCGTAAGAAGCAAGTTCTTCCTCTGCCGATCTTCTAACGTCTAACAATTCTTCCTTCGATCTAATCATCAGCCCTTACCTCTCAATTCTTCAATGACCGCAAGTGCCTTTTCCGGTGTCATGGCAGGGTGCACTTCTTCATTAACCATCATGGTCGGTGCAAGTCCGCATGCTCCCAGACAGGAAACGGTTTCTACGGTAAACATCATGTCATCTGTGGTATGTTTTTTCTTGCTCAAACCCAGTTCTTTCCAAAGTGCTTCCAGTACCGGGGTTGATTTCCGCACATGGCAGGCAGTTCCATCGCATACTTTAATGACATATTTTCCTTTTGCCTCAAAAGAAAAGTTCTCATAGAAAGTAGCAACACTGTAAGCCTTCGTCTCTGTAATGCCGATTTCCTTTGCCACGTAGGTCAGCAGTTCTCCCGGCAGATAACGGTATTCTGCCTGAATATCCTGCATGATCGGAATTAGTGAACTGGCTTTTCGTCCATAATGCTCAATGATCTCATCTGTTTTTACGTAGTAAGACTGATCCAGCATGTTTGGTTCCCTCCTTATGATTTATATTTGTGCCATTTGCACATTTTTCTAAATCAAATTATACTATTTTCATGCAAAAATCGCAATACAGAACTTCTTGCCGAAATATTTTTCCGGTGATATATTATTACTGTCAGAACGACAGGCAGATTTGCCGTTATATCAGACAAAGGAGAATTTCATATGGAAAATAACACAACACGCAACACGCATTTTATGGTGGAGTTGTCCCTGCTGGCAGCGATCATTCTTTTAATGGCACTGACCCCTCTTGGATATATTAAAACACCATTGCTGACCATTACCCTGCTGACCATTCCGGTCGCTGTGGGCGCAATCCTGCTGGGACCTAAGGGCGGAGCAATCCTTGGCATGGTCTTTGGACTTACAAGCTTTGTACAGGCACTTTCCGGCGGCGGAAGCATGACTTCGATCCTGTTTCAGTCCAATCCGCTGGGCGTTGCATTTTTGTGCATTGTACCACGTATTCTTGAGGGATTTCTCTGCGGACTGTTCTTTTATGCATTCCACAAAACCCCTTTCAAAAAAGCAGCCTTTTATATTGCCGGAATTTCCTGTCCGGTTTTCAATACGATCCTTTTTATGGGAACCCTGATCGCACTGTTTTACCGGACAGACTATATCCAGTCACTGGTCAGCAAACTCGGTGCCTCAAATCCACTGATCTTCGTGATTGCACTGGTGGGTGTTCAGGGACTAATCGAGGCAGCTGCCTGCGGAATCATTTCCGGAACGGTTTCCCTGACCTTGTCTAAAGCATTAAAAAGATAACATTTTCAGAATCTGAATAAGCAGTGTCGGCAGAAATGCCAGTATCCAGATCATTCCAATCTGTGAAAACTTCAGCGGAACAACTGCAAAAAGACTCTGAAGCCCCGGAACATTCAATACAACCATCAAAAGAAGTACTCCGGCTGCAAACGCAGCAATACTCCAGGAGTTACTTCGAAGACCGATCTTTAAGATTGGGCGTTCACTTCTGCAGGTAAAGCCATGGAACAGTCTCGCCAGAGTCAGCGTTGCAAATGCCATGGTACTTGCAGTTTTGGCGTCCGTTTCCAATCCCATATAGTATCCCGTCATCGTAACGATCGCTATGAGCATCCCGTAAAATACCAGTCTTAAAGAAAATGCTTTTGTTAAAATCCCCTGTTTTGGATTTCTTGGAGGATTCTTTAAAAGAGTTCTGTCGGTCGGTTCCATACCGATGGCCAATGCCGGCAGGGAATCTGTCAGCAGATTGATAAACAAAAGATGTACCGGCTCAAATGGTGTCGCCAAAGCCATTACAGAGCAATACAGCACTGCCAGGATTGCAGCCATATTACCGGAAAGCAGGAACTGGATCGCATTTAAGATATTCCGGTAAACATTTCGTCCATTTAAAACCGCTTTTATGATCGTTGCAAAGTTATCATCTGCAAGGATCATCGCTGCCGCATCTTTGGACACCTCTGTTCCGGTAATTCCCATCGCCACACCAATATCTGCTTTTTTCAGTGCCGGTGCATCATTGACTCCATCGCCTGTCATTGCAGCAATGTGCCCTTTTCTCTGCCACGCGTCAACAATACGGATCTTATTTTCCGGCGAAACACGTGCATATACAGAAATGTGCTCCAGTTTTTCTGCTAATTCTTCATCGGACATGGCGTCTAATTCCTGCCCGGTCACAGAAAGATCGCCCTCTTTGAAAATGCCGATCTGTTTGGCTATGGCCGTTGCAGTCACTTTATGATCGCCGGTGATCATTACCGGCTTTATACCGGCCATCAATGCATCTGAAACCGCCGCAATGGTTTCCTCTCTCGGAGGATCGATCATGGCTGCCAGTCCCGTAAAAATAAAGCCTGTTTCATTTTCCAGGGATAACGTCTCTGTTTCATCAGATTCCTTATAGGCAAAGGCCAGTACACGCAGGCCGTTCTCAGAAAATTTCTGATTCTGAAGGAGCAGTTCTTCCCTGTCCGCTTCCGTAATCTCTCTGATACCGTCTTTTCCTGCAATACTCACCACTCTGTCCAGTAAAATATCCAGTGCTCCTTTGGTAAGTACAGTCGGAACATTGTGAATCCGGTATTTTGTACTCATCAGTTTTCTGTCCGAATCAAAAGGAAGTTCTTCCATTCTCGGCATCATGCTTCTAATATCTTCCTCAGAAACTCCTGCATCAGAAAGACCGGCCTTTCTGGCCATGGTTAACAGTGCGGTTTCCGTCGGGTCTCCAATCTCTTTTCCGCTTTGGATCGATGAATCATTGTTTAGGATTGCTGTATATAAAAAGTAACGGTGAAGGGGGATCGTAATGTCCATTTCCTCCGGCTTTAAACATTCTCCGCTCACATAAACATCGGTCACTGTCATCTTATTCTGTGTCAGAGTTCCTGTTTTATCGGAACAGATCACCGACACACAGCCAAGACTTTCCACAGCCTTTAACTCCTTCATAATGGCATTGTCTCCCGCCATCTTTCTGGTTCCCATTGCCTGGACGATGGTTACAATGGAGCTTAAAGCCTCCGGAATCGCTGCCACTGCAAGCGCAACCGCAAACATCAGGGAATCCAGCATTTTTTCGCCCTGCCAGATACGCAGGCCAAATACGATCACACTGATGAGCATAATGACAATGGCAAGATTTTTGCTGAAATGATCCAGACTTTTCTGCAGAGGTGTCTTTTTTTCTTTTGTTTCATTCATCAGCCCTGCAATTTTCCCCATCTCTGTATTCATTCCGGTTCCGGTCACAAGGACTTTCGCCCGTCCATAAGTAACAAGGCTTCCTGAATAGACCAGGGATAACGTCTCTGTTTCATCAGATTCCTTATAGGCAAAGGCCAGTACACGCAGGCCGTTCTCAGAAAATTTCTGATTCTGAAGGAGCAGTTCTTCCCTGTCCGCTTCCGTAATCTCTCTGATACCGTCTTTTCCTGCAATACTCACCACTCTGTCCAGTAAAATATCCAGTGCTCCTTTGGTAAGTACAGTCGGAACATTGTGAATCCGGTATTTTGTACTCATCAGTTTTCTGTCCGAATCAAAAGGAAGTTCTTCCATTCTCGGCATCATGCTTCTAATATCTTCCTCAGAAACTCCTGCATCAGAAAGACCGGCCTTTCTGGCCATGGTTAACAGTGCGGTTTCCGTCGGGTCTCCAATCTCTTTTCCGCTTTGGATCGATGAATCATTGTTTAGGATTGCTGTATATAAAAAGTAACGGTGAAGGGGGATCGTAATGTCCATTTCCTCCGGCTTTAAACATTCTCCGCTCACATAAACATCGGTCACTGTCATCTTATTCTGTGTCAGAGTTCCTGTTTTATCGGAACAGATCACCGACACACAGCCAAGACTTTCCACAGCCTTTAACTCCTTCATAATGGCATTGTCTCCCGCCATCTTTCTGGTTCCCATTGCCTGGACGATGGTTACAATGGAGCTTAAAGCCTCCGGAATCGCTGCCACTGCAAGCGCAACCGCAAACATCAGGGAATCCAGCATTTTTTCGCCCTGCCAGATACGCAGGCCAAATACGATCACACTGATGAGCATAATGACAATGGCAAGATTTTTGCTGAAATGATCCAGACTTTTCTGCAGAGGTGTCTTTTTTTCTTTTGTTTCATTCATCAGCCCTGCAATTTTCCCCATCTCTGTATTCATTCCGGTTCCGGTCACAAGGACTTTCGCCCGTCCATAAGTAACAAGGCTTCCTGAATAGACCATATTAACCCGGTCGCCCAATGCTGCTGTCTCAAAAATCTCCTGATCCTTTTTATCAACATTGGTAGATTCTCCTGTCAGGGAGCTTTCATTCACCTGCAGAGAATAATTTTCCAGGATTCTTCCATCTGCTGCCACCATGTCTCCGGCTTCCAGCATTAAAATATCTCCCGGCACCACATTTTTGGCAGGAACTTCCTTTCGCACTCCGTCACGAAGGATTTTCGCCTGAGGTGCAGAAAGTGCTTTCAAGGATTCCAGGGACTTTTCTGCCTTCACATACTGAATCGTTCCAAGCAGTGCATTTAAAATGATCACCGCAAAAATCACAATGGTACTCTCCACATTTCCGGATACCATGGAAATGATCGCTGCCACGATCAGAACGATCACCAGTAGATCAGCAAACTGTCCTAAAAACACTGACCATACGCTCTTCTTTTCTGTTTCCTGTAAGACATTTTCTCCTTTTTCACTTAAAATCTGTGCCGCTTTTTCCTCTGTCAGTCCGTTTACGTCCGGAAACTGCTGCAGAAGTTCTTCTTTTGTCATTTGATATACTTCTTTCATCAAAGCATTCTCCTTTATCATTGTATTTTCGTACAGCGGTCTCTTAATTTCATAAAAAAAAGAGACCTTCCGTGTACACTTTCCGTGTACACCAAAAGTCTCGTTCAATCGATATCACCTGGCAACCGGTCTGAATTTCAGACGTACTGACGACGGCCAGGACATGCCTTCAAGGCATGCAACTACTCCCTTTTTTGTACTATTTATATTTTTTATCACATTTTGGTTTCATTGTAAATATCAAAAAAATAATTTTTTTCTAAAATCTACTGATCTGGTTAAACTCGATCTTTTCCCCATTTGGTCCTTTGATTGAAAAGAATCTGCAGCCATGTTCAAACAGCGGCAGCTCTTTGATCCCAAAATCAAGTACTTCATATCCCTGACTTCTGGCTTCCATAAATGCATCCTGTACATTCTGAACATCAAGAGAAATATGATCAATCTTTCCCGGTTCCCAGGTCTGCGGATCGTTTACGACACTGCCTTTTAACTCAATGAGTTCTAAGGTGAATCCCTTACAGGTCATAAATGCAATGTAGAGTCTTCCGTCCTCTGTATCCAAAAAACCGTTTCCTGTCATGGAAAAACCAAGTCCCGCATAAAATGACATGGTTTCCTTTAAGTTTTTTGTACGGACTGCCAAATGATCCCAACCCAGAAAACCGCTTTTTCCTGCATAGCTTCCTGCATGGTCGTAGCAGATTTCCACCACATCGCCATTCGGAGACACAAAATTTACGCCCCGGATTCCCTGGCTCTTGATATGGTCATACAAAACCACACCATTTGCCGTTGCCGCTGCCAGCGGCAGACCCTGATCGATGAGCTTTGCTGCCAGATCATCAAAGTCTGCTGCCTCAATGGCAAAATGATCAAAAACGCCTGTAGTTCTTTCTGATACCTCTTTTCGAACCCCTTCATTTTTGTGTTCAAAAAGCTCCAGCACCAGATCTTTCAGCTTCAAAAAACAGATTTTCATCTTTTCCGGATAAAAGATCTCTTTTTCGTGAAGCACCTTAAATCCAAAGTTTTCCATGTAAAATTTCTTTGTTTCTTCCATTTTACATACCGGGATTCCAAGATGCTGCACGCCCTGAATATTATCGCATAATTTCATTACTTTGTTTCCTGCGGAATTTCCTTACGAATCTCTTTGGTACGGATTTCTTTGCAGATCTGATCTACAAATTCTTCCAGTTTCTTCTGTCCTTCATCACCGGCAAAACGGCTTCTGACTGATACTAGACCTTCTGCTTCTTCCTGTTCTCCAACGATGAGCATATACGGAAGCTTGTCAAGTCTTGCTTCACGGATCTTGTAACCAATCTTTTCTGCACGGCTGTCAACAGTTGCATCTACGCCGTTTTTCGCAAGTTCTTTGCGAACCTTTTCTGCATAGTCCATATATTTTTCGGAGATTGGAAGTACACGAACCTGTTCCGGACATAACCATGTCGGGAATTTTCCTGCATATTTTTCAATGAGCCATGCCAGTGTTCTTTCATAGCAGCCCATTGCTGTTCTATGGATAATGTACGGACGAACCTTGTCACCATTCTGGTCGATATAGTACATATCAAACTGTTCTGCAAGAACGGCATCCCACTGAATTGTGATCATGGTATCTTCTTTTCCGTAAACATTCTTCGCCTGAATATCTACTTTCGGGCCGTAGAATGCAGCTTCACCTTCTTCTTCATAGAATGGAATTTCAAGTTCTGTCAGCACCTGACGGATATGTCCCTGTGTTTCTTCCCAAACTTCTTCGCTTCCGATATATTTTTCTTTATTGTTTGGATCCCATTTAGAGAGACGGTAAGTTACATCGTCCTGTACCCCTAAAGTTTCCAGACAATATTTTGCAAGTGCCAGACAGCCTTTGAATTCTTCAACCATCTGATCCGGTCTTACGATCAGGTGACCTTCAGAGATTGTAAACTGACGAACACGTGTCAGAC
>CAZOJX010000032.1:0-16536 GCA_964580255.1 uncultured Lachnoclostridium sp. | reverse complement strand
CAATTTTTGCAATATGAACAACAAATAACTCTATTGGATTTTAGGGGGCGCTTCCATTATAATAAAAACATCAATGACAATGACTCAACAACGGGGAAAGGAAACAAAAACGATGGAATTAAGTACACTTGGTTTACAGAACAGAGCAGCATGGGAAGCAAAAGGTTATCAGCTTCCAAAATTTGACCGTGACGCAGTAACAAAGGCAACCAAAGAAAATCCGAGATGGATTCATTTTGGTGCTGGAAATATCTTTCGTGCATTTCAGGCAAATGTAATGCAGAATATTTTAAACAATGGAGAAATGGAAACAGGTCTGATCGTAGCAGAAGGTTTCGACTATGAGATCATTGAAAAAATGAATCGTCCGCACGATGACTATACAGTTCTCGTAACATTGAAAGCAGATGGCACAATTGCAAAAACGATCGTTGGTTCTGTAGTAGAATCCTGCATTTTAGATTCTGAAAATGATGTGGAATACAGCAGATTAAAAGAAATCTTCTGTAAAGAATCTTTACAGATGGTATCCTTTACGATCACTGAAAAAGGATACAGCCTTGTAAACGGAAAAGGCGAAATGCTTCCACCGGTAGTGGCTGACTTTGCAGCAGGTCCAAACAAACCGGCAAGTTATATCGGTAAAGTGGCTTCCCTGTTATATACACGTTTCAAAAACGGAGAGCTTCCGATCGCTATGGTATCTATGGATAACTGCTCTCATAACGGAGATAAATTATACGCAGCTATCAATGCATTTGCAGAAAAGTGGGCAGAAAACGGCCTGGTAGAAAAGGAATTTGTATCTTACATCAATGATAGAAACAAAGTTTCCTTCCCGTGGTCTATGATCGATAAGATCACACCAAGACCGGATGCTTCTGTAGAAGCGATGCTGAACGAAGACGGCATTGACGGTCTGGATCCGGTAATCACATCTAAAAACACTTATGTTGCACCATTCGTAAACGCAGAAGAATGCGAATACCTGGTAATCGAAGACTGGTTCCCGAACGGACGTCCGGAACTGGAAAAAGGCGGCATCATGTTTACAGATCGTGAGACTGTAGATAAAGTAGAAAAAATGAAGGTTTGCACCTGTCTGAATCCGCTTCATACAACACTTGCAGTATTCGGCTGCCTGTTAGGATATGAAAAGATTTCTGAAGAAATGAAAGATGCAGAGCTTAAGAAGATGGTAGAAAGAATCGGATACGTAGAAGGACTTCCGGTAGTTGTAAATCCGGGTGTACTGGATCCGAAGGAATTTATCGATACAGTATTAAACGTTCGTATTCCGAACCCATTTATGCCGGATACACCACAGCGTATCGCTACAGATACTTCTCAGAAGCTTGCGATCCGTTTTGGAGAAACTATTAAGAACTACATGGCATCAGAAGATAAAGATCTCGCAAATCTGAAACTCATTCCGATGGTATTTGCAGGCTGGATGAGATACTTAATGGCAATCGACGACAATGGAGAAAAATTTGAACTCAGTCCGGATCCATTGCTGGATACAGTTTGCCCGATCGTTGCAGGTATCAAACTTGGAGATACAGACGTAGAAGAAACCATCAGACCGCTGCTGACAAACAAAGCAATCTTCGGTGTGGACCTTTACGAAGCAGGTCTTGCAGAA
Source organism: uncultured Lachnoclostridium sp. (assembly GCA_964580255.1). GTDB lineage: Bacteria > Bacillota > Clostridia > Lachnospirales > Lachnospiraceae > HGM12587. Next base: position 14,891 of record CAZOJX010000032.1, on the reverse strand, counting down.
CTGACAGTTCAGTACTTTAAAGAACTGATCGCCGGACCGGGTGCGATCAGAGCAACTCTGAAAAAATACGTTTAGGATTTAGAGTAAAAGGAGAATTGATATGCATACAGAAATTTTAGAAAAGATTAAAAAAGTTGGTATTGTTCCGGTAGTTGTACTGGAAGATGCAAAAGATGCAGCACCTCTTGCAAAAGCATTGATCGAAGGCGGACTTCCATGTGCAGAAGTAACTTTCAGAACTGCATGCGCAGAAGAATGTATCAAGATCATGCACGAAGAATATCCGGAACTCCTTCTGGGTGCAGGAACTGTTTTAACGATCGATCAGGTTGATCGTGCAGTTGCAGCAGGTGCAGAATTCATCGTCAGCCCGGGATTTGATCCGGAAATCGTAGATTACTGTATCTCTAAAAACATCATGGTATTACCAGGCTGCATCACTCCGTCAGAAGTGGCACAGGCTGTAAAACGCGGACTGAAGGTTGTGAAATTCTTCCCGGCAGAACAGTTCGGCGGACTTGCAACTTTAAAAGCACTGGCGGCTCCATATGTTGGATTACAGTTCATGCCGACAGGCGGTGTAAGTGCGAAAAACGTGAGAGATTACCTTGGATACAACAGACTTGTTGCATGCGGCGGAAGCTGGATGGTAAAAGGTGATCTTGTAAAAGCAGGAAACTTTGAAGAAATCGTAAGACTTACCAAAGAAGCTGCTGAGATCGTAAAAGAAGTTAGAGGATAATTGTGGTATATTTTCCCCTCAAATGTTACAATAAGAGCATGAAATGGTCGAATTGGAACATTTGGGGGGATTTTTCATGTATCGAGTTGCAATCGTAGAAGATGATCGAGAGTTTGTAGAGGAATTGAAGGGATATCTGGCGCAGTATGCGGAGGAAGAAGGACAGAAGTTTGAGGTCTGTGCTTTTTACGACGGGGCAGAGATCCTGGAAGGCTATGAGTCCGAATATGATCTGATTCTGCTGGATATCGAGATGCCGAAGGTCAATGGAATGGATGCGGCAGAAAAGATCCGGGAAATGGATGAAAACGTGGTACTGATGTTTATTACCAATATGGCACAGTATGCGATCCGGGGATATTCTGTGGGTGCTCTTGATTTTGTTATGAAGCCGATCACCTACTACACATTTTCCATGAAGATCAAACGTGCCTTAAAACGTGTGCAGAAGAAAGAACTGCCGTCGATTCTGCTGACTTTGCCGGACGGGGTAAAAAAGCTGGAGCTTAGACAGATTTATTATCTGGAGGTACAGAATCGGCAGCTTCATTACCATACCGATGAAGGAGAATTTGTGATGCGGGGCAGTTTGCAGTCCGCAGAAAGCAGCCTGCCGTCACACATTTTTGCCAAATGCAATCACTGGTATCTGGTAAATCTGATGCATGTGACGGAAGTTCGGAAAAATACTGCAATAGTAGGGCCTTTTGAACTGGAGATCAGCCGCAGGAACCGTACCGTTTTTTTAAATGCGCTGGCTGAGTATATGGGAGGAACGACTGGATGATCTTAAGATTTTTTTGGCTTTATCTGGCGGCATTTTTTGTTTCCGGGATTGTGTTCACCCTTCCGATGGAGAAAAAAGAAGGTTTTGGTCAGAGAGTTTCTGCCTTTGCGGTGGGATTTGTTCTGTTCGGGTGTCTGGTTCTGAAACTTCCGATAGAATATACTTTTTTAGGGGAGGCGGCTTTTAAATTGCTCGGCTGCTGTTTCCTAACAGTGATGCTTCACACCTGCTGGGAAATCTCCTGGTCCATTTCCATTTATAATATGGTTTGGGGAGTATCTTTGTGGGAGGTTGTAGTAGAAGGTGCTGCCATGCTGATCATGCTTCAGAAAATCCGATGTCCGGAAGCGGAAGGTGAAGTGCTGATTATTTCCTGCCTGTATGCCGTCACATTTCTTGTGTGTTATTACACCATTGCCAGGTGGATGCCAATCGGGCGGAAACGGCGGTTGGGACCAAAACAGATGAGTCTGACGATCCTGTTGTTTGCCATTATTAACCTTTTGGCGTTTCATGAAGCGATTGGAGGCTCCTCGGTGCTTCCCTATGAATGGGGATATTATTATCTGACGCAGATGCTTTGCATCGTAATCCTCTATCTGGAAAGTGAGCTGTTTAAGAAAAGTCAGTTAAAACAGGAAAAAGAAATGCTGGATTTTCTGTACAAAACCCAGCAGGAACAATATGAGGTTTCCAAAGAAAATATCGCACTGATCAACCAGAAATGTCATGACTTAAAGCATCAGATCCGGGCGCTGCGAAATGCTGACAAAGCGGAGCTGGACCGTTATCTGGGCGAGATTGAGGAATCGGTGGGAATTTATGAGGCAATCGTGAAGACCGGAAATGATGTGCTGGACACGATCCTGACTGAAAAAAGTCTGTATTGTCAGAAACATGGGATTCAGGTAACCTGTGTCGCGGACGGGAGTCAGCTGGGGTTCATCGACACCATTGATCTTTATGCACTCCTTGGGAATGCCGTGGACAATGCCATTGAAGCGGTCGGAAAATTTGAAGAAAAGGAAAAACGCCAGATTGATGTGATGGTGTACCGCCAGCACAATTTTCTGGTTATAAATATCATCAACCCAATGCCGGAACAGCTGGTCTATGAGGAAGGAATCCCTCTGACCACAAAGCTTGATAAGCGTTCTCATGGCTTTGGACTTCGCAGTATGAAACAGATTGTCAAAAAGTATGACGGATTTTTGACGATCAGCGAGGAAGATGGCTGTTTTTCATTAAAAATGTTAATACCGATTCAATTAAAAGTGACCACTTAGGTCACTTTTTTGACCACTTAGGGAAAGGAAATTGTATATTTTTTTGGAAACTGTTAGATTTAAGAATAGGTAACTTGCGTTTAATATGCGTTTTGAGAGAATAAAGGGGATTATCGATGAGAAGAATTCAGAAGATCATGAATGACTGGACATTCGTTTACCATGACGGCACCAAAACTGTTTTGGATCTGCCGCATACCTGGAATGCGATCGATGGTCAGGACGGTGGAAATGATTACTGGCGGGGAACCTGCAGCTATGAAAAAAACTTTGCAATGCCTGAATTTGACAGGGAAAAGGAATTGGTTTATCTGCAGTTTCATGGTGTGAATGCCAGCGCAAAAGTGGTGTTAAATGGGAAAGAAGTCTGTTCTCATGACGGCGGATATTCTACATTCCGCAATGATATCACTGCACTGTTGGAAGCAGAAAATCATTTGGTTGTTTATGTAGACAACAGTGTGAATGACAGAGTTTATCCGCAGAAAGCAGATTTTACATTTTACGGCGGTATCTACAGAGATGTAGAGCTTTTGACAGTTTCCAAAGCACATTTTGATCTGGATCATTTTGCAGGTCCGGGAATCAAGGTGACACCGGAAGTGAATGGAAATGATGCCAAGGTTCGAGTGGAAACCTGGAAAAATGCAGACGGCGAAGTCCGCGTAACGATGTACGATGCAGATGGAGCAGTTGTGGCAGAAGGAAACGGCACTGATGTGGTGCTGGACGTAAAAGAGGTTCATCTTTGGAACGGTGTGGAAGATCCGTATCTTTATAATGTAAAGGCAGAACTTCTGGTTGATGGTACTGTGACAGACGCAGTGAGCACAACCTGCGGTGTACGTTACTTCCATTTTGATGCGAATAAGGGATTTTTCTTAAATGGAAAGCCATACAATCTTCATGGTGTGTCCCGTCATCAGGATTTTAAAGGCATCGGAAATGCTATCACCAGAGAACATCACGAAAAGGATATGGAACTGATCCGGGAAATCGGAGCAAATACGATCCGTCTTGCACATTATCAGCATGATCAGTATTTTTATGATCTTTGCGATAAATACGGAATGGTTGTCTGGGCAGAAATCCCTTATATTTCTGAACATCTGGCAAACGGAAATGACAATACCATTTCCCAGATGAAAGAACTGATCATTCAGAATTACAATCACCCATGTATCGTGACCTGGGGTCTTTCCAATGAGATCACGATTTCCGGCCGTGCACTGAAGAAACAGATGCTGGAAAATCATTGGGTACTTCAGAAACTGGTAAAAGAAATGGATCCGACCCGTGTGACAACCCTTGCCTGCTATGCAATGTGCATTCACTGGAATAAAGTTGCTCACATTTCAGATATCGTAGCATGGAATCTCTACCTTGGCTGGTATGTACCGGGATTTTTCTTAAATGACTGGTGGATCAAGCTTTGGAGAATCCTCTATCCGAAACGCTGTCTGGGCTTTTCAGAGTATGGCGCAGAGGGAATGCCGAATCTTCATGCGGCAAAGCCAAAGCGTGGGGATAACACTGAAGAATATCAGAATAAATATCATGAATTTATGCTGGAATGCTTCAAACGTCATCCGTACATGTGGGGAAATTATGTGTGGAATATGTTTGACTTTGCAGCAGACGCAAGAAATCAGGGCGGCGAACCGGGGATGAACCACAAAGGTCTCGTAACCTTCGACCGTAAACTGAAAAAAGACTGCTTCTATTTATACAAAGCTTACTGGACAGAAGCACCATTTGTATATCTGGCAGGAAAAAGATACGAATATCGTGCAGAAAAGGTAACGGAGATCACCGTATATTCTACCTGCAAAGAAGTATCACTTTACAACAATGGAAAACTCGTGGGAACTAAGAGTGGGGAACACGTTTTCAAATTTAAGATGCCAATGGAAGAAGTAAATCACCTGGAAGTGAAGGCAGGCGAGTTTACGGATTCCGCAGTTATCTACAAAACAGAAAAGCCGCTTCCGGAGTATTCTGCTGCGAAGGTAGACAGCTCCAACTGGATGTAGGCACGGGGGAAAATGTATGAATAAGGAACTAAAAGTGCAGAAAAAAGCACAGAAAAAAGCGTACAAAAAAGCGCTGAGAAGAACCAGAAGACCATGGAAATTTTTAACGATCTTAAGCGCACCGCTGGCGATCATTCTGATCGCAGCATTTGTGATCTGTTCGATGTTTGACAACACGATCGCGTTATTTACAGGCGGAACATTCTGGAAACTGGAAAATGAGGATCCGAATGCCGTTTATTATGAAGGAGATTTTGCAACAGAGGCAGAAAGAACTGCCAAAGGTGCAGAACTTGTAAAACAGGTCGAAGCGGAAGGCGCTTCTCTTCTGACAAATGAAGATCAAACACTTCCGTTGGCAGAAGGTGCAAAGGTCAGCCTGTTTTCCACATCTTCCGTAAACATTGTTTACGGCGGTACCGGTTCCGGTAATGTGGACAGCTCAAAATGTGACAACCTGAAAACAGCACTGGAAAAAGAAGGATTTTCCGTAAATGAAACTTTATGGGATTTCTATGAAACAGGTGCTGCTGCAGAATACACCAGAGGAAATGCGGGAGCTGTTGTACAGGATTCTGCAACAGCCAGCGGATATGGTTCTGCAGAAATCGTAGAAGCTCCTTGGGAACTCTACACAGAAGAAGTACTGGATTCTCTGGAAACATATGGTGATGCAGCGATCGTTGTATTATCCCGTATCGGAGGAGAAGGTGCAGACAGCTATTTCGATCATGAATTAGGTGACGGAAAGAACTACCTGGCATTAAATGAAATCGAAAGAGACATGATGGCAAACGTGAAAGCATTGAAGGACGCAGGAACCATTGACAAGATCCTGGTACTGATCAATACCTCCAATGCCCTTCAGGTAGATTTCTTAAAGAACAATGAATACGGTGTTGATGCAGCACTTTGGATCGGCGGCGTAGGACAGACTGGCCTCAATGCGGTTGCAGAGATCTTAAACGGAAAAGTAAACCCGTCAGGAAGCCTGCCGGATACTTACTGCTTCGACAACTACTCCAGCCCGGTAATGCAGAACTTCACACCGGTGGTATACGAAGGAGATACAACACAGATTCCGGAACATGCAGATACTTACATGGTATATCAGGAAGGAATCTACGTTGGATACAAATACTACGAAACCCGTTATGAAGATTATGTCATGGGCACAGGAAATGCCGGAGATTATGCTTACGGAGACGATGTTGCATTCCCGTTCGGTTTCGGATTAAGCTATACAGAGTTTGAATACAGTGATGTGACACTGGCTTATGACGCAGCAACAACAACCTACACAATGAAGGTAACTGTAACAAATACCGGAGATGTAGCAGGAAAAGAAACAGTACAGGTATATGTTTCCAGCCCATATACACAGTATGATATTGAAAATAATGTAGAAAAGGCATCTGTCAGCCTGGCTGGATTTGAAAAGACAGAAATGCTGGCACCGGGTGCTTCTGAAACACTGACCATCGAAATCGATGGAGAGTATGTAGCAAGCTATGATGCTTACGGTGCAGGTACTTACATTTTAGATGCAGGTGATTATTTCTTCACCGCAGCTACAGATGCACATGATGCAGCAAACAATGTGCTGGCAGCCAAAGGATTTACACCGGAAAATACAGACGGCCGTATGGATCAGGCAGGAAAGGCAGATCTGGTTGCTGTATGGAATCAGCCGGAACTGGATACAGAAACTTATGCGACCAGCGATGCAGGTACAGAAGTAAAGAACCGTCTTGATTCTTCTGATCCAAACAGAAATGAACAGGTAGGAACTACCATTACTTACCTTACAAGAAATGACTGGGAAGGCACGATGCCAAGCCTGGAAAAAACAGTGAAGATCGCTCTGAATGATTATCTGATCCAGGCATTACAGGATCAGCAGTATGAAACAGATCCGAATGCAGACGCTGTGATGCCGACACTCGGCGCGAAAAACGGCTTAAAGCTTTACGATATGATCGGTCTTGACTATGATGATCCGCAGTGGGATCTTCTGTTAGACCAGCTGAGCTTTGACGATATGGTTTCTCTGATCGGAGATTCCTTCCACTGGACATTACCGGTAAAATCTGTAGAAGCACCGGGAACTCGTGATGAAAACGGTCCTCAGGGACTGACTGTTGCTCTTTTCGGTTCAGGCCTTGGAGTAGAAACTACAGCATTGACTTCAGAAGACGTGCTTGCAGCAACCTTTAATAAAGATCTCGTATATGAAATCGGAAACATTGTCGGAAACGACTGTCTCGATGCAAAGGTATCCTTCCTTTACGGACCGGGTGCAAACACACACAGATCTCCGTACAGCGGACGTAACTTTGAATACTATTCAGAAGATTCCGTTCTTTCTTCCGAAATCGGCAGAGCAGAGGTTCGTGGAATCGAAGATAAGGGTGTTTATGTAGTAATGAAACACTTTGCCTTAAATGACTGTGAACAGGATCGTATCGGTCTTGGTGTATGGTTAAATGAGCAGTCTGCCCGTGAAATCTACTTAAGAGCATTCCAGGGAGCATTGGAAGAATCTAAAGCAGGCGGAAACGGTGTTATGATGGCTTACACCCGTTGGGGTACACAGTGGTCTGGTGCCAATGCAGGTCTTGTAAAAGGCATCTTAAATGAAGAATGGCAGTGTAACGGTCTTCAGATCACAGATAACGTTCTTAACAGCATGGTAAACGGAATCGATGGTGTTATGGGCGGAACCACAACTTATGACTCTATGATGGCATTTATGATCACAGGCGGAAACGGTCTGCCACAGTTCGAAAAGGATCCGGTTGCAGTTTCTGCTATGAGAGAAGCATGCCACCACAACCTGTTTGCAATCGCAAATTCTCAGGCAATGAACGGAATCGGTGCTGAAACGACCATTAAATTGATTGAACCGAAGATCGTAACAGCAGCAAGAATCGGAGCCATTGCATTTAGTGCACTCTTTGTTCTTTCACTGATCATGTGGATCTTAAAAGTGAAGAAATTCAAAAAGAGTGAAGCGTATGTAACTTATCAGGAATTTAAAAAGTCTCTTAAGAAATAGAGATTGGTTCTTCAAAAAGAGGGGAAGAAAACATGGGAAATGAAAATAACACATCTGGTGCGGGCTTGAACCGCGCCAAGATGTATCAGTTGGTATTGTTTCCGCTGAATAACGGTGCGACAAATGTTTACTATGTACTCATTCTGTCCTATATCGCTACATTCGGCAACAATGTATTAGGGATTGCCACCGTATTTGCATCTGTCATGGTAACCGGTATGCGTGTCTTTGATGCCATTACAGATCCGATCATTGGTGCACTGATGGACCGCACCAATGGAAAACTGGGGAAATTCCGACCGTTTATGATCATCGGAAATGTCATCATGGCATTTTCCGTATTCATGCTCTACTGCATCTGTCCGGATATTTCCGAGGATCAGATGTGGCTTCGCTATGTAGCCTTTATCGTATTGTATGCTGTATGGGTAATCGGTTATACATTCCAGACCTCTGTAACACGTTCCGGTCAGACGGTGTTAACCAATGACCCGAACCAGAGACCGATGTTTACGATCTTTAATACCATCGGTTCTATGGCAGGTATGGGTCTGATGCAGTTTTTGGCACCGATTATTCGTGCCAATGTTGCAGACTACGGCAGTGCTGATTTCTACAGAGTTTTAGCACCGATCGGAATCGTTATCTCGATTCTGCTGACGATCCTTGCGATCATCGGTATCTGGGAAAAAGACCGTCCGGAATATTTCGGTATCGGCGGAGCAACCCAGGAAAAAGTAAAGATTTCCGAATATGTGGAAATTATTAAAAACAACAATCCAATGCAGCGTCTGATGGTAGCCGGAGCCGGCTGCAAGCTTGCATTATCAATCGCAACCAATGTGACGGTACTCTGTATGCTATACGGTTGTATGATGGGGAACTACGACGGACTGTATTTGCCGATGATGGTATTGGGCTATGTATTCTCTGTACCATTCTTCCTTTTGACCGTTCGTACCTCCCAGAAAAAGGGACAGAAAGCGTCCCTGATGCGTTATGTATCGGTAGCTTTTGTTTGCTACATCGGAGTTCTTGCTCTGCTGATCCTCTGGAAACAGGGTGATCCTGCATGGAACTTAAGCCTGATCAGTAACGGAAAGCTTTCCATTAACCTTTACACCGTACTCTTTATCCTTCTGTTTGGTATCGGTTACGGTGCTTACTACTCAACGGCAGATATGCCAATCCCAATGGTGGCTGACTGCTCCGATTATGAAACTTACCGTTCCGGAAAATATATTCCGGGAATCATGGGAACTTTATTCTCATTGGTAGACAAACTGGTTTCTTCACTTTCTGCAACAGTAGTGGGAATCGCAGTTTCTCTTATTGGCTTGAAAAATCTGCCGACGGCGGACACTGCATATGCACCTGGAATGAACAAGGTCGTGATCGTGCTGTTCTGCGTTATCCCGATGGTAGCCTGGGCTGCAACCCTGATTGCCATGAGAAAATATGAACTGACCGGTGATCGTATGAAAGAGATCCAGGCCATCAACAATCAGCGCAGGGAAGCCATTGCAAATGGAATGACCATGGAAGAAGCCATGGAAAAATATAAATAAGCAAAAAGGGGGAAACTTATGAACAAGCAGAAAAAAGGAAAAGGCATTGTCCTTTGGTCTGTACTTACGGTTTTATTTGTGGTTCTTATGATCGCAAGTATCATCGGTACAAACATTGCTTTACGTTCCAGCCAGGCCATCAACATTTTCCTGAAAACGGAAACCTACAAAGTGGTTGATAAAGGCGACGGAACAGAAGATGCAACTTATTTTGAATCTGAATATGAATCCAGAGAAGAACTGGAAGCAGCAGGTGCAGATGTAGCAGAAAGAGTGCATGAAGAAGGTGCAGTTCTTTTGAAAAATGACGGTGTTCTTCCGTTGGCTGCAGATGCAAAAGTCAGCACATTGGCACACTCCAGTGTGGACTTTGTAACCTGTGGTACCGGTGCCGCAGATATCGATACATCTGAAGCACCAACCTTAAAAGAAGCACTGGAAAGCCGCGGTTTAACCGTAAACCCAACTCTTTGGGACTTCTACGCAACAGGTGCAGGAAGCACATACATTCGTACTCCGGGTAAACTTGCGAACCAGACAAGCGGTGGTTCCAGAGACACTTACACCATCGCAGAAGTACCGCAGAGCGTTTACACAAGCGATGTAAAATCCAGCCTTGCACAGTACAATGATGCAGCGATCGTTACCATTTCCCGTGTTGCCGGAGAAGGTGCTGACCTTGCAATCGACGGCTTTACAGATGGTACCAACATTCTGGAACTGACAGCGGAAGAACAGGATCTTTTAAAGATGGCAAAGGAAAACTTTGAAAATGTCATCGTTCTGATCAACTCTACCAACGCACTGGAATGTGACTTCATCGATGATCCTGCTTACGGTGTTGACGCAGTTCTCTGGGTTGGCTACACCGGCGAATGGGGTCTGAATGGTATTGCAGATATCTTAGTTGGAAATGCAAACCCGAGCGGACGTCTCGTAGATACTTATTGCTATGACAACACCACTGCTCCGGCAATGGTTGGTATTTACGGAAACAAATACACAAATGTAAACCTGGAAGATACTTCCAAATGGTATGACATTTATAATGGCCAGTTAGACGGTAATACAGCTTATATCACTTATCAGGAAGGTATCTATGTTGGATACCGTTACTATGAAACACGTTATGAAGACGTTGTGATGGGTGTAGAAAATGTGGGCGACTACGATTACGCAAGCACTGTAAAATACCCATTTGGCTATGGTCTTTCTTATACAAGCTTTGAATATTCTGATTTTTCAGCAGAGTACAACGAAAACTCTGACAGCTTCAAGGTTACTGTGACCGTAACAAATACAGGGGATGTGGCAGGAAAAGAAGTCGTACAGACTTACTTCCAGTCTCCATACACAGACTATGACAAAGAAAACGGAATCGAAAAAGCTTCTATCGAACTTTGCGGATTCGCAAAAACAGCAGAGCTTGCACCGGGTGCATCTGAAACTGTAACCATCGAAGTATCCCGCGATGAAATGATCGCATATGATGTAAATGGTGCAGAAACCTATATTTTAGATGCCGGTGATTACTACCTGACTGTTGGTAAAGATGCACATGATGCATTGAACAACGTGCTGGCAGCAAAAGGTTATACGACAGCAGACGGTATGACCGCAGAAGGAAATGCAGAATTTGCATTCCTTTACAACAATGAAGAATTAGATACAGAAACTTATGCAGTATCTGCAGTAACCGGTGAAGAAATCACAAACCAGCTTCAGAGTGCAGATCTGACACAGTATGGTTATGACATTACTTACCTTTCCAGAAACAACTGGGTTGGTACATGGCCGACAGTACTGACTTTAGAAGCAACTGATCAGATGTTTGAAGACGGTCTCTACATGTATCAGACCTATAACGGAATCGAAGGTTCAGAAACAGAAATGCCGACCATGGGCGCAAGCAATGGTCTGACTCTTGCAATGATGATCGGAAAAGATTATGACGATCCTGCATGGGACGATCTTCTGGATCAGGCAACCTTTGAAGAAATGGCTGTTCTTATCGGACAGGGATATCACAACACTGCAGCAATGCCAAGCGTTGGAAAACCTGCAACTGTTGATGATAACGGTCCTCAGGGATTCACACAGAGCTTAACAGGGGTAGCAGTTTCTATTACTGCTTACTCTGATGAAAACATCATGGCTGCAACCTACAACACAGAACTCATTGAAGAAATGGGAAGAAGCCTTGGTGAAGACTGCATGGAACTTGGTGCATCAGGACTTTACGGACCTGCAATGAACATTCACAGACATGCTTATGCAGGACGTAACTTCGAATATTATTCAGAAGATCCATTCCTTTCCGGTGCGATTGCAGCAGCAGAAACAAAGGGAATCCAGTCAAAGGGTGTCTATGTATACCTGAAACACTTTGCATTTAATGATAATGAAACAATGTGCCGCTGTATCTCTACATGGGCAAATGAACAGGCACTTCGTGAAATCTACTTAGAGCCGTTTGAAATGGCAATCGTAGACGGCGGCGGATACAGCGTTATGAACGCATTCGCACGTGTCGGCGTTATCTGGAGCGGTGCACATGAAGGTCTGATGACAAACATTCTCCGTGGAGAATGGGGCATGGACGGATTTGCATTAACAGACTTCTCCGGTAACTCTATGTTCGCTGAATACGGCATCATGATGAAGGCATTTGACGTTGCACATGGTCTGCTGGCCGGTACAGATTCTTGGGACAGCTCTGCAGTACAGTGGACAGATGACCTGAACAATCTGTACAAAAATGATCCGGACATCTGCCAGGCAATGAGAGAAGCAACTCATAGAATCCTCTATACCGTTGCAAACAGCAATGCAATGAACGGCATCACAGCATCACAGGAAGTTGTAGCTGTGACACCATGGTGGCAGACAGCGCTTTATGCTCTTTGCGGAACAACAGGCGTTCTTGCAGTGCTCAGTGCAGCAATGACTGTTCGTGCAGTGAAAAGATCTAAAGCTGCTAAAAAAGAAAATGAATAAAGAAGAAACTAGGAAGGTGCTTTGCATCTTCCTTTTTTTTGCGGAATCAAGTATACTTAGGAAAAATAAGTAAGAGAGTGAAAAATGATGTTGGAAAAAGAATTTTTAAGCAGACCAAAGATCGATCTGCATTGTCATTTGGACGGATCTATGACTTTGCAGAGCATCAGAGAAATCCTGGGCAGGGAGATTGCCTTAGAGGAGGTTCAGGTACCGGAGGACTGCGGAAGTCTGGCAGAATATCTTCAGAAATTTGATATTCCCCTGCAGTGCATTCAGACGGAAGCAGGACTGAAAAAGGCAGCAAAAGATTTTCTTCTGGATCTTCAGAAAGATCAGGTAAAATATGTCGAGGTGCGTTTTGCACCGGCGCTTTCCAGACATGAGGGGCTTGGCTGTAAAAAAGTTATGGAAGCGGTGCTGGACGGTCTTCGGGAAGCAAAAGAAGAGTGCGGAATCCTTTATCAGGTCATTGCATGTACTATGCGGCATCACGACGAAGAAACGAACCGGAATATGATGAAAGAGTGCCGGGAGTTTTTAGGAGAGGGCTTATGTGCAGTGGATCTGGCAGGTGATGAAGCCGGTTTTCCAACGAAGAATTTTTATCCGCTTTTTGAATATGCCAAAAAACTGGATTATCCTTTCACCATTCATGCGGGAGAATGCGGGGATGTGAACAGTATCCGTCTGGCGGCAGAATGGGGTGCAAAACGAATCGGTCATGGAATCGCCATGAGAGGAAATCAGGAGGTTTTAAAGGAAATCGCCAAAAAACGGATCGGTGTGGAAATGTGTCCGATCAGCAATTACCAGACTAAAGCACTCCGTCCTGGAGAAAGCTATCCAATCCGGGAATTTTCTTCCGCAGGAATCCTGACGACCATCAATACGGACAACCGTCTGGTCAGCGGAACGACCATTACAGGAGAAATGACATTTTTAAATGAACAGTTCGGAATTTCCCAGGAAGAATTGTACGAATATCAGCTGAATGCGGTAGAAGCAGCATTTTGTGAGGAAACGATGAAGCATGAAATCTGGAAAGCATTGAAATAAGGGATTGCTATGTGAATCGAAAGTGAGTATAATTATTCCGTTAGGAATTCATTTTTTCTATAAATAAGGAGAATACAAATGAAACAGGATATGATTGTTATTTTGGACTTGGGAAGCACAGAAAATACAGTGCTTGCTCGTCAGATTCGTGACTTAGGTGTATACAGTGAAATTCATCCTCATGATATTACATTGGCTGAATTAAATAAACTGGATAACGTAAAAGGTGTCATCTTAAACGGTGGTGAAAACCGTATCGTAGACGGTAAGGCAGTAGAAGTGCTTGATGAGATCTATGAAAGCGGATACCCGATGATCTCTGTAGATTATCCGGGCTCTCGCTGTGAAGTGCAGTATGATGCCCTTCCAAACGATGATGTGATGAAAACATTCTTATTTGACGTCTGCAAAGCAGAAGCAAACTGGAATATGAAAAACTTTGTGGCAGACCAGATCGAACTGGTTCGTAAACAGGTAGGTGATAAAAAAGTTCTTCTCGCATTATCCGGCGGTGTAGATTCCTCTGTTGTTGCTGCATTGCTCGTAAAGGCAATCGGCGATCAGTTGACCTGTGTTCATGTAAATCATGGCCTGATGCGTAAAAATGAATCTGAAAGCGTTGTGGAAGTATTCCGCAACCAGCTTCACGCAAATCTCGTTTATGTAGATGCGACAGACAGATTCTTAGATAAACTTGCCGGAGTTGCTGATCCGGAACAGAAACGTAAGATCATCGGCGGTGAATTTATCCGCGTGTTTGAAGAAGAAGCCCGCAAGCTGGAAGGAATCGAATTCCTCGGCCAGGGTACAATCTACCCGGATATCATCGAAAGCGGTACAAAGACAGCAAAATGTGTAAAATCTCACCACAACGTAGGCGGTCTTCCGGAGGATTTACAGTTTGAACTGGTAGAACCTTTGGCACAGCTTTTTAAAGATGAAGTTCGTGCCTGCGGACTGGAACTTGGCCTGCCGGCAGAAATGGTATATCGTCAGCCATTCCCGGGTCCGGGACTTGGTGTAAGATGCCTTGGCGCCATCACCAGAGATCGTCTGGAAGCACTTCGCGAATCCGATGCGATCCTTCGTGAAGAATTTGCAAAATGCGGTCTTGATAAGAAAGTATGGCAGTACTTTACTGTTGTACCTGACTTTAAAGCAGTTGGTGTAAGAAACCACGAAAGAAGCATGGGTTACATGGTAGTCATTCGTGCGGTAAACACCATCGATGCCATGACAGCTTCTATCGAAAGAATTGATTATGATATTCTGGAGAGAATCTGCCAGAGAATCACAGATGAAGTTACCAGCGTCAGCAGAGTGTGCTATGAAATCACACCGAAGCCGGTAGCAACGATTGA
>CAZOJX010000031.1:0-16613 GCA_964580255.1 uncultured Lachnoclostridium sp. | reverse complement strand
AAAGGGATATAGTTCAGTTGGTAGAACGTTGGTCTCCAAAACCAAATGTCGAGGGTTCGAGTCCTTCTGTCCCTGCTTACATAAGCCATGATCGAAAGATCATGGCTTTTTTTTCGTACTGTTTGACAACGGGATAGACAGACTGTAAAATTTGGTGTATATAAATTAAGAAAATAAAGATACAACAAGGAGAGAAACGATGAAATTATTAGAAGAACGTATCCGCAAAGACGGCGTGGTAAAACCGGGCAATGTATTAAAGGTGGACAGCTTCGTGAATCATCAGATGGACATTGAACTGTTTGACGAGATGGGAAAAGAATGGAAGAGACTGTTTGCTGAAAAGCCGATCAATAAGATCCTGACCATCGAAGCGTCCGGAATCGGAATTGCCTGTATTGCAGCAACCCACTTCCATGTTCCGGTGGTATTTGCAAAAAAAGCAAAGAGCATCAATCTGGAAGGTGAAATGTATACTGCAGAGGTAGAATCCTTTACACACAAAAATAAAAATCAGGTAATCGTTGCAAGGAAATTTTTAAGCGAAGAAGATCACGTTCTGATCATCGATGATTTCCTTGCCAACGGCTGTGCGCTGCAGGGGCTTCTCCAGATCGCGAAAGAAGCAGGTGCTACAGTAGAAGGAATCGGAATTGCAGTGGAAAAAGGATTCCAGTCTGGCGGAAGAATGATCAGAAACCTTGGTTATCAGCTGGAATCTTTAGCAATTGTGGAAAGTATGGACGCAGAAACCGGAGAGATTGTTTTTCGCGAACAGTAAAAAACAAGGAGAAAAATTATGGAAAAACAAAAGACAGCCGATATTCAGAATATTTATCAGTTAAATGGAAAAGTACCGATTGGGAAATCTATTCCATTTGGGTTGCAGCATGTATTGGCCATGTTCGTAGCCAATCTGACACCGATCACATTGATCGCCGCATCAGCACAGCCGGAGCTTTCCACAGCACAGATTGCCATGCTTTTGCAGAATGCTATGTTTGTAGCAGGGATCGCAACTCTGATCCAGCTGTTTCCGGTATGGAAGATCGGTTCCAGACTTCCGATCGTTATGGGGGTCAGCTTCACCTTTGTTACGGTTTTGGGAACCATTGCTGCGAATTACGGTTATCCGGCAGTGGTAGGCGCTGTTTTGGTAGGCGGTATTTTTGAAGGAACCTTAGGCCTTTTCGCAAAATACTGGAGAAAGATCATCAGCCCGATCGTTGCTGCATCAGTGGTTACCTCCATCGGATTTTCCTTATTTATGGTAGGCGCCCGTTCCTTTGGCGGCGGTTACAATGAAGATTTCGGTTCAGCACAGAACCTGATCATCGCAGGGGTAACATTGCTTACCTGCCTTGGCTGGAACATTTATACCAAAGGCTATATCCGCCAGCTTTCCGTACTGGCAGGGCTGGTAGTCGGTTATGTGGTAGCCATCCTGTTTGGAAAAGTAGATCTGAGCATGATCTTTGCAGACGGTCTGATCTCTTTACCGAAGCTCCTTCCGTTTAAGCCGGAATTTCATCCGGGAGCAATTTTCTCCACGGCAATCATTTTCCTGGTGTCTGCGGCAGAAACCATCGGCGATACGTCTGCCATGGTTGCCACAGGTCTCCACAGGGAGATCAAGGACGGAGAAATCTCAGGTTCTTTAGCATGTGACGGATTTGCATCATCCATTTCGTCCCTGTTTGGCTGTCCTCCGGTAACCTCTTTCTCTCAGAATGTTGGTCTGATCGCAATGACAAAGGTTGTGAACCGTTACACCATTGCAACCGGTGCAGCAGCCATGATCCTTGCAGGTCTGATGCCGCCGATCGGAAACTTTTTTGCATCTTTGCCGGATGCGGTGCTGGGCGGCTGTACGATCATGATGTTTGGAACAATCCTGACTTCCGGTATGGAAATGATCTCAAAATGCGGATTTACCCAGAGAAACATTACCATCGTTTCACTTTCTCTGGCGATCGGAATCGGATTTACCACTGCAAGTGAGGTGGGTATCTGGTCTGCATTCCCGGAAGCAATACAGAATGTATTTTCCACCAATGTGGTTGCAGTTGTATTCGTGATGGCGATTGTTCTGGATCGGATTCTTCCGAAGAACATGGAAATGGATAAAATCTAATAATCATTTATAAATATAAATTGTTTGACTTTCCAAAAAGAAATCTTTATGATAAGCTGAATAGAAAGAATCGTTAGTTATTAGAAAGGGGATTTTCCATCATGGCGTACTATTACAGTGAACCATCGCATACATTTAGTGAATATTTGTTGGTACCGGGCTACTCAAGCAGCCAGTGCGTTCCTGCAAATGTCAGCTTAAAAACTCCATTGGTAAAATTTAAAAAAGGAGAGGAACCTGCGTTATCTTTAAACATTCCGTTGGTTTCAGCGGTTATGCAGTCTGTATCCAATGATACAATGGCTGTTGCCCTGGCAAGAGAAGGGGGCGTTTCTTTTATTTACGGCTCCCAGACCATCGAAGCACAGGCAGAAATGGTAAAAAAAGTAAAAGCTTATAAAGCAGGCTTTGTTGTCAGTGATTCCAACCTTGTGCCGGACAATACCTTAGAAGAAGTTCTCGCATTAAAAGAAAAAACAGGACATTCTACCATGGCTGTTACAGATGACGGAACTGCACATGGAAAGCTTTTGGGTATCGTTACAAGCAGAGATTATCGTGTATCCCGTATGTCAATGGATACAAAGGTCAGCGAATTTATGACTCCGTTTGAAAAGCTGATTACTGCAAATGTGGGTATGTCTTTAAAAGAAGCAAATAACCTGATCTGGGATCACAAATTAAATTCCCTTCCGGTAATTGATGAAAACCAGCATCTGGATTCCATCGTATTCAGAAAAGACTATGAATCTAAAAAAACAAACTTAAACGAGCTTTTGGACGATAAAAAGAGATATGTGGTAGGTGCCGGAATCAATACAAGAGATTACGCAGAACGTGTACCTGCACTGGTAGAAGCCGGCGTGGATATTTTGTGTATCGATTCCAGCGAAGGCTTCAGCGAATGGCAGAAGCTGACCATTGAATGGATCAGAGAGCATTACGGAGATACCGTAAAGGTAGGAGCCGGAAATGTTGTTGATGCAGAAGGTTTCCGTTTCCTTGCAGAATGCGGCGCTGACTTCGTAAAGATTGGTATCGGCGGAGGTTCAATCTGTATTACCCGTGAAACAAAGGGAATCGGACGAGGACAGGCGACAGCGACCATCGAGGTTGCAAAAGCAAGAGACGAATATTATAAAGAAACAGGCATTTATGTACCGATCTGCAGCGACGGCGGTATCGTACACGATTATCACATGACACTTGCACTGGCTATGGGAAGTGATTTCATCATGCTTGGAAGATATTTCTCCCGTTTTGATGAATCTCCGACAAATAAGGTAATGATCAACGGTCAGTACATGAAGGAATACTGGGGCGAAGGTTCTGCACGTGCTAGAAACTGGCAGCGTTATGACCTTGGCGGAGATAAGAAGTTAAGCTTTGAAGAAGGTGTTGACTCTTATGTGCCGTACGCAGGTTCCCTGAAAGATAATGTGGGACTTACTTTAGCAAAAATTAAATCAACCATGTGTAACTGTGGAGCATTGACGATTCCTGAATTACAGGAAAAAGCAAAACTTACGTTGGTATCTTCCGTAAGTATTGTAGAAGGCGGTGCACACGATGTTGTATTAAAGGATTCCACAGCATCACGTAATCAATAAAAATAAAAGCGGACTCAGGTTTGGAAAAATTTTCCAAACCTGGTCGCTTTTTGCATTTAAGTAAGGAGAAACTATGAGAGCAGCGATCATTATGGGTTCCGCATCAGATCTTCCGAAAATGGAAGGCGCAGTGGAAATCTTAAAATCTTATGGTGTGGCGGTAGACGTCAGATGTCTGTCAGCACACAGAGCACATGCAGGATTATCTGCATTTATTGAAGAAGCAAACGAAAACGGCACAGAGGTGCTCATTACAGCTGCAGGTATGGCGGCAGCCCTTCCGGGGGTTGTAGCATCACAGACGGTGCTGCCGGTCATCGGTGTACCGCTGTCCGGCTCCGTCCTTGACGGAATGGACGCACTGATGTCCATCGTACAGATGCCGCCTGGAATCCCGGTTGCAACGGTTGCGATCAACGGAGGAAAAAATGCAGCGTATCTTGCCTTACAGATCATGGGCGGCAAGCACCCGGAGCTTAGGGAAAAGCTTCTTGCTCACAGAAAAGAAATGGAAGAAGCGGCAATGAAGGTCAATGAAGAAGTGATTGAACGATTTGCTTAAAAGAAGCGTTGGTACCCCACATCAGATGTGGAAAAGAGGAGGAAAATTATGAGTGGATTTTTTGGTGTCGTATCCGAAGAAGATTGCGTAACAGAGCTGTTTTATGGAGTGGATTATCATTCGCATCTGGGAACAAGACGTGGAGGAATGGCGGTCTACAACGAAGAAAAAGGGTTCAGTCGTGCAATCCACAACATTGAAAATACACCGTTTCGAACGAAATTCGACAAAGATGCAAATGAAATGACCGGAAAACTGGGAATTGGCTGTATTTCAGATTATGAGCCGCAGCCTCTTTTGATCCAGTCCCATCTGGGAAGTTTTGCAATCGCAACGGTCGGAAAGATCAATAATCATGATGAGCTTGTGAAGAAGGTATATGAAGAAGGAACCAGCCATTTTCAGGAAATGAGCGGCGGCATGATCAATGCCACAGAGCTGGTCGCAGCACTTTTATGTACCAAACACAGCCTTCTGGCAGGAATCCGTTATGTTCAGGGGCTGGTACAGGGTTCTCTTTCAATCATGATCCTTACAAAAGAAGGAATTTATGTGGCGAGAGACCGTATGGGCAGAACTCCGGTCATGATCGGAAAAAGGGAGGGTGCTATGTGTGCCAGCTTTGAAAGCTTTGCCTATATGAACCTGGATTTTGAAGATTATTATGAATTAGGACCGGCAGAGGTTTATTTCTTCAATGCAAAAGAGGGAAAAACCATCGGAGAACGGGGAGATCGGATGAAGATCTGTTCCTTCCTCTGGGTATACTACGGATATCCGACGGCGACCTATGAGGGAGTCAATGTAGAAGAAATGCGTTGCCGCTGCGGAGAAATGCTGGCAAAGCGTGATGAAGGCAAAGTATTTCCGGACTGCGCAGCCGGTGTACCGGATTCGGGTCTCGCCCATGCCATCGGCTACTCCAATTATACAAAGATCCCTTATGCAAGACCATTTATCAAGTATACACCGACCTGGGCACGTTCCTTCATGCCGACCAATCAGAAACAGAGAAATCTGGTGGCACGTATGAAACTGATCCCGGTGCATAAAATGATCAGGGACAGAAAGCTTTTGCTGATCGACGATTCCATCGTACGAGGCACCCAGCTTCGTGAAACAACAGAATTTCTCTATAAAAACGGAGCAAAGGAAGTTCATGTCAGACCGGCATGTCCGCCGCTCTTATTTGGCTGTAAATACCTGAATTTCTCCCGTTCCAAATCAGTCATGGATCTGATCACAAGAAGGATCATTCGTGATTTTGAGGGCACAGAGGAGATTTCTGATGAGGTATTGCAGCAGTATGCAGATCCTGACAATGAAAAATATAAAGCAATGGTGGAAGAAATCCGCAGACAGTTAAATTTCACAACACTGGAGTTTTTACGTCTGGACGATATGATCGAAGCCATCGGCATTGAACCGGAAAAACTTTGTACCTATTGCTGGAATGGAAAAGAGGATTAATGGAAAGAACGATTCAACCGGGACAGTTTTACCGACATTTTAAAGGCGGTCAGTATCAGATCGTCACAGTTGCAAAACATTCGGAAACCGGAGAAAAGATGGTAGTTTATCAGGCTTTGTACGGTGATTTTGGTGTCTATGTCAGACCCTGTGAAATGTTTTTAAGCGAGGTAGATCGGGAAAAATACCCGGACGTACCGCAAAAATACAGATTTGAGCTTATAAAATCGGAAAACCTTGGAAATACTGAGACTAAACCTGAGGAAAACGGGGAAGCAGAGGTAAATCCGGATTTATTGGCTTTTTTGGAACTCGACACACTGGCTGAAAAGCTGGAAATGCTGAGGGATATGAAAAAAAGGATAGATGATCATCTTTTGGACAGTATCGCTGCTTCTTTGGATATTGTGGTGGAGGAAGGACCTTTGCCGCAGCGCTATCAGGAAGTATTAAACTGTCTGGAAACGATGGAGCATTTTGAGTGTAATCGCTTCCGGTAGAAGGAGCGTCAAAATGATCAGAAAAACAAAGCTTGTATGTACTCTCGGCCCGGCAGCGGAGGACGAGAATATCCTGCGTCAGATGATGCTGGAGGGAATGAACATTGCCAGATTCAACATGTCTCACGGAGATCATGAGGAGCATGGAAGGCGGCTGGAACTTTTGAAACGTTTGCGGGAGGAACTGCATCTTCCGGTGGCTGCCCTTTTGGACACCAAAGGTCCGGAAATCCGCCTGGGAGATTTTGAGCAGAAGCAGGTGGTCTTAAAACAGGGACAGCTCTTTACTCTGACAACCAATGAAATTCTGGGAAATAAAGAGAGTGCGTACATCACCTATTCCGGTCTGCCTTATGATGTATCGCCGGGAAACCGGATCCTCATAGACGACGGATTGGTGGAAATGGAAGTCGAAAGCGTAGCAGGCGATGAGATTCGCTGTCTGGTGAAAAATACGGGAGTGATCTCAGCCAGAAAAGGGATCAATGTACCCGGAATCGCTTTAAGTCTTCCATTTATCAATGAAAAGGATTATAATGATCTGAGATTTGCAGTGGAACGGGGCTTCGACTTTGTCGCAGCCTCTTTTACCCGGACAGCAGAAGATGTGCGGGAACTCCGCCATATTTTAAAGGAGCTTGGCGGGGAAAACCTGAAGATCATTGCAAAAATTGAAAATAGTCAGGGTGTAGAAAATCTGGACGAAATCTTAAATCTGGCAGACGGAGTCATGGTCGCCAGAGGTGATATGGGTGTGGAAATTCCTTTAGAGGAAGTTCCGGTCATTCAAAAAGAGATCATCAAAAAGGTATATGGTACGGGAAAACAGGTCATCACTGCAACGCAGATGCTGGATTCCATGATGCAGTACCCGAGACCGACCAGAGCAGAGGCAAATGATGTGGCCAATGCAGTGTATGACGGAACCAGCGCAGTGATGCTTTCCGGAGAGACTGCTTCAGGAAATTATCCGCTGGAATGCGTCCGTACGATGGTAAGGATTGCAGCTCGTACAGAACTGGATATTGATTACAGAAAGCGGTTTCTGCAGAACAAACTGCCGACCGAAGGAAGTATTACCAATGCCATTTCCAAGGCAACGGTCAATGCGGCGATGGAGTTGGATGCCAAAGCCATTGTAACGGTAACCGAATCTGGAAGGACGGCCTATATGATCTCCCGTTATCGTCCCTTCTGCCCTGTTATTGCCTGTACTTCAAAGGAACAAACCTATCGCCAGCTTTCCTTAAGCTGGGGGATCCTTCCTCTTCTGATCGAAGAAAAGGAGGATCTGGACGAACTTTTTGAGGAGGCAATTAAAGCAGTGGTGAAAGCATCACTGGCTGCTGAGAATGATGTGCTGGTACTGACTGCCGGAGTGCCCATCGGTACTTCCGGGACGACAAACCTTTTAAAGGTACATCGCATTGAAGCTCAGAAAAGATAAGATGAAAGATAAGTGGGGAAAAGAAACATGGCAGAAAAAGAATGTGCAAGCAAAAGTACTTGTTCCAGAGAAAGCTGTGAAGGATGTCCAAGTAAAAATCCGCAGAGCCTTCTGGTAGAACAAAACATTTATTCAAACGTGAAACACGTGATCGGTGTTGTCAGCGGAAAAGGCGGCGTTGGAAAGTCTTTCGTGACAGCATCTTTGGCAAATCTTCTTGCAAAAGAAGGATATACGGTAGGTATTTTGGATGCAGACATCACAGGGCCGTCCATTCCGAAAATGTATGGCGTTCATGGACCGGCAGAAGCAACAGATGACGGCATTGAACCGTTACTGACAGAAAACGGAATCCGTTTAATGTCCATCAACCTTCTCCTTCCGGACGAAGAAAGCCCGGTTGTATGGAGAGGTCCGGTGCTTGCCAATATGGTAAAACAGTTCTGGAGCGAAGTAATGTGGGGCGAGATCGATTATCTTCTCGTAGACATGCCTCCTGGAACAGGAGATGTTCCGTTGACTGTATTCCAGTCCCTTCCGGTAGACGGAATCGTGGTTGTGACTTCACCGCAGGATCTTGTAAAAATGATCGTGAAAAAAGCACTGAACATGGCAGAAATGATGAATATTCCGGTACTTGGACTGGTAGAAAACTACAGCTATATCAAATGCCCGGACTGCGGAAAGGAATTTGCAGTATTCGGAAACAGCACGATCGACGAAGTGGCTGCATCTGTACAGCTTCCGGTACTCGGAAAGCTTCCGATCGATCTTTCCCTGGCGGAACTTGCAGACGCAGGCGCATTTGCAAAAGCAAATGTGGAATATCTGACAGCGGCAAAAGATGCAGTAACAGCAGCGGAGTAAGAATGAATTACAAATTAGTATTGCAATATGACGGCACAAAGCTGAACGGCTGGCAGAAACAGGGAAATACGGACAATACCATACAGGGAAAGCTGGAAGCGATTCTTGAAAAAATGTATGGGGAACCAGTTGAGATCCATGGCTCCGGCAGGACAGATGCGGGCGTTCATGGGCTGGGGCAGGTAGCAAATTACCATGCCCCGGCTCTTTTTTCGGAAGCAGAGATCAGGGACAATTTAAACGAATATCTTTCAAAGGATATTCGGGTTCTTTCGGTGGAAATAGCGGAAGAACGTTTTCATGCAAGACTGACTGCCAAAGGAAAAACCTATGAATACCGCATTGACAACGGAGAAGTGGCAAATGTTTTTTGCAGAAAATATACGATGCGGGAGGAAGCACCCTTAGATCTGACTGCTATGAGACAGGCGGCCTCTCTTTTGATCGGAACACATGATTTCAAAAGCTTCTGTGCAAATAAGAAAATGAAAAAATCCACAGTGCGGACGATCACGTCCATCGTTTTGGAAGAAACAAAGGGAATGGTAACGATTCGTTATACGGGAAATGGATTTCTTTACAATATGGTTCGGATACTGACAGGAACACTGATCGAGATAGGCAGAGGGAAAAGAAAACCGGAAGAAATTCCGGAAATTCTGGCTGCAAAGGACCGTGGAACGGCCGGCTTTACAGCTCCGGCTCAGGGATTGTATCTGGTGGAAGTGGAGTATTGACATCAAATAAGGAGACGCAAAGTCTCCTTACATACAAAGCTTCCAGAATTCATTGTCTGAATTATCCTTCAGAACCCGGTACAATTCCCGGATAACACAGTTTCCTTCACGACTGTCGGCTGTGACGCAGACACCGGTGGCATCTTCCCAGGAAAGGGCGATTTTGCGCTGATCTACATGAACACAGCAGAGAAATGGTGTTTCCGGCAGTTTTCCGTTCTTTTCTTTGGAAACACCCATAACAATGCTGTAGATCAGGGAAGTCGGCTTTTTAACGTTATCTGCAAACCGATCTTTAAAATAGTTTTTCAAAAAGATTTTCATACGATAATAATTTTTTTCATCTAATTCAGAATTTCTCACGGAACTGATACCGTCATGGGTAGTATAGAGTCTCCAGGCATTTTCCATAGCGCACCCTCATTTCTTTCTAACCGATCCTAAAATAACTTGCTATACTGTTATGATTTATATATTAAAGAAAAAGTTTGAAAAAATGGTGCCGAATTATATTAAGTTTTTCTTAACTTTCAGGGTTTGAAAAAATGGGAAAAACTTTTTTGAAAAAAATTGAAAATTTTTAAAACTTTTGCTTGACTTTTTATTGGTAAACATGTAGAATACATTTTGCGAGTTGAAAAACAGCCTATGCGGAAGTGTCGGAATTGGCAGACGAGCAAGATTCAGGTTCTTGTGAGCGCTACGCTCGTGAGGGTTCAAGTCCCTTCTTCCGCATTGTAAATTTTCAATTAGCAAGTCTGCGGGAATGCTGGAATTGGCAGACAGGCTAGACTAAGGATCTAGTGTTGGCAACGACGTGAGGGTTCAAGTCCCTTTTCCCGCATAAGGAATCCGGTATTGGTGACAATATCGGATTTTTTGTGTTATAATGAAAAAAATACATAAGACGAGGAAAAAAGGATTGAAGAAAAAGAAGTTTTTTTCAAAAATATATCTGCTGGGATTGTTTTTCTGTGTATTGTTGTTTTTGGCTGCAGGAAGAAAGGTTTACTCCCATTTGACGCTCACTTACGGAGAGGATCCTACAGGTGATGCCATT
Source organism: uncultured Lachnoclostridium sp. (assembly GCA_964580255.1). Taxonomy (GTDB): domain Bacteria; phylum Bacillota; class Clostridia; order Lachnospirales; family Lachnospiraceae; genus HGM12587. Next base: position 6,226 of record CAZOJX010000031.1, on the reverse strand, counting down.
GTGACCGTATATGGTGAAAAAGAAATTCTGGCGGAAGATATGGTGGAGGACGGAGTAGCAGAACTTTATTTCTGGGGCTCTGATCTGACCGGAATTTCTCCGATCCACTATGATACCTATGAAGAACTCTATCTGGAGAACATTGAGCTTCGGCTTCATGGGGAAACGGTATTTCGTCTTGATGGGGAAACGATCATGAAGGAGCTTGTGCCGGGAGATGGAATCGGAGAAATGACCCTGACAGAGCAGGGGGTACTGCTGACTACCAAAGATGATCAGCCGATTCTGAAACTGACGGATTCCCTGAGGGAAAAGATTGACCGTATGGCCGGATTTATGAGCCTTTGGAATCTTCTGTTTTTTATCATGATATGGAGTTTTTTATACTGGTATCTGTTCCGGGTGCTGGAGATTGAAAAAGATCACAGCTATGAAAATATCTTGGATGCAGTCCTTGGTGTGGTCGGAATCCTGGCAATCCTGTTTGTATGGAACATTGCCTTTACCAGTGCTTACGGCGGAACGGTACACCCGGATGAAATGCAGACCAAAGCGGCAGTGGATTACTATCGTACCCATTGGATCCAGCCGGACGTCAGAAGCGCTTTTGTAGCAGAAACTGTTTCCGGCTATGGCATGACCCGACTGTCGGAGATCAATCTCTATTATCTGTTTGCCGGAAAATTTGCGAATCTTTGCGGTTTTGCCATGTCTTTTAGGGCATTGGGCATGCTGTTAGTGCTGATCTTAGGGTGTTTTGTACTGAAAAATATCAAAAAAGAGCGTTATCTGACGCTGTTGTTTTTCGCAACGCCTCAGCTGTGGTATCTGTTTTCCTATGCCACTTCAGATGCTTATGATTATCTGTTTGCTGTGATCGCTGCCTATGAGGTGCTTTCAGAAAACAGCGCATTTCAGCGGATCCTAAAGGAGCCTTTCCGGAAAGGTCATTTTCCGGTTTATCTGGGGGTCGGTTTTGTATTTGCAAATCTTCTTATGGCGAAGAAGACCTTTTATGTGGTGCTGGTTACCATTTTCCTGCTTCTGCTGTATCGTCTGATCTTTGCAGAAAAAAAGGAACGGAAGCAGCTTCTGATAAAATATCTGGGATTTTTGGGAATGGCATTTTTGATTGTTCTGATCCGTTATCTGCCGGATTTGGGGTATTACGGGCTTCAGAAAGGAACTGCCGTAGATCAGGTCATTGAAGCGACTGCGTGGCCGGAATACAAGCCGTCTACCCCGGCGATCCAACAGGCAAAATCCACCCTCCTTTTTGAAAAAGGAGTAACCTTAAAAGAATTTTTCACAGACTGGCATTTTAACGGAGAGCTTTTGAAAAACTATTTCGGATATTACGGAATTTACAGCCTGCGTGCGAAGGACTGGTATTACATTGCCATGGGTGTTCTTTACCTTGGACTCTTTGGAATGACAGGGGTTCTGGTACATAAAAATCTGAGATCCAAAAGTCTGCAGGGAATTTCCGTCAGAAAAGAACGACTTACCTACTGGACAATGTGGGCGATGGTGCTTCTGATGTATCTTCTGACTATTTATAATGCTTATTTCGTGGATTTTCAGCCACAGGGACGATATTTGTTCCCGGCGCTTCCGGCAATCGCCTGCCAGATCGGACTTTACCGGGAGGTGGAAGAACACCGGGCAGTACGGACGCTGCTGACATTGATCGCTCTGCTGTCACTGTATTCTTTCTATAAGATAGCATATCTTAATTTTTAAGAATTAAAAGAAAAACTGTTGGATTTTAGAAAAAGTTTAGAATCTTCATAAAATTATTAGCACTCAACTGATTTGAGTGCTAATTTTTTATTGACTTTTCCGATGGAGAAGTTTACAATAACAGTCAGAACGATTGAACTGCTTAGGTGCAGCCCAAAGAAAGAAAACAAGTTTTATAAAGGAGCGAATCATCATGAGTGAAAGACATGGAAGCTTATCCATCAATAGTGAAAACATTTTCCCGATCATCAAAAAATGGCTGTATTCAGACCATGACATTTTCTTTAGAGAATTGATCTCTAACGGCTGTGATGCCATTACGAAATTGAAAAAACTGGAAATGATGGGAGAATATACATTCCCGGACGATCACAAAAATAAAGTGATGGTGCTGGTCAATCCGGAAGCTAAAACTTTAAAATTCATCGATACCGGTCTTGGTATGGACGCAGAAGAAGTTGAAGAATACATTAACCAGATCGCATTTTCCGGCGCAACAGATTTCCTTGCAAAATACAAGGATAAGACCAATGAAGATCAGATCATCGGTCATTTCGGTCTCGGATTTTATTCTGCGTTTATGGTTGCAGACGAAGTGCACATTGATACTTTATCTTATAAAGAAGGGGCAGCACCGGTTCATTGGGAATGTGACGGCGGCACAGAATATTCTATGACGACAGGTGAACGTACAGAGGTTGGTACAACGATCACCCTGTTTTTGAACGAAGAAAGCCTGGAGTTTGCAAATGAATATCGTGCGAGAGAGGTTATTGAAAAATACTGTTCCTTCATGCCGACAGAAATCTTCTTATTTAAAGAAGGCGAAGAAGTCGGAGCATTCGATGTAGAGGAAGAAACACCGGAAGAAGTAAAAGCAGAAGAAACAGAAGAAACAGAAGAAAAAGAAGAAACACCGAAAAAACAGATGCCGGTTTCTTTAAGTGATACACAGCCGCTTTGGACAAAACATCCAAACGAATGTGAAAAAGAAGAATATCTGGAATTTTACCGCAAAGTATTCCATGATTACAAGGAGCCATTATTCTGGATCCATTTAAATATGGATTATCCGTTTAACTTAAAGGGAATTCTGTATTTCCCGAAGATCAATACGGAATACGATTCTATCGAAGGAACCATCAAACTTTACAATAATCAGGTATTTATTGCAGATAACATTAAAGAAGTCATTCCGGAATTTTTAATGCTCTTAAAGGGCGTCATCGATTGCCCGGATCTTCCGCTGAATGTTTCCAGAAGTGCTCTGCAGAATGACGGATTTGTAAAGAAGATTTCTGATTATATTACAAAGAAGGTTGCAGATCGTCTGAGCGGTATGTGCAAAACCCAGAGAGAAGATTATGAAAAATACTGGGATGACATTAACCCGTTCATTAAATTCGGCTGCATTAAGGATACCAAATTTTCTGATAAAATGATGGATTATATCCTTTATAAAGACATTGACGGAAAATATCTTACCTTAAAGGATCTCCTTCCGGAAACAGCAGAAGCAGAGGTTGTGGAAGAAGGAAACGAGGAAAAGAATGAAGAAAAGAAGACAACTACCATCTTCTATGTAACAGATGAGATTCAGCAGAGCCAGTACATTCATATGTTCCGGGAAGAAGGCAAGAGTGCAGTGATCTTAAAGCACAACATTGATTCTGCATTTATCACTCATGTAGAGCGTGCTAATGAAACGGTACATTTCCAGAGAATCGATGCGGATCTGACAGAGGATTTTAAGGAAGAAGTTTCCGAAGAAGAAATGAAGGAAACAACCGATGCGCTGACAGAACTGTTTAGAAAAGCACTGGAAAATGAAAATCTTCTTGTGAAGGTGGAAAAACTGAAAAACGAAGAAGTTTCTTCTATGATCACGCTGTCTGAGGAAAGCAGACGTATGCAGGAAATGATGAGAATGTACGGCATGGCAGGTATGGATCCATCCATGTTCGGCGGAGAAGAAACACTGATCTTAAATGCCAACAACAAGCTGGTTCAGTATGTGCTTGCACATAAAGATGAGGAACAGACAAAACTGTTCTGCGAGCAGTTATATGACCTGGCAATGATCAGCCACAAACCGCTTTCTCCGGAAGCAATGACGAAATTTATCGCCAGAAGCAACCAGATCATGCTGCAGCTTGCAAAATAGGTAACAAGAGGATAAAGGCCTGAAAAGGCAAAAAAGAAGGAGATCGGCTTATAAAAAGCTGATCTCCTGTTGTTTTAAGAAGCGTTTGACCATATCGTCCCAGGCATATTCCAATGTTTTGTCCAGGGTAAAGATGCTTAGATTTGTGGCGGTGATCACCTGCAGTGTCCCGTTGTCATAACGGACATTGAGCAAAAGACCGGAAATCTGCTCCGGCAGGATTGACGTAATCATGGAAGACGCAAGAAGCTTTGCCGTGTTTTCTTTGGAAAGCTGAAACGTGAACTTAAAGCTCAGAGGCGTCTTTTTTCCCTTAATAAGTTCCAGACAGAATGGTCTGACCTCTTTCCAGAGGGAAAAATCCCGTTCGTCCATCTGATGTTCTTCAATTTCTTCTTTGGAAAAAAAGTCCTTGTGAAGCCGTCCTTCGATGCGGAATGTATTATAGGTTACAACGTTGCCTTCCACGAGAAGAAACTGGTCGAAGGTCTGCGAAAGCAGAAGTCTGCTCATGAAATTTTTAATATCCTGAATCTGTAATGCTACCATAAAAATCTCCTAAATTCTGTGTTTAGTATAGCTCTAAAACGGAGAAGAAGCAACGTGGTTTTAAAAACTAGTTGAAAAGGTATTGCATATTATGATATTCTCGTATTAAAATAGAGATTAGTAAGCAGATGAGAAAGTTTTTGTTTAAGGAGACAAAGTTTATGAGTTATAAAATTGTTGTAGATAGCTGCGGAGAATTGACTGAACGCTGTAAAGCGGATCCGCATTTTGAAAGTGTTCCGTTGTCCATGCAGGTGGACGATCATCTGATCATAGATGATGACAGCTTTGACCAGGCTGATTTTTTGAAAAGAGTGGCAATAAGTCCGGATTGTCCGAAATCCTCCTGTCCTTCACCGGAACGATATATGGAAGCTTATCGATGTGAGGCGGATCATGTGTATGCAGTGACTCTGTCAGGAAACTTAAGCGGTTCCTATAACAGTGCAGTTCTGGGAAAGAATCTTTACCTGGAGGAATATGGGGAGAAAAAAATCCATGTCTTTGATTCCTGTTCAGCATCGGTAGGTGAAACACTCATTGCCCTGAAGATTGAGGAATGCGAAAAGGCGGGGATGTCCTTTGAAGAAACCGTAGAGGCAGTCAATGCGTACCGGGATGAACAGAATACTTATTTTGTTTTGGAAACCTTGGAAGTGCTTCGTAAAAACGGCCGTTTAAGCAATCTGAAGGCATTTGTAGCAAATGCACTGAACATCAAACCATATATGGGAGCAACTCCGGACGGACAGATCATTCAGCTGGGTCAGACGAGAGGAATCAATCGAGCAGTTTTAAAAATGATCGATTGTCTGGTGGACGAGGTGAAAAACCCGGAAAGCAAGATTGTGGCGATTTCTCACTGCAACTGCCCGACCAGAGCAGAGATGGCAAAAAATGAAATTCTGAAACGGATTCAGGTAAAAGATGTAGTGATCCTTGATACAAGGGGAATCAGCAGCATGTATGCCAGCGATGGCGGTCTGATCATTGTTGTGTAGAATTTCGGGAAAATACCTTTGCAAAATTCATAACATTTGCAAAAATTTGCAAAAAACATGGATTTTTCACAAAAGTATGATATACTTCTCATAGATTATGAGTTGTGCGGTAGCAAAAGAAGAAATAACAAAGCATACGGCGCACGACAGAGGAGAAGGAGAAAAAAATGAGCCAGGAAAAAGTAAATCAGTATAAAGAAAGCAAAAAGAATCGTAAAGAGATTGCAAAGAAAGCAAAACAGAAAGCACTGATCGGAAAGATCTGTGCCGGTGTAATCGGTGCAGTATTGATCGTGTGGATCGGTTATTCTGCAGTCATCACCATTCAGAATGCAGAAGGTCCGGCAGTGAGCGTAGACACCACAGCAGTTTCTGAATATGTGAACGGTTTAGAATAAGTCAGTTTTATAATGAAAAATGAAAGCCCCGCACTTTGTGCGGGGCCATTTTTATGTCTTATTTTTTGTTCTGTTCTACTTCCTGAAGTTTCATGGCACGAACCTTTAACGGCAGACCGAATAAAGTGATAAATCCGTCTGCATCGTGGTGATCGTAAAGATCTCCGGTAGTGAAGGAAGCTAAGGATTCACTGTATAAGCTGTATGGAGAGGTAGTTCCGGCTTTGATGATATTGCCTTTGTAGAGCTTGAATTTTACTTCTCCTGTAACATACTGCTGAGTGCTTGCTACAAATGCTCTTAAGGCATCACAAAGCGGTGTGAACCATGTTCCTTCGTAAACAACCTGTGCGAGTTTGTTGCCCGGATCT
>CAZOJX010000030.1:0-16620 GCA_964580255.1 uncultured Lachnoclostridium sp. | reverse complement strand
AAGAAAATTGCAAAGGATTTATTTGTCATGAATCTCGCTGTGCAATTCCTGTAAGGATTTCACTTCGCTGCTTCCATGTTTTTTCAAATAAGCGATACCTTCCGCAGTTGCTTTTGCAGCAGCGATGGTTGTCATATAAGGAATCTTTCCTTTGATCGCGGCTTTACGAAGGTAACTGTCATCGTTGACACTGTCTTTGCCGATCGGTGAGTTTACGATCAGATTGATGTCACCGTTGGTAATCAGGTCTAAGATGTTTGGACGATGTCCTTCAGAAAGCTTGTTTACCTTTTCGGCAGGAATGCCGGCTGCGTTGATCGTAGCACAGGTGTTTCCGGTAGCAACAATGTGGAATCCGTTTTCGTGGAACATCTTGGCAACTTCTACAACTTCTTCACGGTCCTTTCTGTTTACGGAGATCAGAACGGTTCCTTCTAACGGAAGTTTAGACTGGGTTGCTTCCTGGGCTTTGAAGAATGCTTCGCCGTAGGAAGAAGATAAACCTAAAACTTCTCCGGTAGAACGCATTTCCGGTCCTAAGATCGGGTCAACTTCCTGGAACATATTAAATGGGAAGACAGCTTCTTTGACACCGTAGTTCGGAATCAGCTGTTCCTTTAATGCCGGAACAGGAGAAGGTTTTCCAGTCAGTTCGGAAGTGATGATTTCTGTTGCAAGCGGTACCATGCGGATGTTGCAGACCTTGGATACCAATGGTACGGTACGGGAAGCTCTTGGGTTTGCTTCCAATACATAAACTTTGCCGTTTTCGATGGCGTACTGCATGTTCATCAGACCTTTCACGCCCATTTCTTCGGCAATCTTTCTTGTATATTCTTTGATCGTCTTAACATTTTCCTCTGAAATATGTACAGAAGGAAGAATACATGCAGAGTCTCCGGAGTGAACGCCGGCAAGCTCGATATGTTCCATAACTGCAGGAACAAATGCATGGGAACCGTCGCTGATCGCATCGGCTTCGCATTCCAGTGCATGATTTAAGAAACGGTCAATGAGGATCGGACGATCCGGAGTAACACCAACTGCAGCGTTCATGTACTGAGTCAGGGATTCTTCGTCGTAAACAACTTCCATTCCTCGTCCGCCGAGAACGTAGGAAGGACGAACCATTACCGGATAACCGATTTTCTCTGCGATTTCGATGGCTTCAGCAACATTGACTGCCATACCGGATTCCGGCATCGGAATTTCCAGTTTATCCATCATTTCACGGAAAAGATCGCGGTCTTCTGCAAGGTCGATGACTGCCGGGGAAGTACCTAAGATCTTCACACCGTTCTTTTCCAGGTCAGCAGCCAGGTTTAGAGGTGTCTGACCACCGAACTGTGCGATCACACCAACCGGTTTTTCTTTTTTATAGATACTCAAAACATCTTCGAGTGTCAGTGGTTCAAAATACAATTTATCGGAAGTATCGTAGTCTGTGGAAACAGTTTCCGGGTTACAGTTTACGATGATCGTTTCAAAGCCAAGTTTTTTCAGAGCAACTGCAGCATGTACACAGCAGTAGTCAAATTCGATACCCTGTCCGATACGGTTTGGACCGCCGCCTAAGATCATGACTTTCTGCTTTTCGCTGCTTACCGGGTTTTTATCCTCTGCATTGTAAGTAGAGTAGTAGTAAGCACTGTTTTCGGTTCCGCTGACATGAACACCTTCCCAGGCTTCTTCAACACCAAGAGCGATTCGTTTTTCGCGGATCGTATCTTCCGGAATTTCCAGAATCTGGCTTAAGTATTTATCAGAGAATCCGTCTTTTTTGGCCTGAATCAATGCTTCGTCAGAAGGGAGAGATCCTTTGAATTTCAGGAGAGCTTCTTCTTCCTCTACAAGTTCACGCATCTGCTGGATGAAGTAATCTTTGACTTTGGTCAGCTCATGGATTTCTTCATTGGTTGCACCTTTGCGGATTGCTTCATACATGATGAAGTGACGTTCGCTGGAAGCAGTGATCAGTTTCTTTAAGAGCTGTTCTTTTGTCAGGCTGTTGAAATCCTTGGCATAGCCAAGACCATAACGTCCGGTTTCCAGGCTTCGGATTGCTTTCTGGAATGCTTCTTTGTAGGTTTTGCCGATGCTCATAACTTCACCGACAGCTCTCATCTGTGTTCCAAGCTTGTCCTCTACCCCTTTGAATTTTTCAAATGCCCAACGAGCAAATTTGATTACGACATAGTCTCCGTCCGGAACGTATTTATCCAGAGTACCATATTTACCGCAAGGAATATCTTTTAAGGTAAGTCCGGCAGCAAGCATTGCGGATACTAAAGCGATCGGAAAACCGGTTGCTTTGGACGCAAGAGCTGAAGAACGGGAGGTACGAGGGTTGATTTCGATTACGATGATACGATCAGATACCGGATCATGAGCAAATTGAACGTTAGTACCGCCGATAACACCTACTTTATCAACGATCTTAAACGCCTGTTCTTTTAAACGGGACTGACATTCTTCGGAAATGGTGAGCATTGGAGCGGAACAGAAAGAGTCACCTGTATGAACGCCCAATGGGTCAATGTTTTCAATGAAACATACAGTAATCATGTTGCCATCTGCGTCACGAACAACTTCTACTTCAAGTTCTTCCCAACCTAAGATGGATTCTTCTACGAGAACCTGTCCTACCAGGCTGGCCTGAAGACCACGTGCACAGACAACTTTTAATTCTTCTTTATTATAAACGAGACCGCCGCCTTCGCCGCCCATTGTATAAGCCGGACGAAGAACTACCGGATAGTTCAATTTATCAGCAATTGCAAGTGCTTCATCAACAGTGTAAGCAACTTCACTTCTTGCCATTTCAATGCCAAGGGAATCCATGGTTTTTTTGAATTCGATACGGTCTTCCCCACGTTCGATCGCATCGACCTGAACACCAATGACCTTTACATTATATTTATCGAGAATTCCAGCTTTGTACAATTCAGAGCTTAAATTCAATGCAGACTGTCCACCAAGGTTTGGAAGAAGTGCATCTGGACGTTCTTTTGCAATGATCTGTTCCAGACGTTCCACATTCAATGGCTCGATATATGTAACATCAGCCGTTTCAGGGTCTGTCATAATGGTTGCAGGGTTTGAATTTACAAGTACGATTTCATAGCCAAGCTTGCGAAGTGCTTTGCATGCCTGTGTACCGGAGTAGTCAAACTCACATGCCTGTCCAATGATGATCGGACCGGAACCAATGATAAGTACCTTGTTGATATCTGTTCTTTTTGGCATAATCATAATCCTCCACATTTTTATTCAACATCATATTATAATACATTTCTGTAAAGATACAAGATTTTTTTCGACGATTATCGGTTTTTTTTCCTTTCTTTTTACATAGGAAAATGTTACAGTTATTCTAGAAAAGTTTCATATAGTGTCCAAGCAAAAAAGCAACTGCTGCCAAGGCTAATGTATGCATTACAAAGAACATAAATGAAGTGATTGCTGGGAGGAAAACGTGGGACTATTTCAAAATCAGATAGTGATGCACAAATGAAAGACTTAATCGAGAAAAATCCAGCTACGAAAGAGCAGCTATTAGAAATATCAGGTTTTGGTAAAGTAAAAGTCGAAAAATATGGTAACGAGATTTTGGAGATTCTGAAAAAGTTTTAAAACTTATTCTCAAAACTGCAAGGAGAAAAAATGAAATTATATATTACACGCCACGGAGAAACGCAGAGAAATGCGGAGCAAAGGGTTTTGGGACGGACCGACCAGCCTTTGAGTGAAACAGGGCTTTGGCAGGCACAGCAGCTGGCTGAACGGCTAAAAGACACAGAGATCGATTTGATTTTTGTATCCCCCTTATGCAGAGCCCGTCAGACGGCAGAGGCAGTAGGAGCGGTGAAGGGGATTCAGCCCCTTGTGGACGAGCGGCTGATCGAAACCAATTTTGGAGATCTGGAGGGAACCGGACGGAAAGATCCAACGTACCAGGCAGCCAAACGGGATCATTTTAAAAGATATCCGAAGGGGGAATCTTATTTTGATATGGCTTACAGGATTTATGATTTTCTTTTTGAGATAAAAAGAAAGTATCCGGATAAGAAGGTTCTGGTGGTTGCCCATGGCGGAGTCTGCCGGATTATTCACAACTATTTTCATGATATGGAAAATGAAGAATTTGTAACTTTTGCATTTCCAAACTGCGGTCTGGAAAGCTATGAGCTTTAAAACAGGGAATGAAATGATCCATGTATAATATAAATAAGGAAAAAGGAGAAAAAATTTTATGGTAAAACACATCATTTTATGGCAGTTAAAGGACGAACTGTCAGCAGAGGAAAAAAAGGTTGTTAAAGCAGGCATCAAGGAAGGGTTAGAAGGTCTTGTGGGAAAGATTCCGGGACTTTTGGAAGTGAAGGTTCAGACAGAAGGTCTGGCTTCTTCTAACGCAGAAGTTATGCTGGATACCACATTTACCGATGAAGCTGCATTAAAGGGTTATGCAACACATCCGGAGCATGTGGCAGTGGCTGACGGAAAGGTTCGCCCATATACCAAAACACGTTTGTGCCTGGATTTTGAGGCATAAAAAATGAGCTGAGGAGAGGAAGAATGTTAGAACTTATCAAAGAGACCAATGATCTGCTGAACGGCTTTGTCTGGGGGGTTCCGGCAATGGTCTGCATCATTGGTGTAGGAATCCTGCTGTCTGTCAGAACAGGGTTTATTCAGTTTAGAAAATTTCCATATGCGATGAAGGCGACCCTTGGAAAGGTGTTCAAAAAAGGGGAAGCCGGTCACGGATCGATCACACCGTTTCAGGCAGTCTGTACGGCACTGGCCGGAACTGTCGGTACCGGAAACATTGCAGGAGTGGCAGGAGCCATTGCAATCGGCGGACCGGGCGCAGTCTTCTGGATGTGGATATCTGCTCTTTTGGGAATGTGCACCAAATTTGCCGAAGTAACTCTGGCAGTTCATTTTCGGGAAAGAAATGAACATGGAGATTATGTAGGCGGACCGATGTATTACATTAAAAACGGACTGAACAGGCGTTGGCATTTTCTGGCAGTACTTTATGCAGTCTTTGCGGTGCTGACAGTGTTTGGTACCGGGAATGCCACACAGGTCAATACGATCACAACAGCGATCAATTCGGCATTGCTGAATTATCATGTGATCGATGAAAGTACCCAGGGCATGGTGAGCCTGATCTTAGGAATCCTGATCACAGTCATCGTTGGAGCGGTACTGCTTGGCGGAATCAAAAGGATCGGCAAGGTAACAGAACGACTGGTACCTTTTATGGCAGTTCTTTATGTGGTTCTTGGAGTTGGCGTTATTGTGCTGAATTTTAAAAATGTACCATCGGTATTTCATGATATTTTTTATGGCGCATTTCGTCCGTCTGCAATTACCGGCGGTGTGGTAGGATCACTGTTTGTCAGCATGCGAAAAGGGGTGTCCCGTGGCATCTTCTCAAATGAAGCCGGTCTGGGTACCGGATCGATCGCTCATGCTACGGCAGATACGCAGGATGCTGCAGAACAGGGCGTATTTGGTATTTTTGAAGTTTTCGCTGATACGATCATTATCTGTACCTTGACGGCACTGACCATTCTTTGCAGCGGGGTACCGATCGAATATGGCACAGCGGCAGGAGCGGAGCTTACGATCAGCGGATTTACCGCAACTTACGGAAGCTGGGTTTCCGTGTTTACTGCAGTTGCCATGGTCTGCTTTGCCTTCTCCACAATCCTGGGCTGGGGACTTTACGGTGCAAGATGTATAGAATTTTTGGGTTCCGCAAAATGGATCAAGCCATTTATGGTAGTTTATTCTCTGATGGGAATCGTAGGTGCAACCATGGATCTGGGTCTTTTGTGGAGCATTGCAGATACTTTTAACGGATTGATGGCAATCCCGAACCTGATCGCACTGTTCTTATTGTCAGGAACAGTGGTGAAGCTTGTGAAAGAAAAATTTCAATGATGAAGAAAAACGGTTTAAAATATTTTACCTACATGACACTGGCATTGCTATACATTTCTGCATTCTGTTTTGGGAATCCTTTGGAGCTGGCAGAGGGAATGTATCGGATCATTATGTCCAGAGATGCCCTGATCACAGATTATTTTGCCCTGGCCGGTTACGGTCCGGCCTTTTTGAATGCGGCTTTGGTCATGACCATTTCCCTGATCATGATCGAATATGCAAAGCTTCCGTATACCGGGCTGACCATGGCTGCGGTTTTCATCAATATGGGATTTGGATTCTGGGGTAAAAATGTATTGAATATTTTACCGATCCATCTGGGAACGATTTTATATGCCAGAGCGCATCACAGTCCGATCAGCCGTTACACTTATACGGCACTGTTTGCCACCTGTCTGTCTCCGTTTGTTACGGAACTGACCTTTCTTCTGCCCTTTGGTTTCTTTGGGAATCTGGCAGCGGCACTGACAGCAGGCTGCTTTATCGGTTATGTGCTTCCGCCCCTTTCCCAGCATACGGCGTCCATGCACATGGGCTACAGCCTGTTTAACGTGGGATTTTCCGGCGGAACGCTGGCATTTGTACTCTTTTGTGTGCTGGGAGCTTTCGGAATCGGCTGCGAATCGACCTTTATCTGGAAGGCGGAACGTCACCCGTTTCTGATCGGGGGAGTAATCCTTTATCTGATTGCCGCTTTTTTACTGGGGTTGTATTTATGTGAGGGAAAACTTCGTCCGCTTTTTCAGATTTTCCGGCATCCGGGAAGGGCAGTAGCGGATTTTGTTCTTATGGACGGACCGGGTGCGACTTTAATGAATATGTCTCTTACGGCTGCAGCAGCATTGGTCTATGCATTGCTTGTAGGAGCGGATTTTTCAGGTCCGGTGCTGGGCTGCTTTTTTACGGTATTTGGGTTTGCGGCGTTTGGAGCACATTTAAGAAATTATCTTCCGGTTCTTCTGGGAGTCTATTTTTCTACTTTTTTCACCCGCTATTCTCCTACGGATGCGGGCGTTCTGATCGCAGCATTTTTCGTGATCGGAATTTCTCCGATCGCAGGTCAGTTCGGTGTGATCTGGGGGATTTTGGCAGGAATGCTTCATTCCTGTATTGTGATGTGTACCTCGGCGATGTACGGGGGACTGAATTTGTATAATAATGGTTTTAGCTGCGGCTGGGTGGCCATCGTGATGGTTCCGACCATTGAAAGCTTTATGCGCAGCTATGAGGTCAGAAAACAGCATAGAAAAGCAAAGAGGGAGAAATTGAATGATTCATGAACGCAGAAAGCTCACAAAGATCGTAGAGGAACTGAGCATTTTCTTTTTTTCAGTGGGCGCTTCCAAAATGAATTCCGGAATTTCCTATGAAAAGGATCTGGCAGTCATTACGTTTTCGTCAGATTTTCAGCCGGAATACCGGAAAAAGGTAGCAGATCTGGATAAATATCTTCACGAACCGAAAAATGCAGGAATGGAAGATATTTACTGGGAGCTGGCTGGCAGCGGAGATCCGGGGGAACCGGGAGAACTGCTCCTTTTGGGAATGATGATCGACCGGGCGGAAGTGACTGTTGGAGACGGACATGCAGAGCTTACCTTATATAAAGATCTGATCGAAAGATAAATGAAAAGAAATAAGAGGAAATACGTGTGATCAAAGTAATTTTATGGGATATTGATGCAACACTGCTGGATTTTTTAGCGGCAGAAAAGGCAGCGATCGGCAGCTGTTTTGAAAAATACGGTCTGGGAGAATGTACGGAAGAAATGCTGGAGCATTATTCTGTGATCAATCGCCGCTACTGGGAAATGTTAGAGCGGGGAGAAATGTCAAAGGCAGAGATCCTGGTGAACCGGTTTAAAGATTTTTTTGCAGCAGAAGGCATTGAAACAAACTGCGAAAAGGAGTTTAATGATAGTTATCAGAAGGCACTGGGAGATACCATCTGTTTTCAGGACAATGGCTATGAACTGGTGAAAAAGCTGCAGGGGAAATATCGACAGTTTGTAGTGACCAACGGGACTTTTGTGGCACAGGAGAAAAAACTGAAAAAATCCGGAATCGGCGAGCTGGTGGAGGAATCCTTTATTTCAGATCTGATCGGCTATGAAAAGCCTTCCGTAGAATTTTTTGATTATGTTTTTGAAAAGATCGGAACCTATAAAAAGGACGAAGTTCTGATCGTGGGGGATTCCCTGACCAGCGATATGAAGGGCGGAAATAACGCAGGGATCCTTTGCTGCTGGTATAACCCAAACCATCTGAAAAATGATAAGAATGTCCGGGTGGATCATGAGATCGATCACCTGTGGCAGTTAGAGGAGATACTGAAAAAATATGAATAAAAAAGAAATATTGGAAATCAGGAAACAGTTTACGCCGGCAAATTGTGCCATTACGCGTATCTGCGGCTGTTATGTCAATCATGAGAAAGAAAAGATCTGCCAGTCCAAGCAGGCATTTTTGTCCATGCCGGAGGAGGAAGCATTTAAATATTTTGACCTTTTTAAACATACCCTTTCCGGAACATTGGGAAAAAACATGATCAATATGGAGTTTTCCCTGGAGTCGGAAATGCCGGGCGGTCCTCAGGAGTTCCTGCTGAAACTTCGTGACAGTGAGCTTAGAGATGACATGCTGGTGGAAGAATTTTATGACAAGGTCATTGAACATTACCGATATGGAGAGAATTATTATATTGTGCTGATCTATGCCGCATATGATGTTCCGGGAAAATCCTCCGACGGTCTGGAGATGGATGATGCTTCGGATACGGTTTTCCGTCACATTTTATGCAGCATCTGTCCGGTCAATCTTACCAAAGCGGCACTGTCCTACAATCCGGAAACTAATCTGATGGAAGATCGTGTGCGTGACTGGGTGGTGGAAATGCCAATGAACGGATTTTTGTTCCCGGCGTTCAATGATCGGGCAACGGATATTCACAGCATGCTGTATTATTCCAAAAATCCGGAGGAAATTCAGCCGGAGCTGATCGACCAGGTTTTTGGGGCGGGAATTCCGGTAACCGCAAAAAGTCAGAAAGAAATTTTTGACGCAGTGGTAGCAGAGACTCTGGGAGAAGATTGCGAATACGAAGTAGTGCGAAGCCTTCATGAGAATCTTTATGAAATGATGGAGGAACACAAGGAAAATCCGGAGCCTTTAGAGCTTTCCAAAACAGATGTGAAAAAGCTTTTGGAAAAGAGCGGTGCGCCGGAAGAAAAAATGGAAGTGTTTGATGCGGAATTTGATACTGTTGCAGGAGAGCGGACCACATTGCTTGCCAGTAACGTGGTAAATGTAAAAAAATTCAGTGTGGAAACACCGGATATTGTGATCAAGGTCAACCCGGAAAGGGCAGATCTGATCGAAACGATGGAAATCGAAGGAAGAAAATGTCTTGTCATTGCCATTGATGATCATGTGGAAGTGAATGGTGTGAGTGTAAAACTTTAAAAATGATAAAATAAGGACGAAGAAAGTGGGGATTGGATTGAGCAAACAGAAGAAAAGCTATGAAATGAACATGTGTGAAGGACCGCTGGTAGGAAAGATGCTGATCTTTACCATACCGCTGATGTTTTCCGGAATTCTGCAGCTTTTGTTTAATGCTGCGGACATTATCGTTGTAGGCCGCTATGCGGGACCGCAGGCTCTTGCGGCGGTTGGCTCGACCAGTTCTCTGATCAATCTTCTGGTCAATATGTTTATGGGACTTTCCGTAGGTGCCAATATTTTGGTTTCCCGTTATTACGGAGCGAAAAGAGAAAATGACATTAACGAAACGGTACATACGTCTATAACGGTAGCAGCCATTGCAGGTGTGATCCTTGCAATCCTTGGCAATATTTTTGCCAAGCCGCTGCTGATCCTGATGGGTTCTCCGGAGGACGTAGTGGATCTTGCTGCCATTTATGTAAAGATTTATTTTGCCGGAATGCCTGCAACGCTGATCTATAACTATGGCGCTGCAATCTTACGTGCAATCGGAGATACAAAACGTCCGCTGTATTATCTTACCTGTGCAGGTGTTGTGAATGTGATCCTGAACCTGATCTTTGTCATCGGTTTTGATATGAGTGTTGCAGGAGTTGCATTGGCTACGGTGTCTGCTCAGTGTATTTCTGCTGTTTTACTGATCCGCTGCATGTGCAGAGTGGAAGGCAGCTGCCGATTGGAACTGAAGAAACTGGGAATTTACAAAGAAAAAGTATTTCTGCTTCTGCGCCACGGTCTGCCGGCTGGACTGCAGGGATCTGTATTTTCTTTTTCCAACGTGCTCATTCAGTCCTCCATCAACTCCTTTGGTTCGGTGGCAATGGCTGGATCCAGTGCAGCAGGAAATCTGGAAGGTTTTGTCTATACTGCAATGAATGCGTTCCAGCAGACGGCACTGTGCTTTACCAGCCAGAATCTTGGCGGCGGAAAATACGACCGTATTCATAAGGTATTCCGCAACAGTCTGCTGATGGTAACCATCGTAGGGGTAGTGCTGGGAGGCGGCTGTTATCTGCTGGGGCAGGAGCTTCTGCACATTTATTCCTCAGATGCAGAAGTAATCGCCTATGGAATGAACCGACTGAAATGGCTTGCCCTGCCATATTTCCTCTGCGGAGTTATGGATACGCTGGTGGGAATGCTAAGAGGTTTGGGCTATGCTGTATTGCCGATGATCGTGTCGGTGATCGGTGCCTGCGGTTTCCGAATTTTGTGGATCGTTACCGTATTCTCCAGATTCCATTCTCTGGACGTCTTATTTAGTTCCTACCCGATCAGCTGGATTTTGACAGGCGGAACCCATTTGATCTGTTTTATTGTAATATGGAGTAAAATGAAAAAAAGATTGATAAATCATTCTTAAAAATGAGGAGGGAAAATTATGAGAGCTTATGAAAGATTATTAAATTATGTAGAGATTCCGACAGCGAGCAATCCGGAATCGGGAAAAACACCGTCTTCTCCCCAGCAGTTTGCGATCGCACAGTTTCTGGTGGAGGAATTAAAAAAATATGGTGTAAAGGATGCGGAAGTAGATGATCAGTGCTATGTTTACGGTCATCTTCCTGCAACAGAAGGCTGTGAAAACGGAAAGAAGCTGGGGCTGATCGCTCATATGGATACAGCACCGGATTTTAACGGTAAAAATATCAGACCGCAGATTATTGAAAATTATGATGGAAAAGATGTGACCCTCGGAGAGAGCGGCAGAGTTCTGAAAGTGAAAGATTTTCCGGAGCTTGCCAACATGAAGGGAAGAACTTTGATCACCACCGACGGAACAAGTCTTTTGGGGGCAGACGATAAGGCGGGAATCGCTGAGATCATGACCCTGGTGGAAAGAATCGTAACAGAAAAAATCCCTCATGGACCGATCAGCATCGGATTTACACCGGACGAAGAAATCGGTGAGGGAGCAGATCATTTTGACGTAGAACGCTTCGGTGCGGAAATTGCATATACCATGGACGGAGGCATGGAAGGAGAGATTGAGTATGAAAACTTCAATGCTGCCGGCGCACAGGTGGTGTTCCATGGAAACAATGTGCATCCGGGAAGTGCAAAAAATATCATGGTCAATGCCCAGCTGGTAGCAATGGAATTTAACCGCAGGCTGCCGGAGGACGAAGTGCCTTCCAAAACAGAAGGCTATGAAGGATTTTATCATTTGACCGGAATGTCCGGCTGCGAAGAAAGTGCAAAGCTTCAGTACATTGTCCGGGATCATGACAGAGAAAAATTTGAGGCAAAAAAAGCAGTGATGGAACGCATTGCAGAAGAATTAAACGGAATCTACGGTGCAGGCACAGTGGAATTGACCTTAAAAGATCAATACTATAATATGAAAGAAAAGATCGAACCGCATAGGTATCTGATCGAGTATGCGAAGGAAGCTGCCAAAGAAGCCGGAGTTAATCCGAAGGTTGTAGCAATCCGGGGCGGAACAGACGGAGCGAGACTCAGCTTTATGGGACTGCCGTGTCCGAACCTGGGAACCGGCGGTTTTGGATTCCATGGACCATATGAACACATTACCTGCGAAGGAATGGACATTTGTGTGGAAATGCTGTTGAAGCTGGTGGAAAAATATCGCATTTCATAAGAAGTGTGTGGAAAATGAAGTACATGAGGAGGAAGCGGTATGAGTGCAATGGTAGGTTTTATTGGCTGCGGAAATATGGGCAGTGCATTGGCGAAAGCAGCGGCAAAGTCGGAAGTGCTTGCGCCGGAAGATATTTACCTTTCTAACCGCAGCATCGGAAAAGCGGAACGCCTTGCGGAGAGTCTGGGCGGCGCAGTTGTGGCGGACAATGAACGGATCGCAGAAGAATGCAGATATATTTTTCTGGGGGTAAAGCCTCAGATGATGGAAGAAATGTTAAATCAGATCGCACCGATCTTAAAAGCGAGAACGGATCGATTCGTGCTGGTGACCATTGCGGCAGGACAGACCATGCAGATGATCCAGGAAATGGCCGGAGGAAATTATCCGATCATTCGTCTGATGCCGAATATGCCGGCATCCATCGGAAAAGGAATGATCCTTTACTGCAGTGCCAAAACACATTTGGACGAAATGGTTACGTTCCTTCATATCATGAGGGAAGCCGGAAGATTTGATGAACTGGCAGAGGAACTGATCGATGCCGGAAGTGCCATTGCCGGCTGTGGACCTGCTTTCGCTTATCTGTTTATTGAAGCATTGGCAGACGGCGGCGTAGCCTGTGGGCTTCCCCGGGCAAAGGCCCAGGAATATGCAGCCCAGATGCTGGCAGGATCGGCAGAAATGGTTCTTAAAGGGGAACATCACCCGGGAGAACTAAAGGACATGGTGTGTTCTCCGGCGGGAAGCACCATTCAGGGGGTCAGAGCTCTGGAAGCCGGCGGATTCCGGGGAGATATTTTTGAGGCAG
This sequence comes from uncultured Lachnoclostridium sp., assembly GCA_964580255.1. Classification (GTDB taxonomy): domain Bacteria; phylum Bacillota; class Clostridia; order Lachnospirales; family Lachnospiraceae; genus HGM12587. Next base: position 3,742 of record CAZOJX010000030.1, on the reverse strand, counting down.
TTGTGGCTGCTTATGAAAAAACAAAAGAGTTAGGAAAAAAATAACATGAGAATCGTAGTGAAAGTAGGAACCTCAACGCTGGCTCATCCGACAGGGAGATTAAATATCCAACGGGTCGAAATGCTGGTCAAGGTGTTAAGTGATCTGAAAAATGCCGGACACGAAATGGTTCTGGTATCCTCCGGAGCTATTGGAATGGGTGTGGGAAAACTGCTTCTTCCGGGAAAACCGACAGATATGCCGACAAAGCAGGCGGCTGCTGCGGTAGGACAGTGTGAACTAATGTATACCTATGACAAGCTGTTTGGGGAATATAATCATACCGTTGCTCAGATTCTTCTTACCGGAGAGGATATTGAGGACGAAAAACGAAGACATAACTGTGAAAATACGTTAAAACGCCTTCTGGATCTGGGGGCGCTGCCGATCATCAATGAAAATGATACGGTTTCAACGGCGCAGATCGAGATTGGGGACAATGATACGCTGGCTGCCATCGTCGGAAAGAGTATTCAGGCAGATCTGATCATTCTGTTGACAGACATTGACGGACTGTTTACTGCAGACCCTCATAAGGATCCGACAGGAAAGCTGATTCCTCAGGTAGAGGAGATTACGGAGGAAATTCTTGCATTGGCAGGCGGTGCAGGCAGCAGACAGGGAACCGGCGGCATGGCGACAAAGCTTCAGGCAGCACAGATTGCCACAGAGGCGGGCTGCGATATGGTCATTGCCAATGGAAAGAAACCGCAGATCCTTTACCGGATCATCGAAGGGGAAGCGGTCGGTACCAGATTTACAGGAAAGAAAGTTGAGGCATGAAAATGACAACACAGGAAATTTTAAGACTTGCAAAAGAAGCAAAATCTTCTGTGATGCTGGCAGATACAGCACAAAAAAACAGTGCATTGGAAGCAATGGCGCAGGAACTTCTTGAGGGCTGCGAGGAAATCTTACAGGAAAACGAGAAGGACCTGGAAGCTTCCCGGGGTGTGATCTCAGAGGTTATGCTGGATCGCTTGGCTCTTTCTAAAAGCAGGATTGAAGGAATGGCACAGGGAATTTTAGAGGTTGCCAAGCTGCCGGATCCGGTTGGAAAGGTGCTTCGGAGAGTGGAACGGCCAAACGGTCTTGTAATTGAGAAAACAGCAGTTGCCATGGGCGTGGTTGCGATCATTTATGAAAGCCGCCCGAATGTAACCTCCGATGCGGCAGCACTTGCGTTAAAGAGCGGCAATGTCTGCGTTCTGCGGGGCGGAAAAGAAGCTTACCGTTCTGCGGCAGCGATCGTAAGATGCCTGAAGCGGGGATTGAAAAAAGCGGGAATATCTGAAAATGCAGTAAACCTGATCGAGGATACAACCAGAGCTTCTGCAGCGGAACTGATGACTGCGGTAGGATTTGTGGATCTTCTCATTCCAAGAGGAGGTGCGGGGCTGATCCGGGCGTGTACGGAAAATGCAAAAGTTCCGTGCATTCAGACGGGAACCGGAATCTGCCATATCTACGTAGATGCGGCTGCAGATCAGGGAAAAGCTTTGAAGATCATTCAAAATGCGAAGACCAGCAGACCTTCCGTATGCAATGCGGAAGAAGTTTTGCTCGTTCATCAGGACATTTACCGGCAATTTCTGCCGAAATTAAAAGCATTGCTGGATCACGGAGAAAATCCGGTAGAACTTCGTCTGGACGAACGTTCTGCACAAGTGATCGATGGTGTACCTGCCGGGGCGCAGGATTTTGATACAGAATTTCTGGATTATATCTTAGCGGTAAAAGTGGTAGACAGCGTGGAGGAAGCAATCGCCCATATTGGTGCACACTCCACAGGACACAGTGAGGCCATTGTGACAGAAGATGCAGCTGCTGCAAAGAAATTTATGATGGCAGTGGACAGTTCTTCGGTATACCACAATGCATCAACCAGATTTACAGACGGCGGTGAGTTCGGACTTGGCTGTGAAATGGGAATCTCAACCCAGAAGCTGCATGCCAGAGGTCCCATGGGCCTGGAAGAACTCTGCTGTTACAAATATATGATTTATGGAGACGGACAAATTCGATGAGTATTTTAAATGTAGAACACTTAACCCATGGATTCGGAGACAGAGCCATCTTTGACGATGTCTCTTTCCGCCTTTTAAAAGGAGAACACATTGGACTGATCGGTGCCAATGGTGAAGGAAAATCCACATTTATGAACATTATTACCGGAAAGCTCATGCCTGACGAGGGCAAGGTGGAATGGTCAAAAAATGTGCGTGTCGGTTATCTTGACCAGCACACGGCACTGGAAAAAGGAATGACCATTCGGGACGTTCTGGCAAGCGCTTTTCAGTTCCTTTTTGAAATGGAACAGGAAATGAACGCAATGTATGAAAAGATGGCAGAGGCCACAGACGAAGAAATGGCCATGTATATGGAAGAAACCGGTGTGATCCAGGAACTTTTGTCTGCTCATGACTTCTATATGATCGATTCTAAAGTAGAAGAAGTGGGACGAGCCCTGGGACTTGCGGATATTGGACTGGAAAAGGATGTTTCGGAACTTTCCGGCGGTCAGAGAACGAAGGTGCTTCTCGGAAAACTTCTTCTGGAAAAACCGGATATCCTGCTTTTGGACGAGCCGACCAACTATCTGGATGTAGAACACATTGAATGGCTGAAGCGCTATCTGAATGAATATGAGAATGCATTTATCCTGATCTCTCACGATATTCCGTTCCTGAACAGCGTGATCAACCTGATCTATCACATGGACAACCAGAAGCTGGAACGCTATGTGGGTGATTATGATAAATTCCAGGAAGTTTATGCCATGAAAAAGGCACAGCTGGAGGCAGCATACAATAAGCAGCAGAAAGAAATCGCAGATCTGAAGGATTTTGTGGCCAGAAACAAAGCTCGTGTGGCAACCAGAAATATGGCCATGTCCAGACAGAAGAAGCTGGATAAGATGGACGTGATCGAGCTGGCTGCAGAACGCCCGAAGCCGGAATTTCATTTTAAAGAAGCCCGCGTGCCTGGAAAATACATTTTCCAGACGGAAAATCTGGTGATCGGCTACGATGAACCTTTATCCAAACCGCTGACGCTGGAAATGGAACGAGGGAAAAAGATTGTGCTGACCGGTGCCAACGGAATCGGTAAGACAACACTTTTAAAGAGTATTTTAGGCCTGATCAAGCCTTTGGAAGGAAAAGCAGAGCTTGGGGACTACCTGAGCATCGGCTACTTTGAACAGGAAATGAGCCAGGACGTTCAGACAACCTGTATCGAGGAAATCTGGCAGGAATTTCCGGGCTTTACCCAGTATGAGGTGCGTTCAGCCCTGGCAAAATGCGGTCTGACAACCAAACATATTGAAAGCAAGGTGAAGGTTTTAAGCGGCGGTGAGCAGGCGAAAGTAAGACTGTGCAAGCTCATTAACCGGGAAACCAATATTCTCGTATTGGACGAACCGACAAACCATTTGGACGTTGATGCCAAAGAAGAATTAAAGCGTGCACTGCAGGCTTATAAGGGAAGCATTCTCATGGTCTGCCATGAACCGGAATTTTATGACGGACTGGCAACAGAGGTGTGGGACTGCAGCCAGTGGACAACAAGACTGTAGGAACAGAAAGAACATCCCCTTCCGGAGTTGATTCCAGAAGGGGATGTTTCTACATGAATAACCGTTATAGTTATTATCTTGCCGGAATTTCAAAATCCTGAATTCCCATATAGCCCGGTGCGGCTT
>CAZOJX010000029.1:0-16821 GCA_964580255.1 uncultured Lachnoclostridium sp. | reverse complement strand
CTAATCATCCTTCTTCCTATATCATATCTTCGATAACGTTACTTCTGTCGAAAAACTTTTTAAATCCTTCTACAAAATCCAGTTTTCTCATTTCATTAGAAAAACAAATTTTTTTCCAGTTTTCATCACTTGCTGCGACCTGTCCTTTTAGAAATCCATATGCTTTTCTCCAAATACTGGATTTGTATTTGTACGCAAAAAAGAGAGCCACGATTGCTATTCCATTTTCGGAGCAACAGCCATGGCTCTTATTTAGTATTCAAGACTATCCGCATTCAAAAGGAAATACGTCTTAACAGTAGTAAAAACCAAGAAAGATTTGCCGCAATTTCACTCTCTATTTCTGTGTATCCTTTTCCTATTTTCTACTGTCGAAAAATATATTTTTCCTTACCACTTTCTTATCTGTAATATGCTAATGCATAGCTAACCAAACAGCCCCTACATACGGCTCTGCTTCTGCCGCAATCAATTCCATATGATCTGTTTCTAAAAGATTCCTAAGTGGTCTGCAAATCATGTCTCCCACGTTGAAAATCCCGCCTGAACAGGAGACTAAACACTTTTTGCCCGAAAAGATTTGATTACGAACTCCACAGACAATTTCATACAGTTCCTTAGCTGCATGTTCATACGCAGCGATTGCATAAACATCTCCGTCATTTGCTGCTTGCAGTAAAAGCTTTTGCAATGATGCTACTTTATCTCTTTTATGCAAATATTCCTTTTCAAACAAATCAATAATTTCTTCATCCACAGAGATATTTAGATTTTTTCGGACAATTTCATATAACGCTCCCTTTTTATCCCGTCCATCGGATTGTCTTGAAAACAACTGAACACATTTCATTCCAAGCCAATATCCAGATCCTTCATCTGAAAACCATTCACTCCAGCCTCCACATCTGGCAGTTTCTCCGGCCTCATTTTTCCCAAAAGCGATAGATCCGGTTCCGGCTACAAGATTAATTCCCGGTTTTCCCATTAAAGAACCTGCCCATCCAACTTCACAGTCATTGACAATACTCAGGTTCCATTCCGGAAATGCACTATGAAGATTTTGTTCCATAATTCTATCATTTACAGGCGACTCACCCCATCCTGGCATTCCAAAACATACCGATGCAATTTCCACTTTTTCTTCTTTTGCGAATGTACTGACCTTCAGCACTCCATTTCTTAGAAGATTTATGACCCCTTCTTCTCCAATCTGTTTATAAAATGCACTTCCTGATTTTACTGTACCCAGAATTTTTCCATTTTCGTCGGCAATTGCAAAAATTGTCTTACTGCCTCCGCCATCTATTCCAATATAGTATTTCATGTTTTCCTTATCCTCTAAATCCTTTTGAACTAATACATCATAAATCCCTGTCAGGTATATGATTAAATTCAAAAATCTACTTAAACTGTGGCAGATAGTCTTTATTTGCTTCAAACATCTCATCTACCATATCCTGAATCTCGTCCATACTCAATACAGCAGAAGTCAGTGGATCTACTAAAATTGCATGAAAAATCATATGCTTATCCCCTTCAATGCAGCCTCTAACAGCAAGTTCTTCACTTCTTGCAGCTACATTATCCATCACGGCCAACTGAGCTGGTAATTCTCCTACCGGATGAATTGTGTACCCATCTTTTGTGACAGTTACCGGAACTTCTACGCAACATCCTTCCGGTAGGTTGGAAATCCATCCCTCATTGCGCACATTTCCATTAAAATCGAACGGAGTATGATCTCCAAAAAGGGCATTGAAAATATAGGCTGCATATTCATCCCCTCTTTCCAGTTCAACATTTTCCTCATCCAGCCAGTTTTGAATATCCTGTTTCCATTCATTTTGACGACGGAAATATTCATTTAAAATGTATGCATATTCTCCCGGGTTCCAGTTTGTAGAATGGGTGCAATATTTTTCAATCAAATCCGGACGTTTTCTAAACCACGGATAATATTCAGAAACATGTCCTGAACTTTCCGTTGGGTAATAATCTAAGTGCTTAAACAACTGGTTCCGCACCTGTTCCTGATTATATATCTCTTCGTTTTCCACTGCTTTTCTAATTAATGGATATGCATCTTCACCCTTCCATTTATATTCTGTGTAAAAAGCCATATGATTAATACCCGCACAAGTATATTCCACATCTTTCATATCTGCACCAATCCAATCAGCTAACATCTGTGCAGTATGCTGAACACTGTGACAAAGACCGGTAACTTTAACATTGGTCATTTCTTGTAAATAACGACAATTTAATGCCATAGGATTTGTATAATTCAAAACATATGCATCTGGACAAAGTCTTTCAATATCCCGACAAATATCCAAAAGAACAGGTGCAGTTCTTAAAAATCTAAAAATCCCTGCTGGACCTCTGGTGTCACCTACACAAATATCCACACCATATTTTTTAGGAATCTCAATATCGGTTCTGAAAATGTCCGGACCAGCAGTCAGTACTGTAATTACAACACCATCTGCTCCCTCCAGAGCCTTCTCGCGATCAAGTGTAGCTTCAATGGTTGCCGGATAATTACCTGCTTCCTTAATTTTTTTACATGCCTTCTCTATAAACTCAAGTTTTTCCGGATCAATATCCATCAAGCAAATATGAGCATCCCGAAACGCATCATAGGTCAAAATATCCCTTACAAGTTTTCTTGTAAAATCAAAGCTTCCCGCTCCGATAAATGCAAATTTTTTCATGTGAATTCTCCTTACTATTATTTTTACGAATCTCTTAATATCCTGCAAGTCTGTCTGCAAATTCTGCACATACTGGGTTTGTCTTTCCTCTGTTTAGTTCTAGCTGGCAAAGGATGAATCTTCCTTTGCCGTAAGGAATTTCCAGACAGGCATCGGCACTTTCCCAAGCACCCTTAGAGTTCTTATTTCCACTCGTCAACACTGAAATTCCTTCCTTCGTTTGCAAGGTTGCGAAAATCATCGGTGTCATACGCTCTTCCTTCTCATCATACCAGTATGCAAATGCCTTTTGATCAAAGCCATCAACCAGCGTATGACCTGTCTTTGATGAGACAAAATAAACAGGTGCCATGCCACAGCTTTTTGCTTCTATAAAATGTCCTGCAATTTCATAGGTTCCAGGATTCAGCGGTTCCAGCACCACCGTCTTTCCGAGCTCAACCTCTTTGTTTATGTCCTCACTATTTTTCTTGTAGTGCTCCCAGCTAATAATCTCTGGAACGCGATAGTCTTTTCGAGGATATACACGGAAATTTTCAGAAGTCCAGTGAAGTTGTTCTCCATCCTTTTCTATTGCCATGAAAACAGTAATTTCTGTTTCCTTTTCAACCTGTGGAAGGGTACAACTAATCATTCCCTGATAAGTGGTACAACATTCTTCTATTACAGCCTGGGTAATTCCACTTGCAATAAATTCTTCTCCAGCTTTTACCATAATATGTAACGTTGCATTTTCTATCCGTTCCTTGTCATTGCATATGCGTGCTTCTACACATAGCTTTTCACCACCATACCAGGTCATTCTATCACTTCTTAAGTCTGCCTTTACCGGAGCCAGACAATCTCGATAGCTAAAATATGCCTGTTTTGGGGTTCTTCTGCAGTCCATGATGGCTTTCATCCAACCTGCTGGCCATGCATCAATAAACAGATGAATCGCAAAGCTGACATTATAATTGCATCGACGCATCGCATTCGTCATCACTTTTGTTGCATATGCCTGATGTTCCTGACTTTCCTTGATCCAATTTTCCATGGTTTCTTGTCTGTCATAGAAGAAATAATAAAACTCTCCAGTTTGCGCTTTCAAAATATTTTTAGGATCAAACGGTTCTTTTAGCCATTCCTTCGGATAAGATTCTTTCATGACATCCATAAAATCCAATCCTTCCGCACCAAACTCTCCACATCCCCAGTACCAATCTGGTTTCACATCTAACCAATATCCCTTATGTAGACGACCAAAGTCAATTCCATGCCCGTTATACCACATGGTGTAACAGTGATTATCTGGCAGCGTATCACTTGGAGGATCATAGTCACCATCCACATGCTTAATCACTCTGTCCGGGTTATGAAGTCTTACCATCACATCTGCTGCTTCAAACAGTCCTTGGAGCTCCTTACGGCGCAACATTCTATGCGGTTTATTCTGTGCATTAGGAAATGGCTCATTAATATATGTCACAAGAATACAACATGGATGAGAACGAATCAGATGTTCCATCTCTCCTGCTTGTCTGATTGTTTCTGCCATCTGATTGATTCTTACTGTTCCAAACAATGGTAAATCCGTTTGAATCATCAAGCCAATACGGTCACAAAGTTCATAAATTTCTTCCTGCACTGGCCGCTGTGTCAGACGTAAAAAATTCATATTTGCAAGCTTGGCTAGAAGCATGTCATTCAATAGCTGTTCATAATTTTCCTGCATTACACACTGTTGTTCAAATCCCATAGTATTGGCTCCACGAAGTCTTAATGGTTTCCCATTTAAGTAAAACATTCCCTTCACTTTGCCTTCAGTATCCTGGGTAAATGTTCGGATGCCAAACTGACGCTTCATGGTACTTGTAACCTTTCCCTCCACCAGCATCTTTACCTGAACTTGATAAAGATATGGGCTGTCCGGTGACCATTGCTTAGGATTTGGAATTTCCAGTTCAAATTGGAATCTATTAAATCCATTGCCTAAAAGCAGAGGAGTTGGCTGATGAAGTTTTCCTTCTGCGATCAACTCTGCCTCTGTCAACGTATCCCCTACTCCTGCTTCAATCAAAACCTGTGGGCTCAGAATTTCATGTTCGAATACAACTTCCGAAAAATTCTGTCCGTAAACGGACACTTCAAATGACACCTCTTTTTCCTGTATGTCCATTCCCATACACTCAATCCAAAGTTCTTTGCCTTCTCTGACAAAGAGATCCGTAATATATTCTTTTTCCCGAAGTTCTATATATGCCTTTTGATAAATACCCATTCCGGCAGGACAATGATGCCATCCCACATATGGATCATCCCAACCCGGACCAGTCGCCGCATATATTTTATCACCATCTATATTTACGCCTTCCGAATTGGTATCTGTCATCATAACCAGGTCATTCTTGACAATTACCTTCAGGCGATTGTTTCCAATTTCAACAAATTCTGTTACATCAAATTCAAATGGTGCAAAAAATCCCTCATGTCTTCCTACGAATTGGTCATTAACAAACACCTCCGCAATATAATCTACACCCTTGAATACAAGAATTGCTCTTTTCTGTTTCAAATCACACTCTGGTACTGTAAAAGCAGTTTCATAAACTGCTGTGTGTTTTCCAATCTTTCCACCATAATGCGGAATCTCTATTTCTTCAGGTGGTGCTCCATCCAAGGACCAAAGAAATTTTTTTAACTCTATCCTTTCTATGAGCTCCTCCAGCTTCGGCGCTAAGTCCCTAAGAAACGGTCTATAATATTCTTTTTGGTTTTTCAGTTCTTTATAAAGCTCATCTCTGGTAGATATTTTCGGTATTGGCTCAAAAAATCCTTCTGCTGATGTATTAAGTTCTAACACCTTCCCTGTAATCTTTTCCGGCTCTGGAGTTACGAGTCCTCTAGAATTATCTGCTTTATAACTAGCAGCAATATTGGCAAATTTATCCATATTAATTCTCCTGTATCCATTTAATTCTATACTGCCGGCTATGGATAATCCATAACAGGCAATATTGCTAGAAAATTCAAATAATTTATTGAGCACTATGAATCAGAATTATGTACTACTCAACTGGAATGTATTTCCGCTACTTTTACCTAAAGAGTAGTTCATCTACATAAAAAAGGTTTTCTGTAAAATCAATTTGCTCCTGTGCTTCTTTTGCAATGGTGGCGTACAAAGCCTTTCCATAAGGCGCTTCCATAAAAATATTATTTTTTATTTTAAAGCTTGCATTTTCGGTGGGCTTATCTATTCTCCATATGAATACATGATGTCCCATAGGTTCTGGCCATATCTCGCTGTTCCTTGGAATCCCTTCTCCCAATCCCGAAAATCCTTTTCCTGCATCAGCACAAACATTATATTCAAAGCAAGCGGACTTTGGTAGCACATCTCTTTGCTCATATGCCGCCATTCCGCATTTCATAAATATATTATTTCTGCACACCATATTTTGAGCCGGTTTGCAACTATCATGATAACCCTGATGAGTAATTCCCGAATCGTAAATTTCATAAAACACACAATGCTCTACTAACACATTTTCTGCAATCTCCCAGAATTCAATGGCATTACCGAAACGAATCTCTCTTTCTTTGTTCCAAACATTGCCTCCAATATACTCGAACCTGCAGTTGATAATCTGCAAATTTCTAGCGCCATTCTCTCCTGCAATCCCATGAACACCATTATTCCGAAATGTAAGATCTGAAATAATCATATCATGACCTGTATTAGCCAGTTCTCTATGACTCCTTAGCACACATTCAATATGTCCATAATATTTTGAAGGATTTATTTTCGAATACAGAAGCACGACATGTTTTTCAGGATCTGGTTTTTCATCATCCATTCCAAAGCAGTTATCCCACCAGTCCCCCTGGTTGATCAGCTTTGATCTGTCCCATCGAAGCGCACCACATTCCTGCTGATTAAATACGAAATTACAAACTTCAGTTTCCAAATATTTTGTACATTGCCAAATATTTTCTTCTATTTCTTTCCAGTCTTTTTCACAACTTACGTCTACAGAACCACAAAACACCGGATTTTCTCCTTCACCGTAAGCAGAATATGTGATTGGACATCCCTCTTCTCCACTCACATTCCACAAGGCATCCCTCACAAAGCTTCCTCTTTTGAACAATACTTTATCTCCGGGAAGAATATTTAAGTTTTGATGTGACTTTAACGGGCAATCTTCGCTAAGTCCACTGTTCTCATCGCTCCCATGCTCTGGATTAATATAATAGACTGCCATCGTTTTTAAGATTCCTTTCTTCTTTTTTATGCAAACAGCCTGCAACTGCTGCCAACAAGGACCGCCGTTGCAGGCTGTAACTACTGCTTACTCTGTCATTGATTTTACTGTTCTGCGAGCCATGCCTGAATCTGTGTATTTACTTCTTCTACACATTTATCAAGACCTGCTGCTTGCATTTTTGTTTCAAATTCTGACCACCATGCGTCAAAATCTTCTACATAGTTGAACTGATTTTCATATTCTGCTTTTACAGAACTAATCTGAGCCATTTCTGTTTCAATTGGAGTTGTATCTAATACAAAACCTGTTAACGGTGAAACTACTGCAGACTCATTCATTTTCTTTGTCTGTTCCCAAACGTCATCATCCTGACCCGGGATTACATAAGCGTTAAATGTATCTCCAAAGCTCCATGCACCTGCTAATCTGCTGTACTTGGTATCTTCAACTGGTTCAACTCTGTTTTCGCTAACCTTTGTATAATGTTCTCCTTCAAGACCAAATACCATCATGTTATATACTTCTACATCTGTCCAAATTACGCCAAGCATTTTGATTGCTGCTTCTGGATTCTTAGAGTTAACATTCATTGCTGTCATGGTAGGTGCATTTGCAGTTGGTGTCTTATATGGAGTTGCAAAAGAAAACTGGTAATATTCTTCTCCAAATGCTGCTGACTGTTCTGCCGCTCCGCCTGGTTTTGTTTCACCGATATCAACTGCATATCTTCCTGCTGCACGGTCTGCTGTATCATCTGTTACTGTTGCAATATCACTTCTGATAAATCCTGCTTTATAGTAATCATTACAAAGTCTGAAAGCTTCTTTTCTATATTCATTATCAAACATAGAAATTGCTTTATGCTCAGGATCATCTGCTGCTACTGCAACACTATCTAATACAAATAAATCAAATGCAGGACATGTTCCTAAGCCTTCCTCTGTAAAATCTGCTCCAAGATAGAAGTTTACGTCTGAACATGCAAAATTGTTTCTTAAAGGCCAAATTCCTTCCTTGTTATCACGAACCCATTCCATGAATGGTTCAAGATCGTAGATATTTTTTACAGCTGTCACATCAAGTCCAAATTCATCTGCAAGATCTTTCTGTACGAATGCGCCCATACATTTAAACTGCATCTGGTTATTTGGAACAGCGTAAATCTGTCCGTCAAAAGTTGCACAACCACAATAGTCATCACTTGGGATAGCTTCTCTTAAGAGTGCACCAGCTTCAGAATCTAATAAATCGTTTAATGGTCTAAACATTTCCATAGACATGTTTTCATAGAAATTAAATAACCAGTTTGAAGTAAAACAAAGATCCCAATCTTCACCGGAAGTTGCCATTAACTTCATTCTGTCGTTGTATTCACCACCGGAAACAACAACTGGTTCTAACTCTAAACCATATCTCTCGTTTAAAATTTTGTTCACTTCTGCATATACCTTTTCGTCATCTTCACAGGTATCTCCGAACATGACCCATTTTACTTTCTGAATCTCCTTCGGTGCTTCAGTTTCTTGTGCCTCATTTGAGGCAGGTGTGTTGTTAACTTCAGTTTCTTTCTGTCCGCATCCAGTAAGACATCCTAATGTCATAGCTGCAGCTAACATAAAGGTCAATACCTTCTTCATTTTTCTTTTCCTCCTTTGGTTTTTATTAAAAAACGGTCCCCCGCATTTTAATCTTAAATAAATATTTTGCTAACCTTTTACGGCTCCCACGGTCATACCCTTTGTAAAATATTTCTGGAAAAATGGAAATATCAACATCATAGGTCCAATACATACCACTAAAAGTGCCATTCTAAGATTCTCTCCAGGTACATCTGCCAAAGCGATATTTGACGGAATTTTGCCCATACTGTTAATCATTTCCTGTATATTCATCATCATTCTCTGAAGCAGATACTGTAATGGATATTTGTCCGAACTTCTAATGTACAGCATTGCGTTATACCACTCATTCCATCTGTTCAATGCACCAAGAAAAGCAACGGTTGCTATTACTGGCTTCGAAAGTCGAAGTGCAATGGTGGTAAAAATTCTAAACTCACTGGCTCCATCAATTACCGCCGCATCAAATAACCCCTCTGGAAGCTGCTTAAAAAATGTACGCAGCATAAAAATGTGAAATACATTGATTAAGCCCGGCAAAATTAATGACCAAACGCTGTCTGTTAAATGGAGATACTGTGTTGTAACAATGTAAGTAGATACCAGTCCCCCACTAAACAAAGTCGGAAAAAATATATACGCTGTAAGAAATTTTTTTAACTTAAATCTTGGCCTGGCAAGTGCATAAGCTGTCATTGCCATAAAAATAACACTTAAGAATGTTCCTACCGCTGTGATAAAAATTGTCACAGCATAAGAGTTAATAATCTGTTTTGGATTATCAAACAGATAAACATAGGCTGATGTATCAATCTTTTTAGGTAAAACACTAAATCCATTGAAAGACAAATCCGTAGAACTGGTCAAGGAAGCTGAAATCACCATAAACAGTGGTATGATACAGATTAGTGAAAATAGGATAAATACAATATGTACCCCTATACTTGTCTTCTCTTTTTTCATCTATCACTCATTCCTTTCCATACTTCTTAGAACAATGCATTGTCCGGCTCAATTTTCTTAACAATCGCATTAGTTGCCACTATAGTAATCAAACATACAACTGACTGAACCAGAGCCGCTGCGCTGGACATACCAAAGTTTCCTTTTACCATCAACGCTCTAAATACATAGGTATCAATAACATCTGTTGTCGGATACAACTGTCCAACATTTCTTGTAACATTGTAGAACAATCCAAAGTCTGCTCTAAAAATTTTACCTACCGCTAAAATTGTCATCATGATTACAATTGGCTTCAAATGTGGAATAGATATGTAACGAATCTTTTGCCATTTTCCAGCCCCATCAAGTTCTGCCGCCTCGTATAGTTCTTCATCAATCCCCATCAAAGAAGCATAATAGACAATACAATCAATCCCCACATTATGCCATACATACACAATCGTTAAGATAATTGGCCAGTATGCTGGAGATGTATACCATGGTACATTTTCTCCGCCAAAAAACCGAATTATTTGATTGAGCAATCCTTTTTCTGTGTCGAGCAATCCGTATACTATGTAACTAACTGCAACCCAAGACAAAAAAGTAGGAAGAATGGCAAAAGTCTGATATGCCTTTACATGAATCGCATTTTTTACTTCGTATAACAAAATTGCAAACACAATTGCACATAAAGTACCTACCAATATAAATAATAAATTCAAACCGAGTGTGTTTCTTGTTACACGAAACGCATCCTGTGAACCAAGAAAAAATTCAAAATGCTTAAAAATCGGATCCACCCAATCACTGCCAAATATTCCCTTTGGAATTTTATAATTCTTGAAAGCAAGGATTATCCCAAACATCGGCCAATAGGAAAACAATCCCAAAAGTATTACTACAGGAAGAGTAAGTGCACCCAGTTCCAGGTTCTCTTTGAACACTCTTTTGCTAATTTTTTTCTTCTTCATATGATAAAACCATCACTCCATTCATTTCTTAAAACATTCTCTTTCTGAAGATAATACTAATGTAAAACCAACTTTTTGAAAATGTAACAAAACAACCTCAAAGGGGGTATAAAACTAACACTCTTCAAAACTGTCTCTATATTCCGTCATATCAATTACTCTTCCTGTGAGTCGAGATTCTTCCGCTGCAAAGGCAATCGCATGATTTTTAACAGAAATACCAATTTCGCTGAATGAATTACCCTTATCCTCCCCTACGATGTAGCTATATAAATCATTTACGATACCTGCGTCGCCACCACCATGACCTCCTAAAATACTCTGATCAATAAGTTCATCGGCTGTTCTAAAGTAAGTATGCTCTCTGGTTGCAAAATCAAAATACTCTATCTGATCTTTTTCCCATTCTCCCCAAATTTCTCCATCTGTCCCCATAATTCTAATCGTACGTCCATTGTAGTTAAATGCACTCATATTGAATGATGCCACAGCACTGTTTTCAAATTCTAAATTGACCACCTGATGGTCAACCACATCATTGTCACACTTGTAAACACATTTACCATACTGTGTTTCCCTCAAAGCCTTTGCTACAATTTCATCAGAAGGGTTCTTATCCTTTGTAGCAGCTTCACGGAACCATAAATTTTCCTTATCATCCAAATAAAGCTTCACTGCGTTGTAATAACAGCTATCTGCATAAGGACATCCCTCGATACAATATTCCGGTGAACCCTCCGGTGCATTTTCTTTTCTAAAATAACTTAAAGAACCAAAGGAATGAACCCTGCTGCAATCACTTCCAATTAACCATTGTAAAATGTCCATATCATGGCAGGATTTTGCAAGAATCATAGGCGCACTCTTTTCTGTATTTCCCCAGTTGCCTCTTACATAACTATGACTTTGATGAACATTTCCTACACACTCACAGTGATGAATGGAAAGTATCTTTCCTACCTTTCCCTCATCAATCATCGTTTTGATTTTTTTGAAAAATGGTGTATATCGGAGCACATGACATACTAATACCTTACGTCCTTTTTCCTTAGCAAGCTTTTCTATTCTCATACACTCTTCATAAGTAGGTGCTGCTGGTTTTTCAAGTAAAAGATCATATCCTTGCTCCAGTGCTTTCATTGCAGGAGCAAAGTGTCCTCTGTCAGAAGTTGCGATAATTGCTAAATCTGCAAATTGAGGCTGCTCTAAAAGTTCTTCCCATGTATCAAAACATTTTTCATCAGGAATCCCATGATTGTTTTTAATAAAATCTCTCTGTTCCTTTTTTGGTTCTGCCACGCCTACTACTTGAAATCTCTCATCATCCTTCATCAAGTTCGTATAGGTCTGACCTCTGTTTCCTGCACCAATCAAAACTACCTTTAATGTCTTCATAATTTCTTCTATTTCTCCTTTATCGCTATTTTTATTTTTCAAATTCAAATATCTTACTCAACCATGAAAAACACCAGGCAACCCACCTGGCATTGTATGGATCATAGTTTCCTGTCTCTTTAGAGCAAACCGACATACCATGAGCCCCCTGAGGCATAATATGCATTTCAAATGGAACTTTCTTGGCTGATAACGCATTCGCAAACAAAAGACTGTTTTCCACAGGCACACTTTGGTCTTCTGCTGTATGTACAATAAATACCGGTGGCATGTCTTTATGAACATGCTGCTCTAACCCAAACCACTCATATCCTTCAGAACCTGGTTCTCTACCACTGACCATACGAAGAGAATACTCATGAGCAAATTCTTTTGCGTTAATTACCGGATAACCAAGAATCAAGGCATTCGGTCGAATATTTTCCGCTCCGCTCCACATTTTCAGAAATTTCTCATCCTGATAAAGCGTAGCAAGGGATGCTGCCAGATGTCCCCCTGCTGAAAATCCGCAAACAACAATTTTTTCTGCATCAATATGCCATATCTTTGCATTCTTCCTAAGCCATGCTACTGTCTCAGCTAACTGGCATAATGGTCTGAAATTTTTTGCATCCTCTCCCACAGAATAATACAGTACTACTACATGATACCCTGCTCCATAAAATTCTTTTGCTACAGGCTCTGCTTCGCGATCGGAATGATTCAGATAAGCACCACCGGGGCAAATGATAATTGCAGGCAAATTTCTTTCTTCCATCTCCGGTGACAGCATTGCTGTCTGAAGATATGCAGTTACACTGCCGCCCGCAGTTTGCGTCTGATATGTTTCAATTTTCATATTCTTCCTCCTTACTTTAACTATACCTGACAAAAATCGGTTCAAGTACTTTATAAAAGCCCATAACACCAATCACAGGAGCAAATAAAACAGACAACGGCAAAACATAAATAGCTGCCAAAACTGCTGCTAATATTATTAAAAGTAAAATCGACGAAAAAATATGTGCCATAGCAAGTCTTGCAGTATTTTCAAAAACTTTTCTGGTGCTATCAGCAAAATGTGCCACATAAGGAAACAGATAGCATCCCCAGATTACCAGCAGCACACCAAAAACCAGAAACAAAATATAGAAATTTCCTAAAAAAATCCCTTTTTTTATAAACTGATACATAATCCATCCGTCTGCTCCTATAATAATCAGCAATAATAGGTGTATAAGCCAAATGAATGTTGCCTGTCTAAAATTTTGCAAAAAAGACTTCCAGAAACATTCCCAAATTTTTCCTTTTTCTTCCACAAATACCTTTTCATACGTTGCATAAAAAGCCGTCATGGAAGCCCCTGCCGTGATCAACGGTAGTGAAAAAATCAAGAACAACAGATTTAGCCAAACTGCATCCACTATCCTATCAATTTTTTGCAATATGGGATTATCATAATTTAAAAGATTCATACTAGACTCTCCTTTTTATTTCCGCAAAATTTTCTATGGAAGATATGGAATCGAAATCACTACTTCTGTTCCATTCGAAATTTTGCTCTTTACTACAACTCCGTAATCTTCTCCGAAGACAAGCTTGATTCTTTGATTTACATTGCTAAGTCCAATATGATTGCTTTCCTTAATTACAGTTTCTTTGATAGAACGATTAATTTCACTAACCTCTTCTTCTGTCATGCCCATACCCGAATCCTTTACAGAAATATGTACCGTATCCTCTATTCTGATTGCTTCTATTCTCAAAAAACCACAATTATCATATGGTCTAATTCCATAATTAATAGCATTCTCAATCAAAGGCTGTAACAACATTTTAATGATTTTCGAATTCTCCAATTCCTGTGGAACAGAAAAATATACATCAAAATTACTGCCGAGACGCTTTTGCTGAATATAAATATATTTTTGGGCATATCTAATTTCATCTTGAATTGTCACAAACATTTCTGCTGTGTCCAACGATGTTCTCAGAAGCTCTGACAAACAATTAATCATTTCAGAAATATCATTATCCGAACCCAATTTTCCAATTGCCATCCAATTAATACTTTCCAGTGTATTATTGAGAAAGTGCGGATTAATCTGAGCCTGAAGTGCCACTGACTGTGCCTTTTTCGTCAATACAACTCGTTCTTTAAGTTCTTCCTCTATATCCTTATTCCTTGATAATGTACTCTGCATAGAAGAAATCAAATAAGATAATTCATTTTCATCATTCAAAATGGTTTTCTCTCCATACGCTACATTATCACGCAGTACCTTCATAAGCTCCTTAATAGGATTAAAAATCTTTAAAGAGATATAAAACACCAAAGCTACGGATAAGAGTATCATCAAACATATCACGCTCTGCATAATATGACGCATCTGAGTTAGTTGCTCACTGGACTCCCACTTCCGAACAAACATGGTAATCTCTACCCCCATCTGTTCCTGAACACTACCCAAAACATTTTGTCCCTGTGCATGATTTAGAAGCTGCCGCATGGTGTCTTGCTCTTCTCCGTTCTTCATCATGGCACTATCGTAAATAATTTCCCCATCAACTTTAAAAGTAAGCGCCACATCCTCTCCGTAATCCAAAAGCTTATCTAACTTTCTAGGATTCACGGCAAACACAACAACGCCTTTCTTTCCGGCAATCTGATGAGTGGTATAATAAAAGTATATGTTTTTTCTATTTCTATTTTTTGTCTGTTCTTCCAAGTAACTCCATTGATAACGCTTTCCGTTATTCTCCCATTGTTCAAGACAAAGTTGATTTTCAAATAACTCGTAATCCCTTCTTCCGTTTGTTGATATAACCACACCACTAGACGGTGCATAAATATAAACATCATCCACTACATCCGTTGAAGCTTTACATAATGCCACAAAATCCAGAAGATTATTCACATCATAAAATTTATCATCACTTACATCATTTGATAGAAAGAATACCTTTGTATCGTTGTCTCCACTTAAAAGAATTGCCTTATTACGCAGTTCTCCAAATATCTTCTCAAAATCCCTGTTAATTTGATTACATTGATGTTCCAAATAGTTTCTCTCTTCGTCTTTCTGAATATAATGATACGAATAAGAAAAAAACATTAGCACACAAGCAACCGGGAGTATGATAACTGTCATAATCAGTATCAAATTTTTAGCAAAAATACTGTGAAACTTGTAGTTCTTAAGACAATGAATTAACTCATGACTCACTATCTTCATCTGCTATTCCTTTCATTTTTAACACTTCTCTTCGATACTGGCTTGGAGAATATCCAGAATAGTTATAAAACAGTTTGGAAAAATATCTTGGTGTACGATATCCAAGCCGTTCTCCAATTTGATAGACCAGCATTTCCGGATTTGCCAAAAGTTCTATTGCCTTTTCCATCTTTTTTCTTGTTACATACTGTAAAAAAGTCTCTCCCGTACACTTTTTAAAAATTCTGCTCAGGTGAGTTGTACTGATATAAATTTCATTTGCCACCGTTTCTAACATCACATCCTCATAAATATGTTGTGCCACATATTCTTTTACCTGACCTACAAGACTATTATTGTTAAACTGAGTACTTAATCCTTCTTTGGTTTTCATCTTATCAAAGAGTCTGTCGCAATAAAGCGTCAGTTCCATACTAGATTCCATATTAGAAATCAATCGATAATCAATAAAAGGCTCAATGATTTTTAATAATTGTGGATTTTTCTCTTGCAACAAATCACTAATTCCAGAAAAAACATCCACTGCAAAATGACTCTTATTATGTATATCTCCAGCAATCGGACTGGTAAGAATACTTTTCATAATACTTTGTGCAGATCCTATATTTCCTGCCAGGACACTTGTAAAAATCAATTTTTTGTGCTCTTGAAAATTGATTCCTGTATTTTCATGATGAATGTCAATTTTAAAAATCTCTTCTCTATAATTCAACACTTCATAGATATTACCAAAAATTTTCTCAACATTAACATCAACATGCGTTTTGAAAATTTCTGAAAATTCTCCAGCCAACTGTTCCATATAGAACCTGCAAAGGAGCTGATTTTCTTTTTCATTTGAACAATACTTCTTCATGATTGCAAAAAGGCATATCTTCCCTTTATGTTTATATAAAATGTGCAAATAAGCCTCTTCAGAAAACATATCGATAAAATTATATATTGCTTCATCAAATTGTTCTGCACTATAATATTCTCTTCCTTGAATATAGGTTTCATATTCTTTGATTTCCATTTCAGCCAAAATACAACTACATTTTTCAACATTTATTTCTGGATATAATACCTTCATTCTCTGAAAAATGCTTTTTTGCTGATTCAGAACTCCCATCATCAGGTCACTTACAAATTTCTCTTTCATAACAGGACGCATATCATCCCATTGCTGTCTTAGTTTCCTCTGATATTCAATATTTTTATAACTTTCATCCAGTTCTTTCCTTATTTTTTCAAAAACCTTTTTTACCTCCTCCATTTTACTTGGTTTCAAAATATAATCTTTTACATCATACTTAAGTGCCTGTAGCGCAAGTTCAAAGTCTTTATGCCCAGTAATAAAAACCACTTTACAATTAAGTCCCTTTTCTTTAATATATCGTGCCACATCAATTCCACTAATCTGCAGCATCATAATATCAGTCAAAACTACATCTACCGGCATATTGTCAAGATACTCTATAACCTGTTCTCCACTACCAAAAGTCTCTACAATCTCAAACCCCAGACTTTCCCAATCTACCAAATTGGTCAAGCCCTCCTGAATAATTTTTTCATCATCTGCAATAATTAATTTATACACTGTCATCTACTCCTCTCATAGAAATTTTATTCAAAATCAATTGAATCTGCAACATCCGACCAAAACATGATTTAATTACAAATTTTCTATGATTATCACCGAAGATTATCTATAAATCTGCTACTACTGC
>CAZOJX010000028.1:0-17694 GCA_964580255.1 uncultured Lachnoclostridium sp. | reverse complement strand
CGATGACTGTATTTTCAAAGTTGATCAGGAATTCTTCCAGCCATGCAATGGCATCTAAATCTAAATGGTTCGTCGGTTCGTCCAAAAGCAGGATATCCGGATTTCCGAACAATGCCTGTGCAAGAAGGACTTTCACCTTTAATGCACCCGGAAGTTCGCTCATCATTGCGTAATGCCATTCTGCTTCTACGCCAAGACCATTTAACAGAGAAGCTGCATTGGATTCTGCTTCCCAGCCGTCCATATCTGCAAATTCACCTTCCAGCTCAGAAGCGCGGATTCCGTCTTCTTCTGTAAAGTCTTCTTTTGCATAAATAGCATCTTTTTCCTTCATAATATCAAACAGACGCTGATTTCCCATGATAACGGTATCCATAACGGTATACTGATCATACTGGAAATGATCCTGTTTTAAGAAAGAAAGTCTCTGTCCCGGTGTGATCACGATCTCTCCGTTTGTAGAATCCAGTTCTCCGGAAAGAATCTTTAAGAAGGTGGATTTTCCGGCACCGTTCGCACCAATCAAACCATAACAGTTACCTTCTGTAAATTTGATATTTACATCTTCAAATAATGCTTTCTTACCTAAACGTAATGTTACATTGTTTGCACTAATCATTCTATCTAACCTTTCTGCTACTGTAAGCCCATAAAACACTTAATTTTATCATTACATACCTACTCTATTTTACAGAAAAAAACATATTTTGCAAGGGCTTCTTCAAAAAATGTATTCAAAAACTTGAAAAGAAGAAAAAGGAATAGTAAAATGGAACCAGTTAACTTCACTAGAAAAGAGGAATTCTTATGGAAAGCAGAATCAAACAGACCATTGAACTTCATAAAAAAGGATATAACTGTGCACAGGCAATCGCATGTACCTACTGCGATCTGGTGGGAATCGATGAACAGACTGCCCTTCGTGCCACAGAAGCCTTCGGTGCAGGTATGGGCGGTATGCAGGCAACCTGCGGTGCCGTATCCGGTGCTGTTTTTCTCGCCGGCTTCAAATCTTCGGATGGTATCGTCGGAGCTCCGAAATCAAAGGCAAAAACCTATCAGCTTTCCAAAACCATCGTAGAGGCTTTTCAAAGAAAAAACGGAACTGTGATCTGTAAAGAATTGAAAACCAAAGATCCTGAAACCGGAAAGATCAAACGTGACTGTACCGGCTGTATTATGGACGCTGCTGCGATTGCAGAAATCGTTCTTTTTTCCGAATAACAAAAGGCTGCCCGCATACGGCAGCCTTCTCTATTATAATCTCATCAGTTCTTTTACCAATCCATTCGGATACTTTCCGTCTGTCACAACTTCCACCTGTGCAGTTTCTTTATAAATGGATTCTCTGGCATTCATCAGTGCTGTGACCTTTTCCTCCAAAGCCCCGCCCTGCAGGAGCGGACGGTTTTTTCCGCCGGAAACTCTCTTTATGATCTCCTCTTTTGAAGTTTTCAAATATACCACCGTACCGAGACTTTGAAGCAGTGCTCTGTTTTCCTCTCTCACCGGCATTCCTCCGCCTATGGAAAGTACAAAATGTCCTTCTCTTTCCTGAAGGGTTTTCAAAAGTTCTGTTTCCATATCCCGAAATGCAGTTTCTCCGGATTCTTCAAATATATCTGAGATCTTTTTCCCCTGTTCCTTTTCGATCCACTCGTCTGTATCGATAAATTCCCAGGAAAGCGTTTTTGCCAGTTTTCTTCCGACCGTGGTTTTCCCGGCTCCCATAAATCCCATCAGTACGATATTTTTCATTTCTTTTTCTTCTGCTCCCTCAGATAAAAAAATAAAACGATCTTTTCCAGATAGCGTTTCAATACGATCTGAATTTCTTCCTTCGGGTGAATCGGTTTTACCAGGATCGAATAGATTCCTGTCAGATTTGCTCCCCATACGTCCGTAAATAACTGATCTCCCACAAACAATGTGTTGGTTTCATCAGTTCCCATCAGTTCCATTGCACGACGATATCCGTTAGGATTCGGTTTTCCGCCTTTGTGGATTGCATGAACCTGAACCTGTTCATTAAACATGGCAACCCTTGGCTCTTTATTATTAGAAAGAAGACAGGCTTCCATTCCCAACTCTTTTAAATGAGAAAACAGTTTTTTGGCTTTTTCATCAGCCGGTGCATCATGAGGCACCAGGGTATTATCGATGTCAAAAATAACTCCCCGATATCCTTTTTTTGCGAAACTGTCAAAATTGATCCCATAGGTAGAATCTACATATTCTTTTGGATAAAATGTACGAAACATAAATCTAGCGCAGTACTTGTCTGCGAACTCCTTACTCTAAAATTTTTTTCAGTTCGTCCATAAATGTATTCACATCTTTAAACTCTCTGTAAACAGATGCAAAACGCACATAGGCTACCGAATCCAGCCCTTTCAGGTGATTCATGATCAATTCCCCAATCAGCTTACTTGGAACCTCCCGTTCTTCCCGGTTAAAAATCTCCAGTTCCACCTTATCTACCAGGGTGCTGATCTCACCTGCTGAGATCGGCCGTTTATGGCATGCCCGAAGCACGCCTGCCTCAATCTTGGTACGATCATAGGTCTCCCTGTTATTATCCTTTTTGATCACAATCAGTGGAATCGTCTCCACCTTTTCATAAGTCGTAAAACGTTTGCCGCATTCATCACATAACCGACGTCTTCTGATAGAAGAATTATCTTCTGCCGGTCTTGAATCGATCACTCTGGTTGCTTCCTGATTACAAAATGGACATTTCATAAACTAATCCCCCACTGGTTCGTCTTTTGCTAGCTAAAGTATATTACACCTTTTTGTCGAATGTCAACATTTTGCACACCTGCCGGCTCTGATACATAAGATATAGAGGGGGATTTTTATGAGACTCTGTGAATTAAGAGAAAAAGATGTCATCAATATCTGTACCTGCAAAAAGATCGGCTGCGTTGTAGACATTGAATTCGACAAAAAAAGCTGCCATATGACAGCTTTAATCGTATCCCAGGGAATCCACTTTTTCAATCTTTTCTGTAATGATGAATTAGTGATCCCCTGGTGCAATATTAAACAGATCGGTCCCGATGTTATTTTAGTCGAGCTTCCCTGCTGATTATTCTTCTACCGGACTATAGATTTTTCTGATCACAATCAATGTAGCGATCATCAGAAGGATACCTACCGGTAATGCGATCCATGCCGTTTTTACAAAACCGGCAACAATGTAAGTCACAAAGGAAACGACAGCCACAGTAATCGCATATGGCAGCTGTGTATTTACATGGTTGATGTGATTACTCTGCGCTCCGGCACTTGCCATAATGGTCGTGTCAGAGATTGGAGAACAATGATCTCCGCAGACAGCACCTGCCATGCAGGCAGAGATTGAAATGATCATCATGGTTTCATTTCCTGCAAATGCTTCAACTACGATTGGGATTAAAATACCAAAAGTACCCCAGGAAGTTCCGCTTGCAAATGCGAGAATACAGCCTACCAGGAAAATGATCGCCGGAAGGAAATTCATCAGACCTTTGGCACTTGCCTTCACCAGACCTTCCACATATGGTGCCGCACCCAAACTGTCAGTCATTGCCTTCAAAGACCATGCCATTGTCAGGATCAGGATTGCCGGAACCATTGCCTTAAAACCTTCCGGAAGGGCATTCATGCATTCCTTAAAGGAAAGAACTTTTCTTGCCATATAGAAAATAATTGTAAAGATCAAAGCAAAGAAGCTTCCGTATGCAAGTCCTACAGATGCATCACTGTTAGAAAATGCTTCCACAATATCAACACCCTCAAAAAATCCGCCGGTGTAGATCATACCGATTACACAGAAAACGATCAGTGATGCTACCGGAAGAATCAGATCCAGAACTTTTCCATTTGGATTTCCTTCAACTGCGTCTTCAAACTCATCAACTGCTCCGGCCGGTGTAGAATGTAAATCCCCTTTGTGCGCATTGAACTCATGCTGTCTCATTGGACCATATTCGGTTTTGGTAACTGTTAAAACGATCATCATTACAATGGTCAATAACGCATAAAAGTTAAACGGAATGGCACGAATGAATAAAGAAAATCCATCAGCACCATCAACAAATCCTGTAACTGCTGCTGCCCAGGAAGAAATCGGAGCAATGATGCATACCGGAGCTGCAGTGGAATCGATCAGATATGCAAGCTTTGCACGGGATATTTTATGTTTGTCAGTTACCGGACGCATAACGCTTCCTACTGTCAGACAGTTAAAATAGTCATCGATAAAGATCATACAGCCTAAAAGAATCGTTGCCAGCTGTGCACCAGCCCGGCTTTTGATATGTTCTGCCGCCCAGCGACCAAATGCAGCTGATCCGCCTGCTTTATTCATCATGCAGACCATGGCACCTAAAATAACCAGGAATACTAAAATTCCCACATTGTAAGAATCTGAAAGAACACCGATAAATCCGGTCTGGAATACATGATTTACCGTACCTTCAAAACTAAATCCAGAATAAAAGATTCCGCCTACCAGGATTCCTAAAAATAAAGAACTATACACTTCTTTTGTGATCAGTGCAAGAACGATCGCTACAAATGCCGGAACCAGAGCCCAGATCGTAGCATACATTGTCGGCACATATTCTACAGTTTCTTCTGCAGCAAATGCCAGCATCGGACAGCACATTACCATGAGCATTACGCACACCATAAGGCCTGCCATTTTTTTCATGTTTGCTTTCATATGATTTCCTCTCTCTCTTTTGACCAAGTCACCGACTTTTGTATATATACAGCAAAAAAGCCATGAACACGCAGAGTATCCATGGCAGTTTCATATCTTTGTTTGCCGATAGCGCTCCACTAAAAGTGACAGTACGCTGCATCTTCTGCATCGTCCCAGAAAGAAGCTTTGGGTTTCTTCTTCCTTCGGCGATCTCCCCTTTCTCTGAAAACATGTGCCCCACACATCTTCATTTCCAGATACTTTTGAATCTCGCACCTCTACCTGGTCATTTAAATTTTATATACGCATTACATTGTAACACCGAAATTTAAAAAAGCAATAGTATTTTTGCATTTTATGCATTTTTATTCAGATTTTTTGAATGTTTTTCCCAATCCTGATGAAGAACAAACCAAACAAGAATCGATGCACTGACTGCCCAGGTCACCGGATAGGCACTAAATACTACCCGGATATCCGGAATGAGCCGCACCAGACTTTCAATGTAGGTAATTCTGAGCACGCACCATGCGCCCAGTGTTACAGCCATCGGAATCATGGTTTTTCCTGCACCACGCAGGGTTCCCGCACAAGTATGGGTGATCGCTAACAGGAAATAAAACAGGGATTCAATCCTTGCCTGCTGCACTCCGTAAGCCACCACTGCCGGATCCTTACTGAAAAGCCCTCCCAGCTGCGGTGCAAAAATGAATAAAAATACACCGAAAATTTCCGCCATAGCCACAGAGATCCACATTCCCTGCCGGATTCCCTTTTTCACACGATCCGGTCTGTCAGCACCCATATTCTGTCCGACAAAAGTGGTCAATGTAAGGGACATACTCATGATCGGGATAAATACAAAGCCCTCAATCTTTGCATAGCTTCCGCAGCCGCCCATGGCAAGATCCCCGAAGGCATTGATATTTGCCTGTACAACCAGATTTGCAATGGCATTTACACTGTTCTGCACACCGCTTGGAAGCCCCAGCATAAATACCTGTTTTAAGATTCTGAAATTTGCACGCAGCTTTGACAGACGAATCTGAACTACAAATCTTCCGCTCATCAAATGTATCAGCCCCAGAATACCGCTTAAAAACTGCCCGATGGTCGTAGCAAGTGCTGCCCCGGCAACTCCCATACCAAATTTTCCTACAAAAAGAACATCTAAGACAGCATTGGTCACTGAAGAAATGATCAAATAATACAGCGGATGTCTGCTGTCTCCCAAGGCATTGAAGATCCCATTGGTGGTATTATACAATACCATTCCTAAAAGCCCCATACAATAAATCCGAAAATAGGTAATGGAATTCGGCATTACATTTTCCGGTGTTCCGATCCATCGAAGGATCGTCGGTGTAAATGTCACGCCCAGGATCGTCAGTACAATCCCCATGGCAAACGCAAACACGATCGTCGTATGAATCGCTTCGTCCACGCCCTTTTTATCTTTAGCACCAAAACAACGGGAAATGATCACGCTTGCGCCGACAAACACTCCCTGAAAAAAACCAATCAGCAGATGCTGAAGGCTTCCGGAGGAGCTGACCGCCGCCAGTGCTTCATTTCCGCAAAAATTCCCGACAACCAGCGAATCCACTGCATTATATAACTGCTGAAACAGATTTCCCAAAAGAAGGGGAATGGCAAACCAAACCAGTTTTTTCCATACGGTCCCCTCTGTCATCGACATTGCTTCTTCATTCATAGTGTTCTTCTTCCTCACATTGTAATTTAAATCTTTTACCACTTTAGCACAATTAAATCACTTGTACAACCTTTAAATCTGGCGTATAATGTAGGGAAATTGATTGCATGACAGTGGAGGACTATGAAATGAACACAATCGCAACATCAAACGCCCCAGGCGCTATCGGACCATATTCCCAAGGCTATGAAGTAAACGGGATCATTTATACTTCCGGACAGATTCCTGTAAATCCGGCAACCGGAGAGATTCCGGAAGGCATCGCTGCACAGACAGAGCAGAGCTGTAAAAATGTCGGTGCAATCTTAGAAGCTGCAGGCAGCGGATTTGACCGCGTTT
Organism: uncultured Lachnoclostridium sp.; assembly: GCA_964580255.1. Lineage (GTDB taxonomy): Bacteria > Bacillota > Clostridia > Lachnospirales > Lachnospiraceae > HGM12587. The sequence goes on along the minus strand of CAZOJX010000028.1, from coordinate 10,948 downwards.
TTAAAACCACCTGTTTCCTGGCAGAAATCGCTGATTTCGCAGCATTCAATGAAGTTTACGCCAAATACTTCACCTCAAAACCGGCAAGAAGCTGTGTCGCAGTGAAGGATCTCCCAAAGGGAGTGCTCTGCGAGATTGAAGCCATTGCAGTGAGATAAAAATTCAGCAGCAGATCACTAATGGTCTGCTGCTGTTTTTATACCTGCAATATGTCCAATCCCAAAGAATAAATCAAAAGCAAATAAAAGCGGATACTGTTCTTCCGAAATCTCTTTTTGTGCCAATGTTTCTGCTAATTCGTCCATATCATCTTCTTTGATTGTTCCGTCAGGATATACAATAAGATCCAAATACAGATCATCAAAATACGGAACACCATCAGGATCAGCTCCCTGATCTGCAATCATGTCTATGTACCACAGTAGAATTTCTTCGTTTTCATTCATCATTGCTGTTATACAATAAAAATCGTCCTAGGGCAAGATCGACAGCCACTTGAATCCCTCATCACATATCACAAGATCTTCGCCGTTAAATTTCCATACTTGTTTCTCATTTACTTTCTCTATCTCCAAAACACTAACATAGCCTTTGAATAAATCCGTATTTACTTGTCTTCCCAGATGCTTTTTTGTTTTTACATTTCCATTCATCATAAGATAACCGGTATCTTTTCATTTAAGTGTTACCTCTCTCTTGTATTTTTCATAATTTCCGCAAAAGATTCTTTATAGTGTAAATGATAAATACAGCATTCCGATCAATGCAATACTTTCACACACACACACGTTTTTGAAATTTTTGGACTTCATTTTCCCATGTTTGTATTCGTCGTAGCTAAAAAATATAGTTAGCAATGCTGCCAGGATCGTCATTATTTCAATATACAACATTAGCTATCCTCCCTCTTTCAATCGTCTTACCCGGTACGTTTTAGATAATGACTCTATTTTCCTGCAAGCCACCTCGGCTTTTATTTCCTTTTGGCATAAAGTTTACGGATTTCCTTAAATTTTATTTTTACTTCATCACTAACCCGATAGGAATCGCATATTTTTTGAATTGCTTTTCCCACAATTTTATAATCCAAAGAACAGTTCGCCAAATAGTTCCAGGTCTTTTCGGGCGCATAAATCGCCAGATAAGACAACAGCCATGCCTCTGCCATTTGGACATAATACTCGTCATCATTCTGAAATAACAGAAAAAGAGTCTCTGCCGCAGCACTTTCCTTTACCAAGGAAGGCATAAACAGTACATAGCCCCAGCGTCTGGTAAATGTCATCTCACTTTATATATATTTTTTGCTTTTTCATAGGCAAGCTCAAAGGTCAGATATTTATCTACAAACTGAGAAAGCTGATCCACATGCCACCAGTCCTGCAGTTTATCAAAATTTTCTTCAATAAATGCAAAGATAGCGTAAATTTACTGTCGGAAAGAAATAGGCAGAATCCACCTTCGATGTGTCACAGCTCTTGTTCTGCTTATACTGTATTCTGTTTTGAGACTTTTTGCAATCCATATAGGGATATTTTCATTTTAGGACGAAAACTTTACGCTAGCCTAAGATTCCCTCTCTTTACCTTCCCTGCAATACGGACATTCTAATTTGTGCGTTCCGCCTATAACCTCAAACACTTTACCGTTTGGCATCACAATTTCTGTTGGGATTCCCTCCGGTGTCGTTACATTTAATAAGAATCTACCTTCGTCAATCTTCCAATCCACACTGATTTTTCCTTGTATACTTTCGTAGCTGCAGGATACATCTGTAAAACTGCCACCCGGAAATGGAGTGATTCTAATTTTTTTAAAGCCAGGTTCTGCCGCCTGAATTCCTGCACAGTGTGTAAACAGCCATGCTACTACTGCTCCCGGCGCAAAATGATTATGCGAATCCACCGGCACATTATTTTCATCAATACCATACCAATTTTCCCACGTAGTAGTTGCATCTTTCGTTACTGCATAAAGCCAGCCCGGCTGCTTAGTATTTTCCAACATTTTATATGCTGTATCTGCATACCCGCATTCTGTAAGCACTTTAAGCACCTGCCAGGTGGTCAGAAATCCTGTGCCGATTTTGTAATCATTTTCCCTGCAAAGTTCATTTAATTTTGCAGCAATTTTATCTTTCTGTTTACCATTAACCAAATCATGTGCAATCGGTCTTACATATCTGCAATGACGATCGGAATGAACCCGTCCATCTTTTAAAAACTCTTTATGATAAGCTTCATAAATCTCTTTTCCGAGTTCCTCATATTTTTTCTCGTCTTCAGCTTTTCCTAAAATTTTTGCCATGGTCGACAACTGCATCGTCGTAGTAAAGAACCATGCCGTTGTCACTTCGGTATCCGGGAAAAATAAATCTTTGATATAATCTTTGTACATTGCTGTTCCCGGTTCCAGCCATTCTCCGTAATGAAACCCGGTTTCTACAATATATTTCCTATGTTTTCCAAACTTATAAAAGAAAAATGGATTACGTTCTTTTGCTCGCTCGATATTAAAGTCGACAAATCGTTTCACACAATCATAGACATCTGCAAGATCTTCTTTCTCTCCATAAAAACGATATAATGTCATTGATATATTGGCAATGGCATTGGACCAGCCAAGACACCCTCGTTGTCTCTGTGTTTTTCCGGCTGACGGAACTACAAAAGGAAGATTTCCGTCTTCAGACTGTTCGTATTTATAATCCTGCAGCCATTTTTTTAAAAACTTTCTAGGATCACTCAAATAGCATGCCGTTTCAGCAAAAACAGAAATATCTGCTGTCCAACCACTGCGCTCTCTTGTCGGACAGTCTCCCGGAATATCTACAAAATTACTTTTCTGACTCCAACGTACATTTTTTACCAACTGATTGATCAGCTCATTAGAACAGTGAAAATCTCCTTTCATCGGAATATCAGAATATACTGCGATTCCCTCAAAGTTTTCTGCGATCACTTTTTCCGGCCAGTTTTCCAGCAATACATAGCGGAATCCACTATTTAAAAACAACGGCTGGAAAGTCTGTGTTCCAGCTTTTAATGTATATTCCAGTTTCTGTCCTACTTCACCGCTGATCAGACTGGCCCCTTCAGCCGCAAGATTTTTCATGGTAAAATTACCATTTTCATCAAGAACTTCTCCCATAGTCAGTGTAACTTTTGTTCCTGCTTCACCAGTAACTGTAAATCGAACGTAACCGGCAAAATTTTGTCCCATATCCAATACACAATTTCCATCCGGAGTATGAAGCACTGTAGGTTTGAAATGCTCCTGTTCAAGAATCAACTCCCCTTGTTGTGAAATCACTTCACCTTCATATGGAGCTTTAAATGCCCCATGCCACTGACTTTCTTTTTCTATAAATCCCGGTCTGGTCCAACCCTCAAATTCTTTTGTCGCATCATAGCGCTCAATTGTTTTTAAATTATTCTCCCTTAACGCACCTTCCTGAGAGATATGCCAATTTTCGTCGGTAAAAATTGCTTCTTCTGTTCCGTCCTCATATTCAATTGTCAGATAACATAACAGCTTTGTTTTCGTCCCATAGCAGTTTCTGACACTTCCTATGTCAATGCAGCCCCGGTACCAGCCATCTCCTACAATGGCGCCAATAACATTTTCGCCTTGGATCAGCCTCTTTGTCACATCATAACTTTGATACTGTACGCGATAATTATAATCCGTATATCCCGGTGTTAATTGCTGTACTCCCAGCCTTTCACCATTTAAGTATCCTACATAAGTCCCAAGCGCACTTATGACAAGCTCCGCATTTTTTATTTCCTTATTTATTTGAAAGGAGCGACGCACATAGGAAGCCGGCTGTTGAAGCTCCGAATCGATTTTTCCTTCCAACTCTATAAAATATTGTCTATACATTTAGTCCCTCATTTACAATTAAAAAATTCTATCATCTGATCATTTGTCTTTAAGCTTTCTTTCCACTCCCAATGTGAAACCTGAAACACATGATCAAGATGCACTCCGTCTTCCTTTTTCCAAATCAGATTATGCGATGGAAGCTGATATTTTTCCAGATTTTGTAAAATCCACTTTGTTTGACGGTAAAAGCTGTCTGATTCCGAACCTATGACCATCAACTTTGGCAGCTTTGTTTTATCAACTTCTTCCAGACACTGAGAAAAATTCATATACGCTGCCCAAGGCGCCTTTGCTCCTGCTTTTCCGCAGATCATACTTACAATTTCTTTGTCTATTTTTTTGTTAAGCTTTTTCTCATAATTAAAATAATCATGCATTTCACAAACACCATTACAGATTGCAGTTCCTGCGAATTCAAAGGAAAACGGTGTTACCTGGTAGATGTCCTGCAGCTTTTTACTGTTCTGAATGCACATCACAAGACTTGCCAGATGCCCGCCGGCGGAATCTCCAGTCAAATAAATGCGATTCAGATCAAGACATCTATCCTCTCCAAAATGCTCCAGCCAGTGAACACTTGCAAAAACGTCCTGCACGATTCCCTGCAGATCAGTCTCAGGCAGCAGTCGATAACTCATTCCCATGACTGCAAATCCTTTTGATGCCAAATATTCGCAATAGTTACGGTTTAATTCCTTATCTCCGTACATCAAACCGCCTCCATGAATGTCGATGATTACCGGAAGCCTGTTTTCTCGATTCCATTTCAACTTTTCCGGATAATACATATTTAACTGATGCAATGGATTTCCGTCCGAAAGATAAGAAATGTCATTTTCATGAGATACCCCCTGTACTCTATGCTGTCTTTCAATCCTCTCTGCATCTGCTTTTTCAACTGTTTTCCATGATTTTTGCATGATTTTTCGCAAAATACTCATCGAATCATCTCCTGATATATTACTTCCGCCAGTTCCGCATGCAATTCCCTGCTTGGATGATTGATCCCATTTACATAAGATTCCGGTCCAATGATTCCTTTCTTTTCCAGCTCAATCCAACGTGCATAACCGTCTGCTACCGGAACTTGGTACTTTGCTGCCACATTGCGTGCTGCTTCCATCATTTCATCCATTTTTCCATTGTTAACCATTCTCGAATTAATTTCCGAAAGAAAATAGTACGGATTCTTTTTATCACTCATAGGAACTTTGCACATACGGTTCGGTAGTAATAACAATGTTTCAATTCCAGCATCTTTTAAACGCATCAATATCTGTTCAAGGGAATATGTATAAGCAGCTTTTGCTTTACCTTTTTTCAACAGTTCAAGTGCTTCTGAATCCATCTTATTACCCATTTCATCCAGCATTTTTTTTGCAAATGGAAGCATTCGTGTAAATTTATTCAGCGCACAAAATGCTGTATCATTCAGTCCAAAACAAACCACACAAAAATCTGGTTTCTTAGATAACACATCCGTCTCCATTCGATACAGCCCCATACCGGCTGTATTTCCTCCGATTCCGGCATTGATTTTTTCACATTTCATTTGCGGATAATCTGTTTTCAACCTTTCAATAACTCGGCTATGGTAAACATATTTTTCATCTTCCGGCACAGGATCGCCTTCAAAGCAACCCTGTGTAATACTATCTCCAAGAAAAGCAATCTTTATCTTTTCTCCGGCTTCAATTTTTTTAATGATATTCATAATTTTTCCTATTTCTGTTCCTTGTTTAATGCCGCATGAATTTCCGGCATTTCTTTATCAATATTACAGTTAAATAATAGAGCAGTTACAATAAAATTCAGAACAAACGGAACAATGATCATTGCCCATCTTTCTGTCTCAATCGTATAGAGAGACTGCGCAAGGTCTGCACTCGCAAGTGCACCGTCATATTTTGCAATTGTAAGAATAATACCCGTAACCGCTGAACCAAGTCCGAGACCCACTTTATTACAGAAGCTTGTAGCACTCATCATCATACCTGCACTGCCTGTAGGATAATGGTATTCACTGTAATCGATGGTATTTGCCAAAGTAGCTGTAAAACATGCCGCAAAGGTAGCTCCACAGAAGCCGGCCAATATCTGAGCTCCCAGATAGAGTGAAGGATTGCTTGTAAATAGACCAACTGCTGAAATTACCATAGTGATCATATACGCAACACGTCCGTATGCAAGTGTTTTGTAATTTCCCAGCTTTTGAGCCATTTTTACTGCAACCGGTAATCCTAATAAGGTAGGGAAAATAGTAGCTAATGTAAGAAGTGCATACATACCGGAATTATTGAAAATATCACGACAGAAATATACACCCATACTGGTTACAATACCATTGATCAAATTGATTAAAAGTCCTGCTGCAACTGCTGATAAATAATACTTATTTTTTCCCATTGCCTTTAATACAGCTTTGATCGGAGCTTTCTTTTCTTCTTTTCGATCCGCACCAGAAGACAATGGTGCTTCTTCACGAAGCCGAACAACTGAAAAGATACCTAACACTAATAAAAACGGTACATACATTAAAACAGTTTTATCATAACCCGACTGGGTATATCCCCAAATGCCAAGGAGAACCGTTGTCACTGTTGTTGCAATGATACCTCCAAAATAAGTCCCTGCCATACTAAATGCACCAAATGTATTTCTTTCCTGCGGAACATGCGTTACATAAACCATCATTGTCTGACCTGCAACCCCTTGAATCGTCGCAAATACTACCATCATTAAAAAGTAGCTGACTGCAAACCATGCGATCTTCATACTTTCACTCCAGGCACCCGGTGCATGGAAGATCATAAGGCTTGTAAATACAAGTCCAATACTGCCGATCAACATCCAAGGACGGCATTTTCCCCATTTTGTGTTTGTACGATCAATCACACGTCCCATAATCAAGTCACTGATACCATCAGTAACTCGCATGACTAAAATAACTGTCCCGATGGCACCTGCTGATACAAGTGCAACGTCCGTATAATAAGCAGACGCAAATGAACTTAATAAATACTGCGGTAAAATTCCCACCGCTGATACACATGCAAACGCTATATAATCAATTATCCCAATTTTTCTTTTCTGCTGATTCATTTTTATCCTCTCTTTCAACTAACACATTTTTGCTATTCGTAATCCTCAAGACTCCATTCATCTTTCCAATCTAAAATTGGCATATCTCCGTCAAACCGAATTGGAAGCCATACATAATCTGCATCTTTTGTACACGGTACAGGAAGCTGTTTCATCAGATACTCCTGAATTTTTCCTTCTTCAGGCAACTCTCCTGTTTTTTGGAGCATTTTTTGAACGACCTGCATAATATCAATCTCAGGATTAAAAAATGCTTCAAACGCATCCGCATAATCTTCATATGCTGTATCATTTAATGCCGGCAGCCATCTGTCTGCCATAGCAATATACAAATCCTTTTTTCCCGGAACTTTAAAAATGCAGGAAATCTGCGAATGAAACGACGTATGACTTTTGTCTCCCGGATGAGGATTTCCCAAAACTTCATATGGACCATGCCAAGTTTCTGCCACTGCTGCTTCCGATGGATTCGGACTGTAATTTGTAGTTCCTGACGTAATCAGATAATGTTTTCCCTTTCTGATAAAATGTGCCGGAGCTTCTCGTACATATGGTGGAAATTGACGCGGAAAATGAGTACTGTAATATCCGGTCACTCCCAAATAATCATCTGTTAAATCTGCGCATATCATTTCAGAATGTACACGTTCAAAATAGATATATGCTTTTCCATCGTCTGCAACCACAAGATCAAAATCACCACTGCTCATATTTAAAATTCTCATTCCATCATGAACTTTTGTATAAGGTCCTAAAAACTCATCTGCAGTCAGTACCGTCATACTCTGTGTCTGATCCTGATTCATTATTTTCAGCCAGCATACATATTTTTTCGTTTTTTTGTTATAAATGATATGTGGTCGATCCATGCAACGATTTGGATGCAAAGAAGATTCCACGTCTTCCGGTTCCGGTGGAATGATCAGGCCTCGATCTTCCCAGTTGTACAAATCCGTCGATGAATAACATCGGACACCCCAATGCCAGATCGGACTTATTCCATCTGTTTTTTCCTTATTTTCCCCATACCAGTAATAAATTCCATTTTCGTAAAATATTGAGCCGCCATGAGCTTGAATTCTTTTTCCTTCCGTGTCCAGCCATACTTTTCCCGGAAAAAAACAATGATACATAAAATTCCCCTTTCCTAAAATATTATATTTGTATTGATAATAATTCTATTTTCTTTTAAAATATAGATAGTTTCTTCAACAAAAATATAACTTTCGTACAGGAATCATCCCATGGCTTATAACTACCACAACCTACCATTACTTACCGTTCATGATTTTGTGAACAGCAAAAACATCAGCAATCACTATCGCAAGGTTTCTATTGAATACAGTGAGAGCGAGCTTTCAAAAATCCGTTCTTTTCACAAAGGAAACTTTCAGCTTTCCGGAACTAATCATTTCATGCCTGATTTTATCGTCAGTGATGATGCAAAAAAATCCTTGAATTATCCTCAAGGTTTCCTGATCATGGAGGCTGATTCTTCTTACTACACAGATCGCTCCAATTTGGATTCTTATGAAATAAGCTTTACATTAGAAGGAGAAGGCATTTTAGATTATCGCGGTGAACGATATAAACTTGAAAAAGGAGACGGATATTTCATCAGCTGCAAAGAACGACATCTCTATAAAACTTCCGGAAAAAACTGGACCAGAAGTATTTTTCATATAAATGGTCCAATTGTAGAAACAATATTTGACAGATTCTCTGCAGACAACAATGTAACGTTCTCCCTATCAACCTGTCCGAACTTTGAAATGCTGCAGATTCAGGTATTAAAGACCTCTCAAAAAATAATGCCTTATCGAGAATACAAAATTTCCTGCCTTTTAGATCTGCTCTTAACAGAACTCCTCACTACAAAAGGGGGCTCATTACTTCTCGATTCTGAGCATGACACGATAGCAACAATTATTACTTACTTGGAAGAACATTATCCGGAAAACATCACATTAGAAATGTTAACTCATGATTTTTGCATTAATCGAACAAATTTATGTCGTGAATTCAAAAATTACACCGGATTTTCCATAAAAAAGTATATTCTGACGCTTCGAATAAATCAGGCAAAATTGCTGCTGCAGAACACCAATTATAGAGTTGAAGAAATTTCTGAGATCGTAGGATTTCATGATGCAGCACATTTTATACAGATTTTTAAGAAAATGGTTGGTATAACACCCCATCAGTTTCGAAAGTAAGAATCTATATACAAAAAAAGAATGCCTCTTTCTATGAACTGATCATTCATAAATATTGGCATTCTTTTTTATATTTTATTTTTTATCAATCACATACTCAATTCCCGGATCCGTCTGTACCTTCACTTCTGTCTTCTCCCCGTTTCTCTGCAGTTCCACACAGATCAATCCGGAAGCAGAGTGAAAACGGCATTTCACATGGTTCATGGATTTTGGCAAATACGGCTGGATCAAAACTTTTCGAAATCCCGGCTCCAATGGCTTGATTCCGGCAATTCCATTATAATACCATTCTATAATGTGGCCCATCATATCGTGGCAGTAGCTGCGGGGATTCTTTTCCCAGTATTCGCCCAAAGTATTCAGTCCATCAAGCACAAAGGCATAATATGACGGGTGTTCCGGTCTTGTGATATACTCTGCGATCAGATCATTCATTCCGTATTTTGATGCAGTTTGAATGATATACGGAAGTCCGACTTCCCCAGATACAAACGCATTTTTTTCCATAAGGCTTGCACGAAAAGCTTCTACAATGTCTTTTTCCTTATCTTCCGGCACCATGCCCCAATACAGCGGAAGTGCCTCACAGGCCTGCGAAGTGACCAGTTTTTCTTTATTTTCGTAACATCGATAAACGTACTTTCCTTCCGGCGTTTTTGTCAGCAGCATTTCATTGTAATGATTCTTTACGGACTCTGCAAATGCTGAAAACTCCATTTCATCCTCTTTTTCTCCGAGGATTCCGGCAAATTCAGCCAGTGTTTTTGCATCTGCATACAAAAACGCAGTCTCTATATTTTCTCTGGCAAGTACATTTTCCGGATTTCCCCAGTCACCCAGGCCATGATTGAGAAATCCTTCTTCGTTTATTTTACTTTTCAAATGAGCAAGATATCTTTTTCCTGCCGAATAGTTTTCCTCAATTACAGATTTTTCACCATAAAAAATGTAATGCCATCTGGTCGCAAGGATTATTGAACTTCCCCATGGAATGATATCATAAAAGCTGCCCATTCCCGGAACCGGAAGAACGTTTGGAATGTAGCATGGACACTGGGACGGAATCAGTCCGTCTCCCGGAAACACCGGATTTCCCTCATAGTCATGGAAAATATCTTCTTTGGTATGTTGTGCATAACGCATATCCATCAAAAATTTTCTCCACAGAGATCGGCCGTTTTTCATGTACATGATTGCCGGTGCCATCAAATGGTTTGGCTCCTGCCATGCAAAGCGTTCAATAGTGGGACAATCCGTATGCACACTGACCATATTTGCTTCTACAGATTTTTCCACCAGTGAATAAATCTGATGATAACGTTCATCATCACACTCAAAGCTTCCGACCTGCTCCCAGGCACTGGTGATCGCATGGGCGGTCATGTTTCGAAGTTCGATTTCCGGAGAACTTTTTTCTACTGCTACATATTGTCCTGCAAAATAGGTGAATTTTTCCCTGTAACTTTCCCACTTTTGTGTTTCACCGATCGTATAAGTTAAAACGTTATCGATCATCATCCAGTTTTTTGCCATCTGATCTGCCTGACCGGAAGCATCTAATTTTTCTGCCGGATAAAATTTTACAACCTGTCCCTTTTTCCCTTTGATCTCAAAGGAAAACAAAAATGACATATTCTGGGAAAAATCATAAATCTCTTTTCCTTCTGCTGTATGCAAATAGTTTGCTTCATAACTTTTGATCACCTTAACCGGGGGATGCAGCTGCTCCACCAAATGAT
>CAZOJX010000027.1:0-17905 GCA_964580255.1 uncultured Lachnoclostridium sp. | reverse complement strand
TACCGATACAGCAGCAAAAGAGAATGTGTCTCCGGCTACTGGTGACAATTCAAATATTTTTGTCTATGCATCAGTAGCTGCAGTGGCAATAATGGTAATGTTTTACTGCACGAAAAAGAAAGAATACTAATATAGATTTAAAGTATAATTTCAGCAGAACGATAAAACAGGCGGGTGATGAACCCGCCTGAAGTTTTATTTGTTCTGCTGTTTTGCTTTGTATTTTTCTACAAAAGAATTGATTCTTTCGTATGGTTCTAAAAGACTGCTGATAGAACCGTCATGATTTAATGTATCGATTAAAAGTGCAACGTATTTTGTCATATCGCAGCTGACATACCATTCTCTGGATAACAGTTCCGGAGACTGGTAAACGGTGTTGGTAGTACAGATCTTGGAGATCAGTCCCTGTGCATAAGCTTCATCAAAGCGCTCCAGACCGCTGGTGAAAAGACCGAAGGTAGAGAATACGAAGATTCTTCCTGCGCCTCTGGCTTTTAACTGTTTTGCAACATCTAACATACTGTCACCGGAAGAAATCATATCATCGATGATGATCGCATCTTTTCCGTTTAAGTCAGAGCCTAAAAACTCATGAGCAACGATCGGGTTCTTTCCGTTAACGATCTTTGTGTAATCACGGCGTTTGTAGAACATACCCATATCAACGCCTAAGATACTTGCAAGATAGATTGCACGTCCGGTAGCGCCTTCGTCCGGGCTGATAACCATCAGATGGTCACTGTCTAACTGAATGTCGTCTACATGGTTCAGAAGACCTTTGATCATCTGGTAAGCTGGTGTTACGGTTTCAAAACCGTTTAATGGGATCGCATTCTGTACACGAGGATCGTGCGCATCAAAGGTAATGATATTATCGACGCCCATACTTACCAGTTCCTGAAGTGCCAAAGCACAGTCCAGAGATTCTCTGGAGGAACGTTTATGCTGTCTGCTTTCATAAAGGAATGGCATGATAACGGTGATTCTTCTTGCCTTTCCTGCAATGGCTGCAATGATACGTTTCAGATCCTGGTAGTGATCGTCCGGAGACATATGATTTTCCACGCCGCATAAAGAATAGGTCAGGCTATGGTTGCATACGTCTACGATCAGGTAAACATCCTTACCACGAACGGATTCGTTGATGATCGCTTTTGCTTCTCCGGAACCAAAACGCGGAACGGAAGCATCAATAATGAAAGAATCCTTTTCGTATCCTGAAAAGATAATGCTTGACTTATGCTCGGACGTATTTGCGTGACGCCAATTAACGAGATAGTCATCTACTCCTTTCCCGAATTCTGCACAGCTGGAAAGGGGAATGATTCCGAGAGGTCCTACCGGAATCGTGTCGATTGTGCGAAGACTACGCTGCATTCTTTAAAATCCTCCTAATTTCTTTTTGAGTCGAATATCGCTTCCGCTTAATTTGAGCATCGTATAATTGGAAATGATGCGGGAAGCTGTTCGCTCGGTATATGTGGTTAAAATTTCTTCCGGTGACAGGTTTGTAGAGATCAATGTGGATTTCTTGCGTAAGATCCGTTCGTTGATCACCAGGAAAAATCCTGCCATCGTAAAGCTGTTTGCCAATTCTGTTCCCAGATCATCAATGATGAGCAGGTCACTTTCAAAAATATGAGGATACTGCTTTGCTACAGAATCCTCCTTTTGCCCGTTGCCTGAAAACGAATTTTTCGCCATCAGATCAAAGAGCTGGAATGCGGACAGGTACAGTACACTGTGACCCTTGTCCAGAATCTCCTTTGCAATACAGTTGGAGAGAAATGTTTTCCCAATACCTACAGTACCACATAATAAGATGTTTTCAAAGGTTTTGTCAAAATTTTCTGTAAATTTTTTGCAGGCTTCAATGGCAGAGCGCATCTTTTCCATATTTTCTTCGTCATAGTATGCATAGGACAAAGTGGAGAAGTTTTCTGCTTTTAATATTTCCCGCAAATTGGACTGCTGATACATCTCATCGATGATCCGCTGCATAAAACAGTGGCACTTTTCTGTGCCGATGTATCCGGTGTCTTTGCAGTCCGGACAGCGGTACTGAAGTGTCAGCTCCTCCGGAGAAATGCGGCAGCATTTTAACAGGGCTTCCTTTTCCATGCGAAGGTCAGCAAGCTTCTGGCGATACTGCTCAAAGCTCATGGCGCCCTCTTTGGTAAAGGATTCCGCAAAGGATTCTGCCAGATCTGAAATCTGACTGTCGATCTCCCGGATTTCAGGAAATTTATCATAGATTTCCTGGGTACGGGTGTTCAGTGCATGCATGTTTTTCAAACGCTGGTCATCGTATTCCCGCATGATCGAATCATAATGTGCAGCTGAGAGATTCACGGTACCTGTTCCTCCTACTGGTTAATAAATAATTTTTTCTCAAGTTCTTCAAAATTGTATGAATGCTGTTCAAAATTGTGGAATCTGGTGGTAAATGGTTTGTCCTGTTTTTGCGGTGCTTTGGAAGCAGTACGGCTTCTGTGCTCCGCAGTCAATTTTTCCACATCTGCTAAATGTTTGACGCCGGCATTTTTCCAGGATTTCAGGATTCCGTCGGCATATTCAAATTTTGGCTGATGGATCTGCATAATGGTTCGGCTGCAGGCTTCCAGAATGATCTCAATGGTAAAGCCGTATTCTGTCAGCCAACGGGTAACAAAAGCAGCTTCGGAAGGCAGCGGATCGTGGTTGTTGATCCCGAATGCCTTGAGTACCTGATAGCATTCCCGGCTGAAAGGCTTGGAATCTGCTTTTGCTTCCTCCACTGTGTGAATGCCCTTTTTATGCCATTCCAGGGCAACCGTTTCCATGTATCGGAGACTCCGTTTGTTTTTGGAAACGCTGTATTCGACCAGATACTCGATCAGGTCGGTGGAAAAATGCAGTTCATCATAGAAATAGAGCAGTGTTTCCAGATCTGTTCTGGTCAGCTGCTTTCCAATGTATTGTTCACAGGCAACCAAAAGCAGCCGGATCTCCGTCTGCTCCTTAAATGCCTTGGTTTCTTCTGCGGAATAGCTGTGCTTTGACGGAGAGGAAACCGGGAGCACTTCTGTTTGCGGCTTTGGTTCTTCCTCCAGGATCAAAAGTCCTTTGCTTTCCCAATATTTTAACGCCCGTTTGACATCATTTTCTGTACACTGAAAGATATCTGCCAGTGCCGAAATGGTCGGCAGAGTCTCTTGTTTGGCACAGCGAAGCATGTAAAGATAGATCTTTACATAGTCTCCGTTTGCCATAGGCATGTAGTTTTCTATAAAATCGTCCGGGACAGTTGTTACAGGAATGTACCCGGCGCTTGCAAGTTTAAATTCTGCCATGATGCTTCCCCCTAGCTTCAGCACTGCAATTATAGCACATTCAAAATTGCTTTGGAATAACAACTTCGTCCACTGTTTCCACAAAATTATCCACATATCAACAGGGATAAAATCCCCAATTGAAATGTGGATAATGTGGATAACTATTCACTTAACAGGGATTCTCCAATGTTTACAACATCTCCGGCACCCATAGTTATCAACAGGTCCCCGTGGACACAGTGTGATTTTACGAAATCTTCGATTTCTGCAAAGGTCGGAAAATAGTAACAATCGGTTCCCAAAGCGGAGATTTCTTTGGAGAGCAGCTCGGAGCTGACTCCCAGCGTATCTGTTTCGCGGGCAGCATAGATATCTGCCAGAATTACATGATCTGCCAGGGACAGGCTCTTTGCGAAATCATGGAAGAAAGCCTTGGTACGGGTATAAGTGTGAGGCTGGAAGATACACCAGATCTCATGATGTGGATAATTCTTCGCAGCTTCCAGAGTCGTGTGGATTTCTGTCGGGTGATGAGCGTAATCGTCAATGATGGTTACGCCGTTTAAGGTTCCTTTATATTGGAAACGGCGGTTTGCTCCGTGGAAGGCCAAAAGTCCGTCTTTGATCTGTTCCATGGATATGTCCAGTCTGCGGGCTGCTGCAATGACTGCCAGTGCATTGGAAACATTGTGCTGTCCCGGCACACTTAAAGAAATGTGACCAAGGCAGGTTCCCTGATGCATAACGTCAAATTCCCCATAGCCCTGAGTATTAAAATGAATATTTTCTGCATAATAGGTGCAGGAAGGATCCATGCCGTAGGTAATGACGGAGCAGGCCAGTCCTTCGGTGATCTCCTGATGATCTTCAATCTCACCGTTGATGATGAGAACCCCTTCCTTCGGCAGTCTTTGTGCAAAAAGACGGAAAGAATTTCGGATATCCTGAAGATCCTTAAAGAAATCCATATGATCTTCTTCAATGTTCAGGATAATGCTCATAGTCGGATAGAAGGACAGAAAGCTGTTGGTATATTCACAGGCTTCTGTGATAAAGGTTCCTGAATTCCCGACGCGGATATTTCCGCCGATGACATCTAAGATTCCGCCAACAGAGATGGTCGGATCACATTTGGCAGCCAGAAGAACAGACGAAAACATGGAGGTTGTCGTTGTTTTTCCATGAGTGCCGGAAACGGCAATGGCTGTCGGATAATTTTTCATGATCTGTCCCAGCAGCTCTGCACGGGAGAGCATTGGCAGGGAAAGTTCCACGCAGCGTGCAAATTCCGGATTGTCCGGGTGAATGGCTGCGGTGTATACCACACAATGATAAGTTTCGGAAATGTTTTCAGCACGCTGACCATAAAAGATCTTTGCACCCTGTGCTTCCAGATGCTCTGTCAGAGCAGAAGCTTTGTTGTCTGATCCGGAAACGGTAAATCCGGCGCCCAGCAGAATCTCTGCCAGACCGCTCATGCTGATACCTCCGATCCCGATAAAATGAATGGATTCTGGTTTGTTAAAATCTATCTGGTACATAAAAGTCCGCCTTTCATGGAAATTTTCAACTAAATTATACTCTGAAATCTATACTTTTTCAAACTATAATATGTTATAATAAACTATCATATGGAAGCGAATTTGAAAAACGCTGAAAATAAGGGAAATGGAGAGGTTGTCAGGTGTATAAAAAAGAAATGATAGCAATGCTTCTGGCAGGAGGTCAGGGCAGCCGTCTGGGTGTATTGACTGCAAAAGTGGCAAAGCCTGCAGTGTCCTTCGGGGCGAAATATCGTATCATTGATTTTCCGCTGAGTAACTGTATTAACTCGGGAATCGATACGGTAGGTGTTCTGACACAGTATCAGCCCCTGCGGCTGAATACGCATATCGGGATCGGTATGCCTTGGGATCTGGACAGAAATCATGGTGGTGTGACGGTGCTTCCGCCGTATGAAAAGAGCACGAACAGCGAATGGTATACAGGAACGGCCAATGCGATCTATCAGAATATTGACTATATTGATACATACGATCCGGATTATGTACTGATCTTATCGGGAGATCATATCTACAAGATGGATTATGAACTGATGTTGGATTTTCATAAGGAAAACGGCGCAGATGTGACCATTGCAGCAATGCCGGTTCCGATGGAGGAAGCCAGCCGCTTTGGAATCGTGATCACGGACGAGCATGACCGGATTCAGGAATTTGAAGAAAAACCGGAGCACCCGAGAAGCAATCTGGCTTCTATGGGAATCTACATCTTCAGCTGGCCGGTGCTTCGCCAGGCTTTGATCGATAAGAAGGATCAGCCGGGCTGCGATTTTGGAAAACATATCATTCCGTACTGCTTTGAAAACGGAAATCCGATGTATGCCTATGAATTTAACGGTTACTGGAAGGACGTAGGAACCCTGGGATCCTACTGGGAAGCCAATATGGAACTGATCGATATCATTCCGGAATTTAATCTTTACGAGGAATTCTGGAAGATCTATACAAAGAGCGATGCCATTGCACCGGAATATATTTCTGCGGACGCAAAGGTTACCCGCAGTCTGATCAGCGGCGCATCGACGATCTGCGGAGAGGTTTCGGGCTCCGTCATCGGTTCCGGAGTTACCATTGAAGAAGGAGCGGTGGTTCGGGATTCCATCATCATGCGTGGAACGACCATCGGCAAAGGTGCGGTGATCGATAAGGCGATCATTGCAGAAGACGTAGAGGTTGGAGAAAATGTGGTTATGGGCGTGGGAGACGAAGTGCCGAACCAGCTTCAGCCGAAAATCTATGCATTTGGGCTTGTAACCATTGGAGAAGATTCCTATATTCCGCCAAATGTCCGGATCGGAAAAAATACGGCAATCTCAGGAAATACCACACCGGAAGATTATCCAAACGGTATTTTGGAGAGCGGAAAATCTATCATTAAGGCAGGTGACAGAGTATGAGAGCAGTCGGAATGATCCTGGCAGGAGGAAATAATCACAGAATGCGGGAACTGTCTAAAAAACGTGCAGTGTCAGCGATGCCGTTTGCAGGAAGCTATCGAAGCATTGATTTTGCGTTGAGCAATATGTCCAATTCAAAGATCAACCGGGTAGCTGTTTTGACCCAGTATAATTCCCGTTCGTTAAATGAACATTTAAATTCTGCAAAATGGTGGGATTTCGGAAGAAAACAGGGGGGACTTTATCTTCTGGCACCGACCATTACAGCAGAAAACAGCTCCTGGTACCGGGGAACTGCAGATTGCATTTATCAGAATATTGACTGGCTGAAGGAGTGCCATGAACCTTATGTGGTGATCGCCTCCGGAGACGGCATTTATAAACTGGATTACAATAAAGTATTGGAATACCATATTGAGAAAAAAGCGGATATTACAGTGGTGTGCAAGGACATGCCGGCTGATGTGGATATCAGTCGCTTTGGTGTTGTAAAAATGGACGAGGACGGCCGGATCACCGATATGGAAGAAAAACCGATGTCTACGGATTCCAGAACAGTTTCCTGCGGCATCTATGTGATCCGGAGACGTCAGCTGATCGAGCTCATCGAAAAAAGCGCCAAAGAAGATCAGTACAATTTCGTGACGGACATTTTGATCCGGTATAAAAACGTAAAGCGGATCTACGGCTATCAGATGGAGTCTTACTGGAATAATATTGCATCAGTAGAATCTTACTACGAAGCAAACATGGACTTTTTAAAACCGGACATCAGAAAGCATTTTCTTTCAGACTATCCGGCAATCTATACCAAAGAACATGATCTGCCGCCGGCAAAATATAATCCGGGTTCCAATGTAAAAAATGCATTGATCGGAAGCGGTTCGATCATTAACGGAACCGTAGAAAATTCGCTGCTTTTCAAAAAAGTTTTTGTGGGCAGCAATTGTGTCGTGAAAAACTCGATCATTATGAATGATGTTTATCTGGGGGATAACACCTACGTGGAAAACTGCGTTGTGGAGAGCAACACGACCATTCGTGCCAATACGGTATATAAGGGGGAAGACGGCATTCGGGTTGTCGTTGAAAACAACGAGCGTTATCAGATTTAAAAACTTTAGGGGGAAAAGGTATGAAGATCACAGATGTAAGAGTACGCAAGGTTGTAGCAAAAGAGGGGAAATTAAAAGCAGTGGTATCCATCACCATCGATGATGAGTTTGTGGTTCATGACATTAAGGTCATTGAAGGGGAAAAGGGGCTGTTCATCGCAATGCCGAGCAGAAAAGGCGCAGACGGCGAATACAGAGACACCGTACACCCGATCAACTCCGAAACGAGAGAACGGATCCAGAAGCTGATACTGGAAAAATACGAAGCAGCAATGCAGAAGGCTGCAGAAGAAATTGACTAGGAGAATCCATATGGCAATGCATTTGTTGGAAAATGAATATTTGAAGGTAATGGTCGCTGACGAGGGCGCAGAGCTGAGCAGCGTCTATGATAAGGAGACTGAGGAAGAACGTCTCTGGGATGCTGATCCGGAAGTCTGGAACCGTCATGCACCGCTCTTATTCCCGTTCGTGGGAAGGGTCATCGACGGAGTATACCGCATCGGTGATAAGGAATATCCGATGACGTCCCAGCATGGATTTGCCCGCGACATGGAGTTTGAATGTGTTGCGGCAACCCAGTATTTTGTAACCCATCGCCTGACGGCTACGGAGGAAACGAAAAAGATCTATCCGTATGACTTTGAACTTTTGGTTACCCATTCTCTGGATGCCGAAAATCCGAGAATGCTCCGGGTAGACTGGGAAGTAAAGAATAACGGTACTGAGGTCATGTATTATTCGATCGGTGCTCACCCGGGATTCATGATTCCGGAGGGAGAAAAGAAGGAAGATTATTATATCGAATTTCCGGGAAGGGACGATTTGAAATATATCAGCGTTAATCCGGAAAATGGTTTTGCGGCACCGGATCTGGAATACAAATTAAAGACAGAAAACGGTTTCGCTGCTTATGATGATACGATTCCGAATACCTGGATCTTTGATTTCCAGAATATCGAGACGGTCCGGATTGCCAGACCGGATAAAACACCGGCCGTTACAATGCACTGCGGACAGTTCCCGCTGCTGGCAGTGTGGGCAAACCCGAAAGGAACCTTCCTCTGTCTGGAACCATGGTTCGGCAGGGTGGACGATGACGGATTTACCGGAACCATCGACGAAAAAGTTGCAGAAGAAAAACTGGAAGCAGGGGCTTGCAAAAAGATTACCCACACGATAGAATTTCATAAGTAACAAAGGAAAAAGGTAAAGCAGATCTCTGCTTTACCTTTGTGTATGAAAGAGGATTTTATGTATATTATCGCAGGACTTGGAAACCCAACGAAACAATACGAAAACACAAGACATAATGCCGGCTTTTGTGTGATCGATTACTTATCGGAAAAGTATCAGATTCCGGTAAAACAGGCCGGTTATAAAGGACTTTACGGTAGCGGTTATATTGAAGGACAGAAAGTGATCCTGTTAAAACCGCAGACATTTATGAATTTAAGCGGAGAAAGCATTCGTGCCTGTATGGATTTTTATAAGATCGATCCGGAAGAAGAACTGATCGTTATTTACGATGACATTTCTCTGGCCCCGGGTCAGCTTCGTGTCCGGGGTAAAGGAAGTGCCGGCGGACATAACGGGATCAAAAATATCATTCTTCATACCGGCGGACAGAAATTTCCGCGGGTAAGAGTCGGGGTCGGGGAAAAACCGGCAGATTTTGACCTGGCAGATTATGTGCTGGGACATTTTTCAAAAGAAGATCAAAAGCTGATGGACGAGGCTTTTGAAGAAGCTGCAAAGGCAGCAGTTACCATTATGACAGAAGGCATTGACAGTGCCATGAACAAATTTAACGGAAAAAAGTAAAATGAAAAGTTTGACAGCACCTTTACAGCAGATAGAGGTTATTTTAAAGGCAGAGGAAAAACTGAATAAGGAAAACGGGATCCAGCTGCTGACAGGATGCATTGATTCTCAGAAAACCCATCTTGCCTATGAAATGGGAAGAAAATTTCCTAAGCGACTGATCGTTACCTACAGTGAACTGAAGGCCAGGGAAATTTTTGAAGAATACCGGATCTTTGGAAAACAGGTCTATCTGTATCCGGCAAAGGATTTTCTTTTTTTTCATGCAGATATTCAGGGAAATCTTTTGGAGGAACAGAGGATTCGTGCGTTGCAGGCATTGATGGAACAGGAGGAAGTAACCCTGATCACCACCATTGATGGCTGTATGGGAAAGGTGAAGCCTCTGAAAAAGCTGAAGGAACAGGTGCTGACCATTAACATGGAAAGTATCGTGGAGCTGGAGGCATTAAAAAGCCTTTTGGCACAGATGGGCTATGAACGGGTCGGTCAGGTGGAGCAGAAAGGACAGTTTGCTGTCCGGGGCGGCATCATCGATCTTTTCCTTATGACAGAGGAAGTTCCCGTTCGTATCGAGCTTTGGGACGAGGAGGTTGATTCGATCCGAAGCTTTGATCCGGAAAGCCAGCGTTCCATTGAAAATCTTTCGGAGGTGACGATCTATCCGGCCAAAGAACCGGAAGCGAAAAATCCAAAAGAGAGCATCAGTTTTCTGGAGTATTTTGCAGATCAGGACAGTGTGGTGTTTTTAGATGAGCCGAACCGTCTGATCGAAAAAGCAGATGCGGTGGAAAAGGAATTTAGCGAAAGCATTCATAACCGGATCCTGCAGGGAAAGGCAGCACCGGAGGAGGCAGACACCATTGCGGGAAGCGCAGAGATTTTTGCGAAGCTGGAAAGGATCCGCTGTGCAGCATTTTGTATGCTGGACGCAAAGATTCCGGGGTTGACGGTCAAAAACAGATTCGCACTGGAGGTGCGGGGGATTAACAGCTATCAGAACAGCTTTGAGCTTTTGACAAAGGATCTGAAACGCTGGAAAAAAGAACAGTACCGGACGGTGCTTTTATGTTCCTCCAGAACGAGGGCGAACCGCCTTGCCAAGGATCTTCAGGACGAGGGATTAAATGCCTTTTATACGGAGGATGAAAACCGGATCGTGAATCCGGGAGAGATCATTCTTCTGTATGGAAATGTGAAAAACGGCTATGAATATCCGCTGGTGAAGTTTGCGGTACTTTCAGAAACGGATATTTTTGGCGCTGAAAAAAAGAAAAAGAAGAAAAAGACCAACTATGAAGGTCAGAAGATTCAGAGCTTTTCAGAGCTTTCCATCGGGGATTATGTGGTGCATGAAAATCATGGACTGGGAATCTACCGGGGAATTGAAAAGGTCGAGGTTGAGAAAAAATTAAAAGATTACATTAAGATCGAATATGCAGGCAGCGGAAATCTCTATATTCTGGCAACACAGCTGGAAACGCTGCAGAAATATGCCTCCGCAGATGCGAAAAAGCCGAAGCTCAACAGGTTGGGAGGCAGTGAATGGAACCGGACCAAGGCGAAAGTGCGCAGTGCGGTGCAGGACATTGCCAAGGATCTGGTGGAGCTTTATGCGGCTAGGGCAGAACGCAACGGCTTTGTTTACGGGGAAGATACCTTGTGGCAGAGAGAGTTTGAAGAAATGTTTCCTTTTGAGGAAACAGCGGATCAGCTGGCAGCCATCGAGGCGACCAAACAGGATATGGAAAGCACCAAGATCATGGATCGTCTGATCTGCGGAGATGTGGGTTATGGAAAGACGGAGATTGCGATCCGGGCTGCATTCAAAGCCGTTCAGGAAAACAAACAGGTCGTTTATCTGGTGCCGACGACCATTTTGGCACAGCAGCATTACAATACCTTTGTTCAGCGAATGAAGGAATTTCCGGTGCGTGTGGATCTTTTGTGCCGTTTCAGGACACCGGCGCAGCAGAAAAAAACGTTGGAGGATCTGAAAAAAGGTCTGGTGGACATTGTGATCGGTACTCACAGAGTTCTTTCCAAAGATGTGCAGTATAAGGATCTGGGACTGCTGATCATTGACGAGGAGCAGCGTTTTGGGGTAACCCATAAGGAAAAGATCAAAAAATTAAAGGAAAATATTGATGTACTGACGCTGACGGCAACACCGATCCCCCGAACTCTTCATATGAGCCTGATCGGGATTCGGGATATGAGTGTTTTGGAGGAAGCGCCTCAGGATCGTCTGCCGATCCAGACCTATGTTATGGAATATGAGGACGAAATGGTGCGTGCGGCAATCCATAGAGAGCTTGCCAGAGGCGGACAGGTTTATTTTGTCTATAACCGGGTCAACACCATTGCGGATATGGCAGCCCATGTGGAAAAACTGGTGCCGGAGGCCAATGTTGCCTTTGCTCATGGACAAATGAGTGAGAAGGAGCTGGAAAAGAAGATGTATGATTTCATTTCCGGCGAGACGGATGTACTGGTATCCACGACCATTATTGAAACAGGACTTGATATTTCCAATGTGAATACCATGATCATTTATGATGCGGATCAGATGGGACTTTCCCAGCTTTATCAGCTGCGCGGCCGTGTAGGACGTTCTAACCGGACGGCGTATGCATTTTTACTTTACCGCAGAGGAAAATATCTGACAGAGATTGCTGAAAAGCGTCTTCATGCCATTCGGGAATTTACGGATCTTGGCAGCGGATTTAAGATCGCCATGCGGGATCTGGAGATCCGTGGAGCCGGAAATCTTCTGGGAGCAGAGCAGCATGGTCACATGCAGTCTGTAGGATATGATCTGTATTGTAAGATGTTAAATGAAGCGGTGAAGGAGTTAAAGGGAACTGCGAAGGTGGAAGACCGGTACGAAACGGTGCTGGATCTGGAAACCGATGCGTATATTCCGGATTCCTATATTAAAAATGAAGCCCAGAAGCTGGATATTTACAAACGGATCGCAACACTGGAAACTCCGGAGGAATGTGAAGACATGGCAGAGGAGCTTATCGATCGTTTCGGGGATCTTCCAAAGGCGGTGACAAACCTTTTGGAGATCGCAAAGCTCAAGGCACTGGCACATTCTCTTTATATTACAGAGGTTTCGGGAAATGCGGATCGCCTGAAGCTTACCATGTACGAAAAAGCCAATATTGTGGTGACAAACATTCCAAAGCTGGTAGAACGCTATCAGGGAGCATTGAAATTCCAGGCAGCAGAGGCACCGTATTTTATCTATGAACGGAAGAACAATAAAAAAACAGAGACACAGGTGTTAAAAACACTGGCATATCTCTTAGAAGACATGAAATTTTTGCTGGAACAGTGAAAAAAGTATGAAATTTGATGAAATAAGGTTGCCCGAAACTGAAAAAAATTTTATAATAGCAGACAGAATTTAAAATGAGGAGGCATATGTGATGAAAGCATATCATAGAGCACTTGCTGCAGCAGGCCTTTGCGTAAGCATGGCACTGGGACTGGTTGGCTGTGGAAGCAAACCGGTGGACGGAAGCCAGATCGCTGCAACAGTCGGAGAAAAAGAAATGACACTTGGGGAAGCAAACTTCCTCCTAAGATACCAGCAGGTACAGACAGAATCTTATTACAAAAGCATGCTTGGAGACGGCATCTACGAAATGGATCTTTACGGAACAGGATCTACTTATGGTGAAGATTTCAAATCTGATGTAATGACTCAGATGCAGGAATACTATGTGATCGAAGAAAAAGCAGCAGATTACGGCGTGTCCCTGAGCGATGGAGACAAAGAGGCGATTACAGAAGCGGCAGAAGCCTTTTTAGAAGCCAATGATTCCGAAACATTGGAACAGATGAGCGCAGATCAGGCAACTGTTGAAAGAGTTTTATCTCTGATGACACTCAGAAGCCGTGTAGCAGCTGCTGTAAAGGCAGAAGCTGACGTGACAGTAACTGATGAAGAAGCAGCACAGAGAGGATTCAGCTACATTACCATTTCCAAGGGAAGCGGAGACAATGCGCTGACGGAAGAAGAAATTCAGGAAAACAAAGACAAGCTGACTGCAGTGATCGCAAGTGTGAAAGAAGGAAATGCCATTGAAGGCGCAGCCGTAGAGCAGGGTATGACTGCATACAGCGGAAATTACGGCGAAGGAACAGATGCTTATTATGATGAAGCGCTGATCGCTGCTATGGGCGCAATCGGTGAAGGCGAAGTGACAGATATCATTGAAACAGACAATAACCTTTACGTTGCACAGGTAACTGCAGAACTTGATGAAGAAGCAACTGCAAACAGAAAAGAATCTTTGATCACTACAGCACAGACAGAATATTTTAATGATCTTCTGGCTGAATGGATCGAAGAATATCCGTTAACAGTGGTAGATTCTGTATGGGAACAGGTTGTATTCGACAGAAGCTATGAACTGAAAAGTACTGCTCAATAACTATGATCAGAAAGTAGTGCAGGAGAGGTCTTACGACCGTAGCACAGTGGATAAAAAATAAAGTTGCAAAGCAGTGCGGCAGTGACATCGATCACGCTGTGCTGCTTTAAAAACATGGTAGATAAGATGATCAGGATCATCAAAATATGAGACGCCCATCCCAGTGATGGGTGTTTTTTTATCCTAAAATCCCGGGTAAGCGCCATATCACAGGCAACCGCTGCAAACACATGGAGGCTTGGCAGAATGTTGGTTGGCGTATCAATGGTATATAAAAAATTAACAGCCCAGCGGAAAGGATTGTCCGAGGAAAAAACCGGTCTTAAATCCTGCCCGTTTGGATAAAGGAGAGATACGAGGACAAAACAAAGGATTCCAAATGCCATGTTTTTTACAAACCGGTCATATTCTGACAGATCCTTGTGAAAGAGTCCCAAATAGATCAAAGTACCTGCCACATAAAAATACCATAGGACATAAGGCACGATAAAATATTCGCAGAACGGAATTCGGTCATCAAGGGCTGTGTGAATGATATGGACAGAAACATTTCTTGCTTCCATCAAAAAGAAGACGCCAAGGTAGAGCGTTCCGAAAATGATCATCGTGCGAATGCGTTTCCAAATTTCTCTCGAATCCATATAATTACCGCCTTTTCTCCTTAATTTGAAAGTCATTTTACTACTATAAAATGTCAAGTCAATAAGGTTTAGAATAATTTAAGAAATGTTTATGATTTATATAAAATAATAATAGAAAGCCGTTCAATTTATGCTTTTCTAAATTTGTAAATTGCGCTATACTTTAACTGATTAAATGAACAAAGTATTGAGAAAAGGGAAGAACAGATCAATTGTTTTAGGAGGATGAAAGTTATGAAAGAACAGATCCGCATTGGTATTTTGGGTTACGGCAACCTTGGAAAAGGAGTGGAATGTGCTGTAAAACAGAATGAAGATATGAAGCTGGCAGCAGTATTTACCAGACGTGCACCGGAATCTTTAAAGATCCTGACAGAAGGTGTACCGGTATATCCTGCAGCAGAAGCGGCTGCACATGCAGAAGAAGTAGATGTGCTGATCCTTTGCGGCGGAAGTGCCACAGATCTTCCGGTACAGACACCGGAAATGGTAAAATATTTTCATGTGATCGACAGCTTTGATACACATGCAAGAATTCCGGAGCATTTCGCAGCAGTCGATCAGGCTGCAAAGGAAAGCGGCAAAGTGGGACTGATTTCCTGTGGCTGGGATCCGGGAATGTTTTCCTTGAACAGAGTCTATGCAGGTGCGGTTCTTCCGTCAGGAAAAGATTATACATTCTGGGGAAAAGGTGTCAGCCAGGGACATTCTGATGCAATCCGACGGATTGAAGGGGTTGTTGATGCGAGACAGTACACGATTCCGGTAGAAGAAGCCTTGGAACAGGTGAGAAGCGGTGCAAATCCGGAACTGACAACACGCCAGAAGCATACGAGAGAATGTTTCGTGGTGGCAGAGGAAGGCGCTGACCTTGCCCGGATTGAAAAAGAAATCGTGACCATGCCGAACTATTTTGCGGATTATGACACAACCGTACATTTTATTTCTATGGAAGAAATGAAGGCACAGCACAGTGGAATCCCTCATGGCGGCTTTGTGATCCGAAGTGGAAAAACAGGCTGGAACGAGGAATACAGCAATGTGATCGAATACAGTCTGAAACTGGATTCCAATCCGGCATTTACTTCCAGCGTTATTGTGGCATATGCCAGAGCTGTTTACCGCATGGCAAAAGAGGGTGTCTGCGGCTGCAAAACTGTTTTGGACGTAGCACCGGCACAGTTAAGTCCTTATGATCCGGCATATTTAAGAGAACATTTATTATAGGAAGAAGTAAAAAAGATCGTCCCTGGGGCGATCTTTTTTGTGTGCCGGACAGAAACAGATCCCGGCGGGTGAAAAATGGAAAAAGTACTCATAATTTCTAAAAAATGAGTGATACTAATGGCAGAGTATTAAGCGAAAAGGAGAAAATCTATGAAAGCAACAGGAATCACCCGCAAGATTGATGAGTTGGGGCGGATCGTCATACCAAAGGAGATCCGCAGAACTTTAAGGATTCGGGAAGGTACACCTTTGGAAATATTTACGGAAAAGAATGGGGAGATCATTTTAAGAAAATATTCTCCCATGGGAGAATTGGTGGCATTTGCCGGGCAATATGCAGACAGTCTGGCTCAGACTACAGGTTTTATGATCTGTATTACGGATCTGGAACAGGTGATCGCAGCTGCAGGAGGTGCGAAAAAAGAGTATCTGGGAAAAGAGATCAGTGAAAAGCTGGATCAGCTGATGGAGGAACGCCGGCAAAGTCAGGCAATGCCGGAGGAAAAGGCTTATGTTCCGATCTTAAAGGAATCAGCAGCCGAAAGCTTTGCCCAGACCATCTGTCCGATCATCTGTCAGGGCGATGTGATCGGCGCAGTGGTTCTTTTGGCGAAAGATCAAAAGACCCGTATGGGAGAGACAGAAAAGAAGCTGGCACATTGTGCGGCAGGATTTTTAGGCCGGCAGATGGAAGAATAACACATGACAAGACAGGTGTAAAGAAAGTGGAAAAGGTACTAGGATTTATGGAAAGAATGTGTTATACTTTTCTGATAATGAATTTACAAAAAGGAGAAGAAGCATGAGTACCATGAATCTGACCCTGTTAACTGATCTCTATCAGTTGACCATGATGCAGGGATACTTTAAAAACAAAAATAATGATACAGTTGTATTCGATGCATTTTACAGAACCAATCCAAGTGGCAACGGATTTGCGATCGCAGCGGGCTTAGAGCAGGTGATCGATTACCTGAAAAATCTGCGTTTTAGCTCTGAAGATATTGAATATTTAAGAGGACTTCACATTTTTGATGAGGATTTTCTGGAATATCTGGCAGATTTTAAATTTACGGGAAGTGTTTATGCGATCCCGGAAGGAACCGTTGTATTCCCGAAAGAGCCATTGGTGAAAGTGATTGCACCGATCATGCAGGCACAGCTGATCGAAACCGCGATCTTGAATATTGTGAACCATCAGAGTCTGATTGCAACAAAAGCAGCGAGGGTTGTCTATGCAGCAAAAGGAGACGGAATCATGGAGTTTGGACTCCGTCGTGCCCAGGGGCCGGACGCAGGCATTTATGGTGCCAGAGCGGCCATGATCGGCGGCTGTGTGGGAACCTCCAATGTGCTGACCGGACAGATGTTTGATGTGCCGGTGCTGGGAACCCATGCCCACAGCTGGATTATGAGCTTCCCGGACGAATATACGGCATTTAAGAAATATGCAGAGCTTTATCCGAATGCATGTACCCTTCTGGTAGACACCTATGATACCTTGAAATCCGGTGTGCCGAATGCGATCCGTGTCTTTAAGGAAATGCGTGAGGCGGGCATTCCGCTGACCAAATACGGCATTCGCCTTGACAGTGGTGACCTTGCTTATCTTTCTAAGAGAGCAAGAAAAATGCTGGATAAAGCAGGATTCCCGGACGCAGTGATCTCTGCTTCCAGTGATCTGGACGAATACCTGATCGACAGCTTGAAAGCCCAGGGGGCACAGATTCGTTCCTGGGGTGTTGGAACCAACCTGATCACATCAAAGGATCAGCCTGCTTTCGGCGGTGTTTATAAGCTGGCAGCGATCCAGAAAGAGGACGGAAGCTTTATTCCAAAGATCAAGCTTTCTGAAAATACGGAGAAGGTGACCAACCCTGGAAATAAGACCGTTTATCGTATTTATGATAAGGAAACCGGAATGCTCAATGCAGACTTGATCTGTCTTGCGGACGAAACCTTTGATACAAACCGGGATCTTCGTATTTTCGATCCGATCGAAACCTGGAAGAAGACAAAATACAAAGCAGGTACTTACGAAATGAGAGAACTGCTGGTAGAAGTTTTCCGGGACGGAGAATGTGTCTACGAATCACCGAGCGTAATGGAAATGCGCAGCTATTGTCAGCGGGAACAGGAAACATTATGGGAGGAATCCAGACGACTGGTAAATCCGCATAAAGTTTATGTGGATCTTTCTGACAAACTTTATAAAATGAAAGCAGATCTTTTGGAAGAACTGAGTGAATTGGAAGACTAAATGAAAAAAGCGGAGCCGAAAAACCTTGATTTTTCAGGCTCCGCAGTGTTTTTTTAAATTTTTTAAAAAAATTTAAAAAAAGTGCTTGCATTTTTCTTTTGTATAGTATATACT
>CAZOJX010000026.1:0-18007 GCA_964580255.1 uncultured Lachnoclostridium sp. | reverse complement strand
CCAGATAATCCTCTAATCTGTTCAGGAAGTGCTCTTTGTTGATCTCCATCTTTTCAACCAGCTTTAAGATCAAGCTGTCTTCCTGATGTAATAAACTATAGAGTAAATGTTCCTGCTCGATTTCCTGATTACCGAAATCATAAGCGACTTTTTCAAGATCATTGATCGCCTGTATGGACTTCTGTGTAAATTTACTGATGTTCATAAACGCACCCTCCTGTCATTTTCTTTTTCAGTTTTCTCATAATTTTGATTCTTATACAGCTTCCTTTTGTTCTGTACACTGTTAACATAACACTTTTGTTAGCACTCGTCAAGTGTGAGTGCTAATTTTTTTAAGAAATTTTGTTATTTCTTAACCAAAACCATGCTACACTGAATGTATAGTTATCACCTGTTTTAAGGAGGAAATTCTATGGACTATTTGTTAGAGGGTACCAGAGCCCTGTTCAACTTTTCCGATGGAGGCTGGAAATCCATCGTTATGATCGCCATCGGAATCCTTTTGATCTGGCTTGCGATTGCAAAGGAATACGAACCATCTTTACTGCTTCCGATGGGATTTGGAGCAATTCTTGTAAATCTGCCCTTATCCGGTGTTCTCAATCAGGTAGTCGGCGGTGTTGAATCCCATGGTATCATCGAATGGCTGTTTGAAGTAGGCATCAATGCTTCCGAAGCCATGCCAATCCTTTTATTTATTGGAATCGGTGCAATGATCGACTTTGGTCCTCTGCTCTCAAAACCTTTGATGTTCCTGTTTGGTGCCGGCGCACAATTCGGTATCTTCGCTGCAATCCTCCTTGCTGCTGTCCTTGGCTTTGATATCAAAGATGCAGCTGCCATCGGAATCATTGGTGCCGCAGACGGCCCTACTGCAATCCTGGTATCCCAGGTTCTGAAATCAAGCTATATGGGACCGATCGCTGTTGCAGCTTATTCTTATATGGCATTGGTTCCGATTGTCCAGCCAATGGCAATCCGTCTGGTGACCACGAAAAAAGAACGCTGCATTCACATGGAATACAAGCCGGAAAATGTTACAAAAAAAATGCGCATTGCATTTCCAATCGGCGTAACGATCATTGTTGGCCTGGTTGCTCCGCAATCAGTGGCACTGGTCGGATTTCTGATGTTTGGCAATTTGATCCGCGAGTGCGGTGTCCTTGGAACCATGTCTGATACTGCACAAAATCAGCTTGCCAACCTGATCACACTGCTGCTCGGTCTTACCATCTCCTTCAGCATGAAGGCTGCGGATTTTGTTTGTATCGAAACTCTGCTGATCATGCTGATCGGACTCTTTGCCTTTGTGATGGACACCATCGGCGGTGTTCTTCTTGCAAAATTATTAAATCTTTTCCTGAAAGAAAAGATCAATCCTATGATCGGCGGCGCCGGAATTTCCGCTTTTCCTATGTCTTCCCGCGTCATTCAGAAACTTGCTCTGGAAGAAGATCCTTCCAACGTTCTGATCATGCACGCAGCCGGAGCCAATGTTTCCGGTCAGATTGCCTCTGTTGTTGCCGGCGGACTGGTCATCAGTCTGGTTTCTCAGTTTTTATAAAACAGAAAGGAAAACATGAAAATGAATCCAATTACAATTATGCAGGCTTTGGAGATCATGTGGAAAGGAATGCTCGGCATCTTTGTCGCATTAACGGTGATCATGATCTTTGTCTGGATCATGTCCAGACTTGGAAATAAAAAATAACTAAGAAACGGTTAAGAACCCCACTTCCCCGGTTAAGATAAAACTAAGATGCTTTGCCTTCGGTTGAATCCCAAATTTCCTTTTGCTAGAATGCATTCAGAAGAAAGCTCCGCCTTTCGAGGCCGAGTATTTGGGAGGAATCTTATGTTAAACTTTATCATGTACCCTATCGTTATTCTGTTTGCACTTTTGGGTGCCGGTTCATCAGTTGTGATCGTTGCATACTTATTTATCGTGCTTGCACAGAAGATTAAAAACAAAGTGAAATACGGAGCATCTCTGTACGATTAATTTATAAATCCTTATCCTTATGATTTATTCACAAAAGGAACCCCTGACTTCATAACAAAGTCAGGGGTTCTTTTTAGAATCTTATTTCGGATCTATACAGTTTCAATTTTTGCATAAGCCTGGGCAATATTTAAGATATGATCGCCCATACGTTCAAAGTCTGTCAGAAGCTCAGAGAACAAAATACATCCCTGTTCTGAGCAAAGCCCCTGTTTCATACGCTCGATATGATTTTCCCGGTAGTTTTCTGTCATATCGTCCATCTGCTGTTCTAATGCTGCAATCTTGGAAAGCCATTCGGTGGAATCTTCCTCCATGTTTGTAAGGCGTTCCAGTGCCTGACTGCAGATTTTCTGCATCTTGCGAAGTTCTTCCTTGGCATCTTCTGAAAATGTCACGTCATTTTTGTTCATTACATGAACATAGCCGCCGATGTTGATGGCATGATCTCCGATTCGTTCGATATTCCCGATCACACGGAAGTATTCTTCGATCGCCACAATGTCATTTCCTGTTTTGTCATGGATCAGGATCTTGGAAATGTAACGTCCTAATTCCTTATTCATCAGGTCAATGGTTTCTTCTGTTTCATCTGCTTTTTCTACGGCTGCAGTATCCTTTTTCAGAACTGCTTCAAAGCAAAGATCTACATTTTCCTTGGCAAGCTGCAGCATCTTTCCGATTTCTTCACCCAGCTGTTTCAAATAAACTGCGGAAAAACCAAGCTGCAGGTTGTTTTTCATAAATTCATCGTTTGTAAAGGCAAGGATTCCTTCTTTCTGTACTTCTTTGGAATCCGGCAGGATTTTTCTTGCAAGAACTGCCAGATACTGTCCAAACGGAAGTAAGAGCAGAGTTGTCACGATATTAAACAGCGTATGCATGTTGGCAATCTGTGCCGGTGCATTTCCCGGTGTCAGCTGCTCTATCAATGCAGTCAGCGGGAACAAAAGACATGCGATCGTGAAGATCGCTGATCCGATCACGTTAAAGGACAAGTGGATCAATGTTGTCCGTTTTGCATTTTTGCTTGTACCGATGGCTGCAAGCACTGCAGTGATACAGGTACCGATGTTCTGACCAAAAAGAACGAATACCGCATCTCCCAAGCCGATCAGTCCGTTTCCGGCCAAAGACTGCAAGATACCAACAGAAGCAGAAGAAGACTGGATCACTGCAGTGAAGATTGCACCAACAGCAATTCCAACGACCGGATTAGAGAATTTCGTCATCAGACTGACAAATTCCGGCACCTCTCTAAGTGGACTCATGGCATCACTCATCATGCCCATACCGATAAACAGCACCCCAAGTCCTGCAAGGATCTCACCATAATGGTGTACCTTCGGGGATTTGAGAAATACCACCATGGCAACCCCGATAAATGCAAACAAAGGTGCCAGCATTCCTACGTCCAAAGCGATCAGCTGACCGGTGATCGTCGTACCGATATTGGCACCCATAATGATCCAAACCGCCTGTGACAGCGTCATCATTCCGGTATTTACGAACCCTACGACCATGACTGTAGTCGCAGAAGAAGACTGGATCACTGCGGTGATGGCAGCACCAACTGCCACAGCTAAAAATCGATTGGCAGTCAGCTTTTCCAGAATCTGTTTCATTTTGTTTCCGGCTGCTGCCTCGAGTCCATTACTCATCATTTGCATTCCGTATAGGAACAATGCCAAACCGCCTAACAGCGATAAAATATTAGTAATACTCATTTCCTAATTCCTCATTTTGTAATTTAATCAATTTCCACATTCATGCGGTAACCGACCCCCAGCTCATTTAAAATGTATTGCTTATCGCCCGGTTTCACGCCCATTTTTTTTCTGATATTCGCCATATTGACCTGAAGTTTTTTCACACTTCCTGCATCAGACCATTTCCAGATTTCCTTAATGATCTCCGAATAAGTCATTACCTTTCCGGAATGGGCAGCAAGAAGCGCTACAATATTGTATTCTGTCTGTGTCAGCTTAATATCTTCCCCTTTGATCAGCACATGTCTGGTATCATAATCAATGACCAAATCTCCCAATTGGAAATTTCTGTCGCCTCCGAGACTTCTGTTCATATTCTGCTGATGGATTCGAAGGGTCGCACGCACACGCGCCTGAAGTTCTGCAGTGCCGAAAGGCTTCGTAATGTAATCATTGGCTCCTGCATCCAGTGCTGCTACCTTATCTTTTTCGTCTGTTCTGGCAGACAGAACAATGATCGGTGTTGAAAAATCCATGCGGATCAGCTTTAAAAAGTCCATGCCGTCTCCGTCCGGAAGACCAAGATCCAGGATCACTACATCCGGTGAATGGGACATAAATGCCATTTTCCCTTCTGCAGACGTTTTTGCTTCAATCACCTGATATCCGTTGGCATTCAGGATCGTTTTCACAAAATGTCTGATATTTCCCTCATCTTCAATGATCAGTACCTTATATTTATTACTGTTCATCTTCCTCTTCCTCCATTCTCAGTTTAAATCTGAAACAGCAGCCGCCTTCCTTAAGATTTTCCACTGATATTTTTCCTTCATGTGCTTTGATCACCGATGCACAAACAGACAGACCAATCCCCATATTTCTCTTTTGGTTGTCTGCTGGCAGATTTCCGGTCTCGAAATATCCGGTAAAGATCCGGTCCATTCGTTCCTTGGGAATCCCGCATCCATCATCAATGATCTCAAATACAGCATCTTCTCCCTCTACATAAACCCGCAGAATCAGTGTTTTCATACCTTTCGCATGCTGCACTGCATTCTCCAGCATATTTACGATTACCTGAGTCATCAATACTGCATCCATCGGAATGTTGATAAATTCATCCGGAATTTCAACCTGAACCTCCTGTTTCGGATACCGTTTTTTAAAACGGACCAGTACCGAATCGATCAGCTCCTCTAAAACCACGGGTGTTTTGATCAATTTCACATCTCCGCTGTCAATTTTTGTTACAGACAATAAATTTTCTACCATGCCGATGAGCCACTGTGCATCTTCTCTGATATCATCCGCCAGCTCCACCATCTGTTCCTTGGTCAGATCGTCTGCGCTTTCCACCATCGCAGAGCTGGAACCATAAATGGTTGTCAGCGGTGTGCGAAGATCATGGGAAATAGCCCGCAGAAGATTCGCCCGCATTTTTTCCTTTTCCGTTTCCATCCTCATTTTTTCCTGACGCTTTAATTCCGTTGTCAGTACACTGGTCATAATGGAAATGCTCAGCATAACAATGGCCGAAACCATATTATCCATAATGACAAAGTTAAATTTGAAATATGGAAAGGTAAATGCAAAATTTACCGCCAGCATTCCAATCAGGGAAGCAGCAACTCCGTAAAAGTAACTGACGGTGTATCTTGAGATTACAAAAACCGCAAGAGAAAAAATTGCTGCGATTGGCATTTTCGCATCAAACAGTCTTTCAATGGTAAGACTGATGATAAACGCTGTACAAAGAACGACGATCGTAAATGCGCTGTCCTTCAAAACTCTTCTTAATTTCATCATTACCTCCCGACGGCTAAAAGTATAGCATGTGCTATGGTTAATTTTCGGTTAAGACACCTTTTCCGGCAGTTTTTACCCCATCTTTTACATACATTTCACTTAAATTTTACTTTCTTTTTTTCTATCTTTTAAGATTACTACACTCCGTACCTTTTGTCACTTGAAAATCCAGCTGCTTTCCCGTAAACTATAGGAATGAGTTTGATGAGAAAGGAGGAGTTTCGTGAAAAAATCCGACAAAAAATATGAAGCTTATATTCAGATTCTGAAAGAAGAACTGATCCCTGCCATGGGCTGTACAGAACCTATCGCATTGGCCTATGCGGCTGCGAAAGCCCGGGAAGTTTTAGGTGCATTGCCTGATCGGGTACACATCGGTGCCAGCGGAAGCATTATCAAAAATGTAAAGAGTGTGGTCGTGCCAAATACCGATCATTTACGCGGAATCCCGGCGGCAGCTACGGCAGGAATCGTTGCAGGAAAAGCCGAAAAAGCATTGGAAGTCATTTCCGAAGTTTCCAAAGCGCAGATTGAAGAAATGCGTCATTTTTTGGACACTGTGGAAATTTCCGTAGAACATATCGATCATGGTATAACCTTTGATATTGTGGTAGATGTTTGGAAAGAAACCTCCCATGCAAGCGTCCGAATCGCAAATTTCCACACCAATCTGGTGCACATAGAAAAGGACGGACAGGTGCTTTTGGACGTTCCGGTAAAGGATGATTCCGAAGAAGGACTCACTGATCGTTCCCTTCTGGACGTAGAAAGTATCTGGGATTTTATCAATTCGGTAGAGATCTGTGATATTAAAGACCTGCTGAAGCGTCAGATGGAATACAATACTGCGATTGCCAAAGAAGGTCTGGAAAAAGATTACGGGGCAAACATTGGAAAGGTTTTGTTAAAAACCTACGGCAATGATGTGAGAACCAGAGCCAAAGCAATGGCTGCCGCAGCTTCCGATGCACGTATGAACGGCTGTGAGCTTCCGGTAATCATCAATGCAGGCTCCGGTAATCAGGGAATCACCTGCTCCCTCCCGCTTCTGGAATATGCAAAGGAATATCAGGTTCCTGAGGAAAAGGTCTATCGTGCCCTTGCCCTTTCCAACCTGATCGCCATTCACCAGAAAACCGGTATTGGCCGCCTGTCTGCTTATTGCGGTGCAGTTACTGCAGGTGCTGCAGCCGGAGCCGGAATCGCCTATTTAAGCGGCGGCGGATATCTTGAGATCGTTCATACCCTGGTCAATGCATTGGCGATTGTTTCCGGCATGGTCTGCGACGGTGCAAAAGCATCCTGCGCAGCAAAGATCGCATCCTCTGTTGATGCAGGAATTCTGGGTTATCATATGTACCTGAACGGTCAGCAATTCTATGCCGGCGACGGTATCGTCACCAAGGGCGTAGAAGCAACCATTTCCAATGTTGGGCGTCTTGGTAAAGAAGGTATGAAAGAGACCAACGAAGAAGTGATTAAAATGATGATTGGAGATTAGAAAAATGAAAAAAATCGTAAACAGCCTGCCTTTTAAGTTACTGGTAGGTGTTATTTTAGGAATCCTCGTAGGGCTTTTATTAAGCACCGCAGAGGATCAGGGAGTTGCCGCAGGACTTGTGAGCGGCTGCTTAAATGTGATCGTATCTGTAAAATACATTCTCGGACAGCTGATCAATTTCTGTGTTCCGCTGATCGTGATCGGCTTTATTGCACCATCGATCACCAAGCTTGGAAACAATGCTTCAAAAATGCTTGGGGTAGCCATTCTTCTGGCCTATGTTTCCTCGATCGGTGCTGCACTCTTTTCCATGTGTGCAGGCTTTGGAATCATCCCAAGACTTTCCATCGTTTCTGAAGTGGAAGGATTAAAAACACTTCCGGAAGCAGTCTTCCAGTTAGATATTCCGCAGATCATGCCTGTCATGAGTGCACTGGTATTTTCTGTTTTGGTGGGGCTGGCTGCCACCTGGACAAAGGCAACTACCATCACCGCAGTACTGGACGAATTTCAGAAGATCGTTCTGGAAGTTGTTACAAGAGTGGTCATTCCGCTCCTTCCATGGTTTATTGCACTGACCTTCTGCGGTCTTTCCTATGAAGGAACCATTACGAAACAGCTTCCGGTATTTATCGTGGTTGTTCTGATCGTTATGGTCGGACATTTTATCTGGATGACACTTCTGTACGGAATCGGCGGTATCTACTCCGGAGAAAATCCACTGAATGTAGTGAAAAACTACGGTCCTGCATACATTACCGCTGTAGGAACCATGTCCTCCGCAGCAACCTTGGCAGTTGCCTTACGCTGTGCTAAAAAATCAGAACCGACACTGCGCAGTGATATGGTTGATTTCGGTATTCCGCTCTTTGCAAATATCCATCTTTGCGGATCAGTTTTAACAGAAGTATTCTTTGTTATGACTGTTTCCAAGGTATTATATGGAACCATCCCGTCCGTTGGAAGCATGATCATCTTCTGCCTGCTCCTTGGTATTTTCGCCATCGGTGCACCAGGTGTTCCGGGAGGAACCGTCATGGCTTCTTTAGGACTGATTACAGGAGTTCTCGGCTTTGATGCCACCGGAACAGCTCTGATGCTGACTGTATTTGCCCTGCAGGACAGCTTCGGTACAGCATGTAATGTCACCGGAGACGGTGCATTGACACTGATCCTTTCCGGCTATGCAAGAAAGCACAAAATCGAAGAACAGAACATTTCCATCGATCTTTAAAAAAGAAACTCCCGCAGAGCTTCCGGTCGTTATTAGACGGAAAACTCTGCGGGAGTTTTTTATTCTTCATCATTATCCAAAATCTTTTTGATGCTGTTTCTCACAAGCTCAAAGGCAATCGGATTCTTTCCGCTGTTGATCACAATGTCTGCGGTACTTCTTGTCGGTTCTACATAAAGATAATGCATCGGCTTTACAGTTGTCAGATACTGCTCTACTACTCCTTCAATGTCGCGGCCTCGTTCCTTTACATCGCGGATCACACGACGAAGGATTCTCTCATCTGCATCTGCTTCTACATAAACCTTAATGTCGATCAGATCACGCAGCCGTTCGTCTGCCAGCACCAAAATTCCTTCCAACAGGATCACTTTTTTCGGTTCTACCGTTGTCACCTGATCAGAACGGTTATGCTGTGAATAGTCATATACCGGACACTGAATAGCCTTTCCTTCCTTCAGCTGTCGGATATGCTCAATCAGAAGATCCGTTTCAATAGAATCCGGATGATCGTAATTTGTTTTGACACGTTCTTCAAAGGTCATATGGCTCTGATCACGATAATAGTTGTCATGATAGATCACTGCCACATTGTCCTTGAATTCCTCTTTTAATCGATTGGTAAACGTTGATTTTCCTGAACCGGTTCCACCGGCAATTCCGATAATAATACTTTTCATTGTTTTTCCCTGTTGTATCTTAAAATTTCATTTTGCGGACAAGCTGTCCTCTTACATAAGACTGTCTAAAATGGAGGTTCCAATGGTTCCTTCCGGCATTTCTACATCAAAAATATCCGCAACCGTTGCACCGATCACTGCAAAAGTAGATGCTTCTGAAAGTTCTCCACAGCCCTCCATAGATTTTGAATAAGCCAAAAACGGAACTTTTTCTCTGGTATGATCTGTACCGGTATAAGTCGGATCATTTCCATGGTCTGCCGTAATGATCAGCAGATCATCTTCCCGTAACGTATCCAGAAGAACTCCTAAATTCTTATCGAATTTTTCAATTTCTTCTCCATAGCCTGCCGGATTTCTGCGATGTCCCCAAAGAGCATCAAAATCCACCAGATTCGTAAAGCAAAGTCCATGGAAATCTTTCTTGGCAATCTCAATGGTCTGCTCCATTCCATGAACAGAGGAAGTCGATTTGTGGGCTTCCGTAATTCCTTCTCCGTCAAAGATATCCTTGATCTTACCTACGGAGATCACATCAAGTCCTGCCGCTTTCATGGCGTCCAGTGCAGTCTTTCCGTAAGGCTTTAACGCATAGTCATGTCGATTGCTGGTTCTCTTAAATTCGCCTTTTTTCAATCCTACGTACGGTCTGGCGATGACACGTCCAACCTTCCATTCGTCCTTCATGGTCAGTTCTCTGGCGATCTCACACCAGCGATATAATTCTTCCAGTCCGGTGGTTTCTTCATTTCCGCAGATCTGAAGAACAGAATCCGCTGAAGTGTACACGATCATGTAGCCATGCTTTACTTCTTCCTCTGCAAGTTCTTCCAAAATTTCCGTACCGCTGGCACTCTTATTTCCAATGATCTTTCGTCCGGTTCTCTTTTCCAGTTCCCGGATCAGTTCCTCTGGAAATCCTGTCTGGTCAAAGGTTTTAAACGGAACGGTCACTTCCAGTCCCATCATTTCCCAATGTCCGGTCATGGTATCCTTTGCAGGACTTTTTTCTCTTAATTTTCCATAGTAGCCCAAAGGCTTCTCCACCGGTGATACCTGCTTCAGCGGTGTAATGTTGGCCATTCCAAGCTTCTGCAGATTCGGCATTTCCAGATGCTCCACGGATTCAGAAATGTGTCCCAGTGTATTCACACCGACATCTCCAAATTCTTTGGAATCCGGCATTTCTCCAACGCCCAAAGAATCCATCACTACTACAAATACTCGATTGATCTTTTTCATTTTTCAATTCCTTTCCGAAACTTTCATTAAGCCAGATTGGCCGGGCCAAAGCCCATCGGAAGTAATTCTTCTAAGGTCATTACCTTATAGTTATCTTTATCTGTGGCCATAATGATCTGAAATGTTTTCGGATCGCAAAACTCCATCATAACCTGACGGCAGACACCGCACGGTGCTGTGATCTCTGTCAGCTCCCCGTTTTTTCCTCCGGCTACAGCAATGGCTGTAAATTCCTTCACACCTTCGCTGACCGCTTTAAAAAATGCAGTGCGTTCTGCACAGTTCGCCGGTGTATAGCCGGCATTTTCAATATTGCAGCCACGATAAATCTGACCATTTTTTGCCAGCAATGCTGCGCCTACTTTAAAATTAGAATATGGGCTGTAGGACATTTTCGTCATTTCTACGGCAATTCCGATCAGTTCTTCGATCTTTTCCTTGTCAAGCATGCCTTCTGCCTCCTAGTATCCTGAGCCTTCTTCGTTTTTCACGATTTTTACGATACGGCTGGTTCCAAGACGCTTTGCACCCAGCTCTAAAAATTTTTCTGCGTCTGCCATAGAGGAAATTCCTCCGGCAGCCTTCATTTTAACGTCCGGTCCGATATGCGCTGCAAAAAGTGCAATGTCATCAAAGGTTGCACCGGCTTTGGAAAATCCGGTAGAGGTTTTGATGTAATCTGCACCGGCAGCTGTTACGATCTCGCACATTTTGATCTTTTCGTCATCTGTTAAAAGACAGGTTTCAATGATCACCTTTAAGATTTTCTCTCCGCAGGCTGCTTTCAGAGTGCGGATCTCCTTTTCCAGAAGATCGTACTTTTTATCTTTCAGCCAGCCAATGTTGATGACCATATCGATCTCGTCAGCACCATTTGCAAGAGCATCTTTTGTTTCAAATTCTTTTGCAGCTGTGGTCATATAACCATTTGGAAAGCCAATCACTGTACAGATCGCCAGACGTTCTCCTACATATTCCTTTGCCTGTGCCACATAAGAAGGCGGAATGCAGGCCGATGCGGTTCCATATTTGATCGCATCATCACAGATTGCTTTAATTTCTTCCCAGGTTGCTGTCTGGGTCAGTAATGTATGATCTACATAGCTTAAAATTTCGTTTGCTTTCATGATTATCTCCTGTTATGCCAATTCTAATGCGATTTCCATCATTTTCCCGAAACCAAGCTGACGTTCTTCTGCGCTCAGTGCCTGATGTTTGAAAATGTGATCGGAGATCGTTAAGATGCAGAGTGCTTTCTTTTTCGCTTTTACTGCATTCATATAAAGAGCTGCGGCTTCCATTTCTACACAGAGCACACCCATATCTCTCCATCTTCCGTTGACTGTCTCGTCTGCATTATAGAATACGTCAGAAGAAAGGATATTTCCTACTACATAATTGGTTCCCTGTTCTTCTGCTGCATCAATAGCACGTTTCATCAAACCATAATCTGCAATCGGTGCATAAGTTCCCGGCAGATTGTACTGTTTCACAAAATTGGAGTCTGTACATGCACCCATACCGATGACAACGTCCATTAAGTTTAAGTCATCCTGTAAGGCTCCTGCAGAACCGATACGTATAATCTGATCTACATCATAAAAATTAAATAATTCATAGGAATAGATTCCGATTGACGGGATTCCCATTCCTCCGCCCATAACAGAAATCTCTTTTCCATGGTAAGTTCCTGTGTAACCGTACATATTTCTGACAGAAGTCACCAGTCTTGGATTTTCAAGATAGGTCTCTGCAATGTATTTTGCACGCAGGGGATCGCCCGGCATCAATACGGTCTTTGCGAAATCTCCTTTTTTTGCTCCGATGTGTGGTGTTGGAATTGCCATGTATTTTTCCTCCTTTTTGATAAAGAACGGTATCCGGCTGTACTTTCTACAAATTCCGGATACCATTCCAAAATAATTATTTCGATTTGATAAATGGTTTTCCGTTTGCTGCAGGCGTATGTGCCTTACCTACAAACAGTACCAGTGCAATGATGGTCACGACGTACGGGATCATAGAGATCAGGTTTGCATCGATGACATTGTACATGCTTAAAATAGATTTTACACCACTGCAGAAGCCAAAGAGCAGACATGCCTTTGCTGCTCCGCCCGGTGAGAATTTTCCAAAAATTACTGCTGCAATCGCAATGTATCCCTGACCTACGATAACGCTTGGTCGGAACTGGTTGATGGTAGCTGTCGTTACGAAAGCTCCGCCAAGACCTGCTAAAAATCCTGAAAGGATCACACAGATATAACGAACCTTATAAACGCTGATGCCTAAGGATTCACAAGCTTCCGGATGTTCTCCGACAGCACGTAAGTGAGTTCCGAATTTTGTCTTATAAAATACGAAAACAGCGATCAAAGCCAGTATAAATACAAGATATGCAACCACATAAACATTTAATACATTTCCCCAGAAAGAACCTGCCGGGAAAACACCTTCGAATAACTTCTGGAGTTTCTGATCCAAAGATAATGGCGGTGTATCGTTGGAACCGAAGATTGCTTTACATAAGAATACCGCAAGACCCGGTCCGATAAAGTTGATGGCAGTACCTGCAATGGTCTGATCCGCATGGAACTGGATACATACAATAGCATGAACGGTAGCGAGCAGCGCACCTGCAAGACCACCTGCCAAAAATGCGATCCAACCGTTATTTACAACAAGACCTACAGCTGCTCCCGTAAAAGCACCGATGGTCATCATTCCTTCAATACCAAGGTTTACAACACCGCTTCGTTCTGAAAAACAGGATCCTAAAGCTGCAAGTAAAAGCGGAGGTGTCGCAACTAAGGTTGCATTGATCAAAAGTCCTAAATTACTGATAAATAAATCCATATGTTCTCTCCTCCCTTACGCACGCTTTCTCTTTCTGGTGAATAATTCTTTAAACACACCGGAAATAGCGATAAAGATGATCACACAGCCCATAATGATGTCGATGACTTCTTCCGGCGCACCTACCATGGTAAGCTTGGATCCGCCATACTTCATGGCTCCGTAGAAGATTCCGGAGAAAATACATCCCAAAGGATTAGAGCCTGCAATCAGGGCAACGGTAATTCCTTCGAATCCGTAGCCTTCCTGACCTGCGAACTGGCTGATACGTCCGGACATACCAAGAACCTGTACAGCACCGCCGATTCCGGCCAGGGCGCCGGAAATTCCAAGGGCTGTCAAAACAGATCTGTCTGCATTGATACCGCCGAAAGTTGCTGCATCACGGTTAAATCCAACTGCTTTTAAACGATATCCCAAGGTTGTCTTTTCAATGATGATCCACATAGCAACTGCTGCAACGATAGCAAGCAAGAATCCCCAGTTTGCACCATTACAATCTAATACCTTTAAGATTCCTTCCGGGAATAAGAGGCGGGCACTGTCTAAAACATTTTTCGTTGCCTCACCGCTTCCTTCTTTATGAAGGGTCTGTGTATTTACCAAAAAGTTTGATAAATAAAAAGCGATCCAGTTAAACATAATGAAAGATAATACTTCGTGGATTCCTCTTTTTACTTTTAAAATTCCTACCAGATAGGACCACAAAAATCCTGCGGCTGCCGCTGCCAGTACACATACAATGGCATGAAGCACCGGCGGAAGCTTTAAGAGGATTCCACAGGCACAGGCTGCCATGGCACCAACTACGAACTGGCCTTCTGCACCGATATTAAATACACCGGTTCTTAAAGAAAAGGCAACACTTAAACCGGTAAAGATCAATGGGCTGGCATAAACCAGTGTCCAGACCATGAATTTCGGTTTTCCAAACACACCGTCCAGCAATTTTCCGTAAGCTGCTGCCGGGCTGATTCCTGCCACTGCAAGGAAGATTGCTCCGATCACGAATCCGATGATAATCGCAAGAGCAGTATAAAGCACATTGGATTCCAATAAATTCTTTAACTTTTTCATTCCTTATTTCCTCCTGCCATTAAGTATCCTAATTCTTTTTCATCAGCTTCTTTTCCTGAGACACTTCCTGTGATCTGTCCATCAAAGATAACCTCGATGCGGTCAGATAAGCTCATGATCTCGTCAAGCTCGAAGGAAACTAAGAGGACTGCACGTCCCTTATTTCTCTGTTCTACTAAGTATTTGTGTACGAATTCGATGGCACCAACGTCCAAGCCACGGGTTGGGTTAACTGCGATCAGAAGTTCTTTATCATTGGTCACTTCTCGTGCGATGATGACCTTCTGCTGGTTACCGCCGGAAAGGGTTCCTGACGGTGCACCTTCTGTTCCTCTCGGACGAATATCAAAGTTTTCCATCAATTCGGTAGCATGCTCACGAATTGCTTTTCTGTTTAAAAATCCTTTCTTTGCATATGGAGCTTCTCCAAAATGCTGAAGGATCATATTGTCTTCATTAGAAAATTCCAGAACAAGACCATGTTTTTGACGGTCAGCCGGAATACTGGATATTCCTGCATCGAAAGTTTCCTTCGGTGTGCAGTTGATCACATTTTTTCCGTTGATGAGTACTTCTCCGGATTCTGCTTTACGAAGTCCGGTGAGAATCTCTACCAACTCGGTCTGTCCGTTTCCGTCAACACCGGCAAGGCCTACGATCTCCCCTTTTTTTACATTCAGGTTCAGACCGTTTAAGATCTCAACCCCACGATAATCTTTTGCATGAATATCTTTAACTTCTAATACAACCTCTCCGGCTTCCTGATCCTTTTTCTCAACTTTAAAGTTTACATCACGACCAAC
This sequence comes from uncultured Lachnoclostridium sp., assembly GCA_964580255.1. GTDB lineage: Bacteria > Bacillota > Clostridia > Lachnospirales > Lachnospiraceae > HGM12587. Next base: position 3,094 of record CAZOJX010000026.1, on the reverse strand, counting down.
CATCATGGCTGCCAGTTCATTTTCATTTACCTTGTCTACATCTACAGTATCAATGTATTTACCCTGACGGATAACTGTACATTTATCGGAAGATGCAGTGATTTCTTTCAGCTTATGAGTAATGAGAATGATACTCTTTCCGTCTGCTGTCAGGTTTTCGATGATTTCCATGAGACCTTCGATTTCCTGTGGTGTTAAAGAAGCAGTCGGTTCATCCAAGATCAGAACATCAGCTCCTCTGTATAATACCTTTAAGATTTCTACACGCTGCTGCATTCCGACAGAAATATCTTCTACCTTTGCATCAGGATTGATTTTCATATTATAGCGTTCAGATAATTCCAGTACTTTTTCTCTGGCTGTCTTTTTATCTACAGTAAGCCCTTTCACCGGCTCTACCCCTAAGATAATGTTATCTGTCACTGTAAACGGCTGGATCAGCATGAAATGCTGGTGAACCATACCGATTCCCATATCAATGGCATCTTTCGGGCTGGAAAAAGCAACTTCCTTTCCGTTCATAAAAATCTGGCCGCTGGTCGGTTTGTATAACCCGCAAAGCACGTTCATTAACGTACTCTTTCCTGCACCGTTTTCTCCTAAGATCGCATGTACTTCTCCTTTGTGTACGGTCAGGTTAATATGATCATTGGCCGTAAAATCGCCGAATTTTTTTACAATGTCTTTCATGGAGATTACAACCGTGTTTTCATCCATATGACTCATTTTTCCCAATATTCCGCCCTCCTTCGTTATATAATGATAATATCTTTAAACCCGTAAGTCCTTAGAATCTCTGCCAATTCTTCCAGGTAGTCATTTCCCGGCACCTGATAATGTGCATATTCTTCACGAACTCCCATAGGCCTATAAGCAATTAGTTTGATCCGAAATTCCTGTATCTTCAAATATGGTGACAGAAATTCCGCCATGTTTTGGATACTTTTCTTTGTATCGTATAAATCCGGCACGATCACTGCCCGGACTTCGAACAGTTTTTTCTGTTCTGCAAGGTAAACCGCATTTTTAAGAACATTCTCATTCCCTGCATCGGTAACAAGGGCATGCTCCTTTGCATCAAATGCCTTGATATCCAGCATCACGCCGTCTGTCACTTCCAGAAGTTCCGGATATTCCCAGAATGGAATGGTTCCGTTGCTGTCGATCATGGTATTTAACCCGTCCTCTTTCGCCAATCGGAACAAAACTTTCAGATAATCCGGTCTCAGCATACACTCCCCGCCGGAAACAGTCAGTCCTCTGATAAACGGAATCTGCTTTTTCACCTTTTGGTAACATTCCTCAGGTGTCATCAGCGCAGTTCTTGGGGAACTGTCATTTGGACAGACATGTATGCAGGTATCACACTGGACACATTTTTCCGGGTGATACAGGATCTTTCCTTCAGCATTTTTTTCCAGGGCACCTGCCGGACAGGTTTCCACGCATTTTCCGCAGCCGACACAAAGCGCTCTGGTCTCCGGATTGTGACAATATTTACAGTTAATATTGCAGCCCTGTAAGAAAACTGCGGTACGGTTTCCCGGTCCGTCAACACTGCTGAACGGAATGATCTTATTGACAACTGCTTTCATCAGCGTACCTTTCTTTCCAGAATGTGACTGTTTTTGAACGCTCCCATTCCCAGGGCGGTGGTATCCTGTAAAACAGCCTGACCACCCTGAAGCTTTTCAACCTCGGAACGTTTTACCAGATATCCTGTGACACGGATCACGTCACTGTCGCTGGAATAGAAGGATAAATATCTTAAATTCTGTCTAAAAGATCCCTTTACAATGTCTAAGACATATTCCGGGTTTTTATGAACTGTCACATCGATTGGGAAAATATCTCCGGTTCCTGATGGGAAATATTTATGGAATCTGCTCAATACCATTAAATGGTCGATCAGTTCTTCAGGTTCTTCTCCGATCGGAATACGGGTTCCCGGTGTTACTCCGACATCCTCTGCAATCCCTACCTGTGCATGCAGGAGGAAATGTCCGTCTGTAATCTCGCAGTAAGGATTTTTGTGTGCTTTATTAAAGGCATCGATCTGTTCCATGATCTCTACACCAAGGTCATTGGCGATCTCATCATGGCCAAATCTTCCGGTCTTTCCTTCTTTTTCAAGAAGAATGTTGACACAGTCTGCAAGACCCACCATACCGTACATGGCTGTAAATTTATCTCTGTGGATAAAGCCTTCTCTGGCAAGGAAGTTATTTTCAAAGAACCCGCTTTCCTCTACTTCAAAACGAATTCTTGCGTCCATATATTCTGCCATGATATTCAGCACATACGGCAGCTGGTTTTCCTTAAAATCTTTGAGATTTTCTGATCTTTTTGCAATATTCCCAAGAATCAGACGGCATAACGTATAGGAACCGCCGCCCACACGCAGACCGTTATAGCAGCTTGCAATCACATAGTCCTCTGTCAGTTCACTTTTAAACATCTTGTGGTTTGCAAAGCTTGGTTTTGCACTGTGAAGGGCACAATCAACGGCTGCCAGGGCAAATTCGTCTTCTGTCACGCCTTCTTCATATTTCATACTTAAATTCGGCACTGCCTGCTCTAATTCTTTCTCCGCTTCCAAAAGAAGATATCCGGCTTTCGTTGCTTTCGGTCCGATATCTGCATGAGAAAAGGAATCTAAGATTGTCCGGTCAATATGTACTAAAAACATTTTGATCAGTTTCTTTGCCTGTTCTTCCGGTACCGTATCAATGTACGGCTCTAAAAGAAGATCCAGCTGTCCTAAATATACCGGAAAGTTGGTAATGCTAGGTACATGCTTATAGAAGATCAAAAGATTGTTGATCGCTTCGTATAGATCCGTTGCCGGCTTCAGGTTTAAGAATTCGCTTCCTTCTTTCATGAACTTTTCATAATCCGGGATAATGTATCTCGGACGCATCGGTGCGTGACCTTCATTTAAGTCGCAGATACATTTGCAATCGATTGGAACATTCAAAAGCTCATCAAGTCCTTCCGGCAGATCCAGTACCTCTAATAAGGAATCAGCCAGACCGGAGGTTGCGGCAACCTTCTGTTCATGAGTCAGTGTTGGGTTTTTGATTGTCTCAAGGAT
>CAZOJX010000025.1:14229-19876 GCA_964580255.1 uncultured Lachnoclostridium sp. | reverse complement strand
GGTGCTGCAACAGAAACAGAAATGAAAGAAGCAAAACTTCGTATGGAAGATGCTTTAAATGCTACAAGAGCAGCAGTTGAAGAAGGTATCGTATGCGGCGGTGGTTCTGCTTACATTCACGCTTCTAAAGAAGTTGCAAAATTAGTAGAAACCTTAGACGGTGATGAAAGAACAGGTGCAAAGGTAGTCTTAAAAGCACTGGAAGCTCCATTGTTCCACATTGCTGCAAACGCAGGTCTGGAAGGCGCAGTGATCATCAACAAAGTGCGTGAATCCGAAGTAGGTGTAGGTTTCGATGCTTACAATGAAGAATATGTTAACATGGTAGAAGCAGGTATTCTTGACCCTGCAAAGGTAACAAGAAGTGCTCTGCAGAATGCAACAAGTGTTGCTTCTACATTCCTGACAACAGAGTCTTGTGTTGCTCAGATCAAAGAAGACGCTCCGGCAATGCCAGCAGGCGGCGCAGGTATGGGCGGAATGATGTAATCATTCAAAAAAGAAATTTATCACAGGGAAAGAAAGTTCTTTTCTTTCCCTGTAAATTCTAAAACTCTTACAAAATCCCAAAGAAAATAAAATTTTATAAACTGCTCCAATTTTTAAAACAGAGGTATTTTGCGTGTTGAAAATTGGTTCTGTCATTGACGGAAAATATAAGATCTTAAACATTGTAGGAAAAGGCGGTATGAGTATCGTTTATCTTGCAATGAATGAAAAAGTTAATAAACAATGGGCGATCAAAGAAATTCTAAAAAAAGATTACCGGGATCTTGCCATGGACAGAAAAGAGATCGAGATGATGAAGCGGCTGAAAAATCCCCATTTGCCGGCAATCGTGGACGTAATCGAAAAAAGTGACCGGATCCTGATCGTTATGGACTATATTGAAGGCTGTTCTTTGGAGGACATTGTGCAGGAATATGGTCCTCAGGATCCACAGAAGGTTCTTTGCTGGGCAAAACAGCTTTGTGATGTTTTGCAGTATCTCCATACCCGGACGCCTCCCATCGTCTATCGGGATATGAAGCCATCAAATGTCATGCTGAAACCGGACGGCAACATTATGCTGATCGATTTTGGCGCAGCAAGAGAATATAAGCCTCAGAATCAAAAGGATACTGTGCTGCTTGGAACAAAGGGGTATGCAGCACCGGAACAATATCGCTTTGACGGGCAGAGTGATGCAAGGACGGATATTTATTCTCTGGGAATCACCATTTTTCGTCTTCTAAGCGGGGAAACCCCGGAAGCACTGTGTCCGATTCGCAAACTCCGTCCGGAAATTTCACCGGGATTGGAAAAAATCCTACTTAAATGTACGAAAACACCAAAAACAGAGCGTTATCAATCTGCTGCCGCACTTTTGGATGCATTGAACCGGTACTGGGAATATGATGAACAGTTCCAAAAGGAACAAAAACAGAAGTTCCTCAGATTCCTCATTCCCTGTGCAGTGACAGTGCTGTTTGGAACAGCTTCTCTGCTGTTTTTGCTGAAGGAAAACCAGGTGCGAAAAAATCATTACCATTCATTTTTAATTTCTGCGGAAAATGCGTTGGATCCTCGAGAGGCCATAGAAAATTATGAGCAGGCGATCCGACTGGCTCCCAAAGAAGAAGAACCTTATCTGCTCCTTTTAAAAAGGGTTTTTCTGGAAGACGAAATCTTTTCCAAGGAGGAAAGTCTAGAGCTTCGCAGGATCTTAAATACATATGATGAAAACGGAATCCCTTATGAGCGACATTTTGAGGAAAATGAAGAAGGCTATGCAGACTTCTGCTATGAGGCAGGCATCTGCTGTTTTTACAAATACGAAGATAAAAGTGACAAAAAGCATGCCGGAAAATATTTTGCAAGGGCTGCGGCTTCAAAGAACTTGGAAGAAAAGAAGCGAAAACGTGCAGAACGTCTGCTGGTCATTTCAAATTATTATGACCGGATCGGAAGACTGGACGAAGCGGGGGATGTGCTGGTCACTTATGAGGATTATTGGGAGGACCTGACGGCTGCCAGCGAAGGAAATCTGGTGCAGGAAGATAATGAACGGACTGCCCTGGTCATGTATGAGGCACTGGTGGAACAGATTCTTTGTAAAACGGCAGAATTTCAGAAAGCAGGAGTTGAAAAAGAAGAAATGTTTTTGCAGCTGGATCATTTAAAGGAGCATTTGAAAAATGATTTTAAAGAATCTGAAGAAATGGTTCAGGAACTATTAAAAGAAGAAATAGAAGCCTTGTGGAAAAATATCGGAAAGGCCGAAAAGATCATTGCATCTGTATACGGCCGGACAACTTAGAGAACAGGAGGAACTATGGACGAAATTATGAAACAAATGCTGTTTTACCATCGATTGAGTCTGCTGTGTCTGACGGGCATGCTCATTTTTATGGGAATCACAGCATTTCTTTATAAAAAAGAGAATATGAAGACGGTACTGGAATATTTTTGGAGAAATCGAAAAAAGAAGATGGTTTGGATCATTTTTTTGCTCTGCACATTGTTTGCGGCAAGTGGTGCGATGCAGACAGAGGCGGAAGAAGTGACAGAAGCAGAAGAATCCGAAGAACCGGAAGTGCCGTCGGCAGTTTTGGAAGCTTTTTTTATTGGAAATGAAACTGAAGAAATAGAATATACCGCTCAGCCGGTGGAAATTTTCATGACCATTCGCTGTAATGGGGAACAGTTCCAGACGGCAAAAACAGCCCTGGAATACCGGAAAGAAGGAGAAACAGTCTGGAATAAAATCGAGATCGATCTTCTGCAGTGGGAGGCGGTTGAGGAAGATCTGTTTGCGGTCAGCCTTCTGTTTGATGGCGACGAAGCTGTGGAATGTGCTTTTGAATTGAGGGCGGCCTATGAAGATCAGATCGGCGGAGCATTGGTTTTGGGAGAAGCGGTAGAGGAACCTGTCAAAAGACTGGTGATCGATCAGAAAAAGCCGGTTTTAAAGACAATATACCGGGATGAGAAGGGAGAACTTTTGGAACTTCTTTCCTATTATCTGAAAGCAGAAGAAATTACAGCAGAATTTCAGGTAACAGACCCTTTTTTGGACGAGGAAAAAACACAGATCCGGGTTTTGAATTATGACCGAAAGGAAAATCTGCGGAAGGAGGAAACGGTTCCTCTGGAGAACGGAGTGGGGGTCATTCAAATCTCTGTGGACGGGCATTACCGGGTAGAGGCAAAGATTGTGGATAAAGCAGGAAATACAACGGTTCAGGACTTTCAGTTTGGAATTGACCGGACACCGCCGGAAAATCCGGAGATTATCTATCGAACGGAGAATGACAGTCCATTGATGCGAAAGATCAATCAGCTGACTTTCGGATATTTTGCGAAAGAAAGGCTGTGGGCATACCTTTCGATGGAAGACCTGGTCAGTGGTGTAAAAAGTATTACCTACAGCTATCATGATGTGGATAAAGAGGAAAAGGTAACTGAAACTGTGGAAATGACAGAGGAGGTTTTAAAGATTGAGCTTCCTTTCAGTTTTAAAGGAATGCTTTCCCTGTCAGGTGAGGATCATCAGGGCAATGTTTCTGAGACCGTGACGAAGATCGGCGTTGTCGCTGAGTCGGAAAATACCCATGAAAGCTGTTCGGCAGCAGGGACAGAGCTTTTGACTTCCTATGATAAAACCCCGAATTATTATGCAAAAGATGTTTCTTTGGAATTTTGGGCGCAGGATTCTTATTCCGGAATTGCTTCATTGACTTACATGGCGGGAGAAGAAAATTCCGGGACAATTTCCTATGAGGAGGAACCGGAGCTTATCACTGAACAGGTGAAAAAGGAGGTTCGGATTTCGGCGCAAAAGCAAAACAGAAATGAGATTCCTGTGGAATTTTCCTTTACAGACAATGCAGGACATCAGACAACTGTTTTAGAAGAACTGCTGCCGAAAATCCACATTGATACCATTGCACCCCGGATTTTGGTAGTCTATGACAATATGGAAGCGAAAAATGAAAAATATTATGACAAAAAGAGAGCGGCGACAATTTATGTAACAGAGCGAAATTTTGATCCGGCAGATGTGGAGTTTACGATCAGCGGGCCGGAGGCGAAAATTCATTCCTGGAGTCATGAGGGGGCAGATGGCTGTCGTGGAAGTCAGGATCCCTATGACACCGGTCATAACGATGCATGTGTATGGAAATGCCAGGTGGAGTTTTGGCAGGATGGAGAATACTGCTTTGAGTTTTCCTGTACAGACCTTGCAGGAAATACGGGAAGCTATGGAAGGGACGAATTCGTGATCGATCAGACTGCGCCCAAAATCCGAGTATCCTATGATAATGAAAATTTCAAAAATGAAATTTATTACAATAGGCCACGAACTGCGGAAATTACGATCATTGAGGAGAACTTTGTACCTGAAGATGTGAAACTTCAGCTGTCGGCAGTGCAGGAAGGGGAAAACATTGCTTTGCCGCAGCTTCTGGGTTGGAGCTCGCAGGGAGAGATTCACAGGGCGAAGATTCTTTATGATTATGATGCATTTTTTTCTTTTGATATTTCCTATACTGATCTGGCAGGAAATGTAGCAGAATCATATCCGGGAGATTATTTTTGTGTGGATCTGACGGCACCGGAGATTCAAATCAGTGAAGTGGCGGATCGATCGGCAAATCAGGGAATCGTATCACCGGAAATCCGGGTTACAGACAGCAATTCCATGAAAGATGGAATCCGGATAGAGCTGATCGGATGGCAAAACGGTCTGCAAACGCCTGAAATGAGCAGCGCACAGATTACAAATGGCACGATATTCCGGCTGGAAGATTTTTCTCACACAAAGGAATCGGACGATCTTTATCGCCTGACAGTATCGGCAGAAGACCTTGCGGGAAACAGGACAGAGCAAAGAATCCGGTTTTCGGTCAATCGCTTTGGCTCGGTTTATGCTCTGGATCAGCGAACCGAAAAACTGGCAGGTGAAAACGGAACCTATTATACAGATAAAGAACCGCTGATCACGATCACAGAGACCAATGTGGACAGTCTGGTATTTCATGAAATTGTCTGCAGCCATAATGGAAAGCTTAAGACCCTGCGGGAAACTATAGATTATACAGTAGAAAAAAACGGTGATGATACCAGCTGGAAGCAGTACCGCTACTGCATCGGTGCAGAAAATTTTTCGGAGGAAGGACATTATACTCTGACAATATATTCCGAAGATCAGGCAAAAAATGTTTCAGATAATCAATCCGGAGGAAAACAGATCTCCTTTGCGGTTGACCGGTCAGCTCCCAGCATTGTGATCTCTGGAGCAGAAGATGGCGGGCGATACCGGGAAAACAGCAGAGAACTTCGAGTTGATGTGCAGGATAATCTGGCATTGAAGCAGGTAAGACTTTGGCTTGATGGAGAAGAACAGGTGTATGAAGGCTCTGATCTGCAGGAAAAAAACGGAATCCTTACGGTCACCGCAAAGGGAAAAGATCAATGGCAGACATTGAAACTTCAGGCAATCGACAGGGCGGGGAACCTGACAGAAACGGAAACGCTTACTTTTTTGCTGACACCAAATATATGGGTGCAGTTTTATAACCGAAAACCACTGTTTTACGGAAGCATTGCTGCAGGAATCCTTATGACGTTTGGCGGTGCGATTTATGTGAAAAAGAGGAGAAAA
>CAZOJX010000025.1:0-14129 GCA_964580255.1 uncultured Lachnoclostridium sp. | reverse complement strand
CTTCATAAAATCCTAAGAAATTTGCAGTTTGATTCTTCATTTTCTTAAAGTATAATGATCCTATGAAAAAGTGTTGTTCGGGTTATTACAGGAGGTGTTATATGAAGGTTCGTATGCGTTTTATGGCGGTAGTGTTTGCGGCAATGCTGGGATTGTCCGGCTGTGGAAGTTCGTCTGGAAAATCAACGGCACAGGCAGCTGATTTTGTGGAAGCAGCAAAGACTGAAGAAGTTTTTGATGAGGCGGTGTATGAAACAGAGACGGTTTCGGCAGCTGGAGCGGAGGTTGGAACTGTTGTTTCAACAGATCGAAAGCTGATCCGGAATGTTAATCTGGAAATTCAGACAAAGACCTTTGACGAGGTGCTGGAAAAGATTCAGGCAAGGGTTCAGCAGCTGGGCGGTTATATTGAGCAGTCATCGTTAGATGGAGGTTCTGTTTATAATAGTTCCTATAACCGATATGCTTATATGACAGTACGCATTCCAAGCGATCAGCTGGACAGTTTTATCGAAAATGTGAAGGAAAATGCAAATGTAACTTACATATCTGAATCCACAGAAGATATTACCTTAAAGTATGTGGATACCGAGAGCAGAAAGAATGCATTGGAGACGGAACAGGCTCGTTTGCTGGAACTGATGGAAAAAGCTGAGACGGTAGAAGACATTATCACGATTGAGAGCAGACTATCAGAAGTCAGATATCAGCTGGAATCCTACACATCACAGCTGAGAACTTATGATAATCAGGTGGATTACAGTAAAGTATCGATCAATATCAATGAAGTAGATCGGGAAACCAAAACAGAACCAAAATCATTTTGGGAAAAAGTGACTGAAAAATTTGGCAACAGTGTATACGGAATTGGTCGGGATGCTGAGAACCTGGCAATCTGGTTCCTGGGATCTTCCCCGTATCTTGTGATCTGGGCAGCGGTGATTGCAGCAGCAGTGCTTGCGTTAAGGATCGTAAAGAGAAAAAAACAGTTGAAAGCTGATCTGAAAAAGATGCCGATAAAAGAAGAAACAGATCAGAAACGGAAGGAAAATTAGATAAAAACGACGCTAAGGGAATCGAAAGATTCCCTTGTTTCGTTTTTTGCGATATTTTCAGAAAACAGTAGCTAATTTATCCCAAAATGCGGTATGATATAAAAGGATAACTTTCGAGATCGACGAAAAAGACAGCATGCGAAAGCGGAAAGAGAGACTGGAGATATGAGACTTGGAGTGAAAAAAACGCAGAAAGGCTATGAATTTGCATTTGCGGTAGAAAAAGAGGAGCCATGCAAGCTGCTTCTTTATAAAAAAGGAGAACAGCTGCCGGAATTTGAGATCCCGATGAAGCGTCGTCTGGGGAATATTTATGTGGCGAATGTGGAAAAGATTAATGGAAAAAATTATGAATATGTCTATCAGGTAGGGGAAAAGATTGTTTTAGATCCTTATGCGAAGGGAATTTCCGGGAAAGGGAACTTTGGCCAGCAGGTCGATGAAACGAAATTGCGCTGTACCTTTGACAGCAGAGACTATCAATGGGAAGGAGACTGCAATCCGGAAACTCCATTTTGTGAATCTTTGATCTATTGTACTCATTTACGGGGCTATACCATGGACAAGTCCTCTAAGGTCAGAGCAAAGGGCACATTTAAGGGAATGATTGAAAAGATTCCATACCTGGTTTCACTGGGAATCAAGCAGCTGGAGCTGATGCCGATCTATGAATTTGAGGAATTTCCGCGCACAAAGAAAAAGACTGATCGATATGAACGGGAACTTCCGAAGGAAAGTTTGAAATTGAATTACTGGGGATACACTTCCGGCTTTTATTTTGCGCCAAAAGCCAGTTTTGCCGCTGGTAAAGATGCGGCAAAAGAACTGAAAGATCTGGTAAAAGCCCTTCATCAGGCAGGGATTGAGCTGATTTTAGAATTCTATTTTGAAGAAACAGCAGCACCCCATATGATCATGGACTGTTTAAAATACTGGGTAGAGGAATACCATATTGATGGAATTCATATTAACCGAAGTGCGATACCGATGAAAAATATCGTCATGGAACCGGCGCTGAAAAAAACAAAGATCTTTACGGAATATTTTGAACCGGCAGAACTTTTGGGAGAAGAAAAAAATTCTCCGGGCAAACATCTGGCAGAATACAGTGAAGGCTTTCTCATAGATGCGAGACGTCTTTTAAAAGGGGACGAGGATGTTCTGCGGGCATTTGCGGAAAAGAACGGAAGAAATCCGGAGTGCTATGGAGTTGTCAATTACATGGCAAATCATAATGGATTTACCATGATGGATATGGTCTCCTATGACGAAAAGCACAATGAAGCCAATGGGGAAAATAACCGGGACGGCAATAACTATAATTTCAGCTGGAACTGCGGAGAGGAAGGAGCGTCGAAGAAAAGAGGAATTCAGGCCCTTCGTACCAAACAGCTGCGCAATGCATTTGCCATGCTGATGCTGTCACAGGGGGTTCCTTTGATCTACGGCGGAGATGAATTTTGCAATTCCCAGCAGGGAAATAACAATGTATATGGTCAGGACAACGAACTTTCCTGGATTCAGTGGAACCGTTCAAAGAGTGCAAAAGAACTTACCGAATATGTAAAACAGCTCATTGCTTTTAGAAATGCACACCCGGCATTTCATATGAGTAAAGAAGCGTCCATGACAGATTATCGGTCCACCGGAGTGCCGGATCTGTCCTATCATGGGGAAAGTGCCTGGTACGGAGGCTTTGAAGCATATCGCAGACACCTGGGAATGATGTATGGTGCAGGATACGCAGAGAAGAACACCATTTATGTGGCCTATAACCTGCATCAGTCAGAGCATGAATTTGGTCTGCCGACATTGCAAAAGGGGCGCAAATGGAAAAAAATCTTTTCTACAGAAGGAGAACTGTTCACCCCGGAGGGAACAGAAATTGCCAATCAGAAAATATTGAAACTGAACGGAAGAACGATCTGTGTATTAGAAGGAATGGAAAATGAATCAGATAATCGGTCACTTTAAGACCATCACAACACACAAATGGGTTGTCATGAAGGAATGCTTTAAAATCGGATTGTATAGACAGGGCCTTCTTCATGATCTGTCCAAGTACGGCCCAACGGAATTTATTCAGGGCTGCAAAAACTATCAGGGAACTGCGAGTCCACATTTAAAAGAACGAATGAAAAAAGGCTATTCGACTGCCTGGCTTCATCATAAGGGACGCAATAAGCATCATTTCGAATATTGGATCGACTATAGTCCGGATAATAAAGAAGGAATGACCGGATGTAAAATGCCGCCGAATTATGTAGCAGAAATGATGATGGATCGGATTGCTGCCTCTAAAGTGTATAATAAGGGAAGCTATCATCAGCATATGCCGCTGGAATATTATGAAAAGGGCAAACATGCTTACATGATTCATCCGGAGACAAGAGCACTTTTGGAATATCTTCTGCATATGTTGGATGAGCAGGGAGAAGAAGTGACATTTGCCTATATCCGAAAAAACTTAGTTGGAAAGAAGGAATATCCGGACATTTCTAAATGATCCGGTGGAGGAGTATGAAATTTATCAAACAATTTGCAGTCATTGTGGTAATGACTTTTCTGGGAGAAGTTCTAAATTTTCTGATACCGCTTCCGGTACCGGGAAGTATTTACGGAATGCTCCTGTTATTTTTGTGTCTGCAGACCGGAATTTTAAAACTATCTCAGATTGAAGAAACTGCAGATTTTCTGCTTGGCATCATGCCGCTCTTTTTTATTTCTCCGACTGTCAGCCTGATGAGCAGTATCGGTATTATAAAAGACAGTCTTTTGGCTATAATCCTGATCTGCTTTCTGTCCGCAGCGGCAGTGTTTGTGGTTACAGGAAGGGTTTCTCAGGCGGTGATCCGCCGACAGCGAGAAAAGGAGGAACGCACATGATGGAACTTATAGAAAATTCGGTCTATTTCGGGATTGCGCTGAGTCTGCTGGGATATTGGGCGGCATTAAAGATTTCTGAAAAAATGAAATGCAGTCTTTTAAATCCGCTACTGATTGGAACAGTTCTGATCATTGCGGTGCTTTTGGTGCTTGACGTAGATTATGAAACCTTTGACAAGGGTGCATCATATTTGACTTACTTTTTGACACCTGCCACAGTTTGCCTTGCAGTCCCGCTGTACCGTCAGATGGCGATTTTAAAGAAACATTTGTGGGCAGTCATTCTGGGAATCGCATCAGGCTGTATTTCCTGCATGATAGTGATCGGAGGGCTGGCAATGCTGTTTTCCCTTTCTCCGGAGTTGACGGCTTCTGTTCTGCCAAAATCTGTTACCACAGCCATTGCTATCGGGATTACGGAAGAAATCGGAGGGATGCCTTCGATTACGGTTGCCTGCGTGGTATTTACCGGAATTTTTGGGGTTTGTACGGCGTCAACACTGTATCGGCTCTTTGGAATTCAAGAGCCCATCGCTCAGGGACTGGCGATGGGAACCTCAGCCCATGCCATCGGAACCTCTAAAGCTTTGGAACTGGGAGAGGTGCAGGGAGCCATGAGTAGTCTGGCAATCGTCGTGACCGGGATCATGACAGTCGTCATTGTACCAATCGTGATGAAAATTATATTTTTATTTTAAAAAAAGGAAATTTGAAACTTACACAGAATATACCTTTTAGAAGTACCTTTTTTGATGAGAGGTGTGCATATGACGATTCGGGAAAAACAGGAACAATGGGAAGCACAGTATTTAAGTCCTTATGCCGCATTGAGCAAAAATTCCAAAGGACGTGACCGCTATGAACCGCAGTGCGATATCCGGCCGGTTTATCAAAGAGACAGGGACAGAATTCTGCACAGCAAATCTTTTCGACGGTTGAAGCATAAGACGCAGGTCTTTTTGACACCGCAGGGAGATCACTACCGGACAAGACTGACCCATACCCTGGAGGTATCGCAGAATGCCCGCACCATTGCAAAAGCACTTCGTCTGAATGAAGATCTGGTGGAAGCCATTGCGCTGGGGCATGATCTGGGGCATACCCCTTTTGGACATGCCGGAGAACGAGCACTGAACACGCTGTGCTCGAAGGGCTTTGGTCATTATGAGCAGAGTGTTCGAGTGGTAGAAAGACTGGAAAACGGTGGAAAAGGATTGAATCTGACCTTTGAAGTCCGGGACGGCATCAGGAACCATCGGACCGCAGGAAGACCGAGTACCTTAGAGGGAAAGGTTGTTCGTTTGTCGGATAAGATCGCTTATATCAATCATGACATTGATGATGCGATCCGTGCAGGAATCCTTACGGCAGAGGATATTCCGAAGGAGTATACTGATGTTTTAGGGAACAGTACCAGTCGACGGCTGAATACCGTCATTCATGATATCGTAAGAAACAGCGAAGGAAAGCCGGACATTTCTATGTCTGCGGAAGTGGAAAAAGCCATGGCGGATCTTCGTAAATTTATGTTTGCCAATGTTTATACAAATCCGAAGGCAAAATCCGAGGAACAGAAGGCACAGGATATGCTGGAGCATCTGTTTTCCTTTTATAAGGAGCATCCGGAAAAAATGTCCGAGGAATTTGTGGATATGTTGGAAAATCGTGGGGAGTCATTGGAAGATGTGGTCTGCGACTATATTTCCGGAATGACTGACCAGTATGCAATACAGAAATTTCAGGAATATTTCGTACCGAAATCCTGGAGTTAATAAGGAGTAAACATGTACTATTCTGATGAACTGGTGGAGGAGATCAGGGAAAAAAATGACATTGTCAGTGTTGTCGGAGAGTATGTAAAGCTGACCAGAAAGGGAGGTTCCTATTTTGGATTGTGCCCTTTCCATAATGAAAAGACAGGTTCTTTTTCGGTGTCCCCTCAAAAGCAGATGTACTATTGCTTTGGCTGCCATAAGGGAGGAAATGTATTTAGTTTTCTGATGGATTACGAAAATTATACTTTTCCGGAAGCAGTAAAAGCACTTGGAGAGCGCGTAGGGGTAGAACTGCCGGAAATCGAATATTCGGAAAGTGCGAAGCAGCAGAAGGATGAAAAAACAAAAATGCTTGAAATGTACAAACAGGCAGCGACCTTCTATTATAAAATGCTTCACACACAGTACGGACAGATTGGATATCAGTATTTACGGAAAAGAGGACTTACCGACGAGACAATCAGACATTTTGGCCTGGGATATTCCACGAAATTCGGAAAAGATTTATATAGTTATTTGAAAAAACAGGGATTTTCTGATCAAATGATGATCGAGGGAGGTTTGATTTCCCATAGTGAAAAAGCGGGAACTTATGACCGATTTTGGAACAGAGTCATGTTTCCGATCATGGATGCCAACCACAAGGTCATCGGCTTCGGTGGCCGGGTAATGGGAGAAGGAGAGCCCAAATATCTAAACTCTCCGGAAACAAAGATCTTCGATAAGAGCCGAAATCTTTATGGATTAAATTTTGCGAGAGCAAGCCGTAAAGATCATTTGATCATTTGTGAGGGCTATATGGACGTGATCGCACTACATCAGGCGGGCTTTACCCAGGCAGTGGCGTCCCTTGGAACAGCACTTACAGAAAATCAGTGCCGGTTACTGGCAAGATATACCAAAAAGGTTTACTTAACCTATGACAGTGACACAGCAGGAACCAATGCAGCTCTGCGTGCGATTCCTATGTTAAAGGAAGCGGGACTGAGTGTCAGTGTTATTTCCATGAAGCCTTATAAGGATCCTGATGAATTTATCAAAGCATTGGGACCGGAGGCTTTTTCAGAACGAATCAATCAGGCGGTGAACAGCTTCCTGTTTGAGATAGAAGTCATAGAGCGACGTTACGATTTTAAGGATCCGGAATCAAAAACAGCCTTTTTCAAGGCAGCGGCAAAGAAGCTTTTGGAATTTACGGAAGAAATCGAACGAAATGCCTATGTGGAGGCGGTGGCAGAACGCTATCATCTGCCGTATGAAAAACTTAAGAAAATGGTGGATACCATGGGTGAGGCGGAAAGTTTCCGTCCGGTAAAGGAAAGACCGAGATCCGGAATCCAAAAAACGCCGAAGGAAGATGGTATCACAAAAGCGCAAAAGCTTTTGATTACATGGATGATCTCTGATGATACATTGTATGAGGAGATCAGCAAACATGTAGAGCTTCGTGATTTTACCAATGAATTGTATCGTACCGTAGTGGAAATGCTGCAGCAGCAAAAAAAACAGGGCAGGATCAAGCCTGCAGAGATTATGAGCCACTTCGCGGACAGTGAAAATCAAGGGGAAGTCGCATCTTTGTTTCATGCAGAATTGAAACAGATTGAAAAGAAGGAAGAACTTGAAAAAGCAGTGACAGAAACGATCATGAAAGTCAAAGAACACAGCTATAATGTGCAGATTGATGAAATGGACAAAAATGATCTGATGGCATGGCAGAAAATCCTTCAGGAAAAGAGCAAACTACAGAAACTGCATATTTCTCTCTAGGGAGGATATGCTAAAGAATAGGTGTTTAGAGGTGGACAACATGGAAGAAAAAGAAAGCATGCTGAAAGTAAGTGAAAAGATCAAAGAACTTCAGGCAATGGCGAAAAAAAAGAAAAACATGCTGGAGTATCAGGAGGTTTTGGACAGCCTTCGTGATACGGGGCTGGGAAAAGAGGATATAGAGAAAATCTGTGATTTTTTAGAGCAGAACGGTGTGGATATTCTGCGTGTAACAGAAGAGACAGATGATGATGAAATCCTTCTGTCAGAGGAAGATGACGTTGATGTGGAAAACATTGACCTGTCGGTTCCGGAAGGTATCAGCATTGAAGACCCGGTGCGTATGTATTTAAAGGAGATTGGTAAAGTACCTCTTTTAAGTGCAGAAGAAGAAATCGAGCTGGCACAGCGTATGGAAGAAGGAGACGAAGAAGCAAAGAAAAAACTTGCTGAAGCAAACCTTCGTCTGGTAGTAAGTATTGCAAAGCGTTATGTAGGACGCGGGATGCTGTTTCTGGATCTGATCCAGGAAGGAAATTTAGGCCTGATCAAAGCTGTAGAAAAATTTGATTACCGAAAAGGATATAAATTCAGTACCTATGCAACCTGGTGGATTCGTCAGGCGATTACAAGAGCCATTGCCGACCAGGCAAGAACGATCCGTATTCCGGTGCATATGGTAGAAACGATCAACAAACTGATCCGTGTATCCAGACAGCTGCTGCAGGAGTTAGGACGGGAACCGTCTCCGGAAGAAATTGCAGCAGAAATGAATATGCCGGTAGAACGAGTACGTGAGATCTTAAAGATCTCCCAGGAACCGGTGTCATTAGAAACACCGATTGGTGAGGAAGAAGATTCCCATCTGGGAGATTTCATTCAGGATGATCATGTGCCTGTACCGGCAGATGCAGCAACTTTCACTCTGTTAAAAGAACAGTTAAGTGAGGTGCTGGGAACATTAACAGAAAGAGAACAGAAGGTTCTTCGTCTTCGTTTTGGTCTTGATGACGGACGAGCACGTACCCTGGAAGAAGTCGGAAAAGAATTTAACGTTACCCGTGAACGTATCCGTCAGATCGAGGCAAAAGCACTCAGAAAACTTCGTCACCCAAGCAGAAGCAGAAAATTAAAGGATTATTTAGATTAAAATGCAGTTATCACAACGATTATCATCTGTTGCATCGATGGTTAGCGCTGGGAATTGTTTGGCAGATGTGGGAACAGATCATGGATATGTTCCCATTTATCTTTATGAGAACAATGTGATCCCTCACGCCATTGCAATGGATGTCAACAAAGGGCCTTTGGAAAGGGCAAGATTACATATCGCAGAATCCGGAATGAAGGAAGCAATCGAGACCAGATTGTCAGATGGATTGGCTGCACTGCAGCCGGGAGAGGCTGACAGCATCCTGATCGCCGGTATGGGAGGACCGCTGATCCTTAGGATTTTAAGCGCACACCCGGAGGTGACAGCATCGGCAAAGGAGCTGATCCTCCAGCCTCAGTCGGAAATTCCGGAAGTACGGATCTGGCTTTATGAACATGGTTATGAAATTACAAAGGAGCATATGGTTTTTGAGGATGGCAAATATTATCCGATGTTTCGTGCGGTCAAAAATCCGAAGGCTTCCAAGTTAACGGATTTAGAATACAAATTCGGAAAACGCTCTGTATTGGAGGAACCGGAAACTCTGCGTTCCTATCTGGAAAAGGAGATTGCAAATAAGCAGGTGATCTTAAAAAAATTGCAGGAAGAAACAACGGAAAAGACAAAAAACAGAGCTGCAGAGATTCAGCGGCTGCTGACAGAACTGGAGGAAATGCTCGGTGAAGTGTAAAGATATTTTGGATCTTTTGGAACGGCAGTTTCCGAAAAAATATGCAGAAGAATGGGATCCGACAGGTTTTCAGGTGGGAAATCCGGAAAAGGAGATCAACCACGTTTTTGTAGCGGTAGATGCGACGGAGGAAATCATCGAGGAAGCGGTTCATGCAGGCGCAGATATGCTTTTGACCCATCACCCGCTGATTTTTTCTAAAATTTCTTCTGTAACAACAGATACCCTTCAGGGAAGAAAAATATTGAAACTGATCGAAAATGGAATCTGCAGCATGTCAACGCACACCAACTATGACAGCTGCCGAATGGCAGATCTGGCAGCGGAATATCTGAAACTGGAAGATTGTGAGGTTTTGGAAGAAATCGCTGATGGGATCGGTATCGGTAAGGTAGGAAAACTTCCGAAGGAAATGACCCTGCAGGAGTGTGCGCTTTTTGTAAAGGAATGTTTTAAACTTCCGTCAGTGCGCTATTTCGGAAATGGGGAACAGAAAGTAGAAGTAGCTGCAATCTGTCCCGGATCCGGAAAAAGCCTTTTAGGAGAATGTCATGGGAAAGGTGCACAGGTTTATATTACCGGAGACATTGATCATCATACAGGGATCGATCAGGTGGATGTGAATCTACCGATCATTGATGCCGGACATTACGGTGTGGAATCTATTTATATAGAAGATATGTGTCAGTTCCTTGAAAAGAGCTGTCCGGAGATACAGGTGACCAAAGCAAAGATCCGACAGCCTTTTGCGGTTGTTTAAAATTTCTGATGAAAAAGGAAAACTGGGAGGTATTGCGATGAAAAAAGTAACTCTTGGAAATGTTATCAAAGAATATGAAGCCGGAACGACTTATGAGCAGATCATAAAAGAAGCGGAGCCGAAACTGGCAGAACAGATCATTCTTGTCAAAGTAAATGGAAAATTAGAAGAACTGACAAAGAAGGTCAAACGGGACTGCGTTGTGGAACCGGTGTTCTTTCATGAAAATCCCGGATATAATTCCTATCGGAGAAGTACCACATTTTTAATGCTGAAAGCAATTTATGACCTTTATACCAGAGAGGAGATCGGAAAGGTGCGGGTAGAGTTTTCGGCAGGAGCAGGCTATTTTTGTACCCTCAGCGGAAGCCTGAAAATTGACGGGCAGTTTACAAAAAAAGTTGAAGCAAGAATGAAAGCCTATGTGGAAGAAGCCATTCCTATCAAAAAAGAGGTCGTCAATACGCAGGAAGCGATCAATCGGTTTGCGGAATACGGAATGCATGATAAAGCGGCACTGTTCCGCTACCGTCGTGCATCGAAAGTCAACATTTACAGTATTGGCGGTTTCCAGGATTATTATTATGGATATATGGTGCCAAATACCTGTTATTTGAAATGGTTTGCCTTAGAACCGGCAGAGGACGGATTTATCCTGCAGTTCCCGAAAAAAGGGAAGTGGGGAGAAGTGCCGCCGGTAGAATTTAGCAAAAAAGTGTTTGATGTTTTAAGACAATCAGAAGAATGGGGAAAAATGCTGGAACTTTCTACAGTTGGAGAGTTAAATGATCTGATCGCAAAGGGTAATCTTTCGGAAATGATTCTGGTACAGGAAGCCATTCAGGAAAAACAGATTGGTGACATTGCCGGAAAGATCGCAGCAGATCCTTCCAAGCGGATCATTATGATTGCGGGACCGTCTTCTTCCGGAAAGACAACCTTTTCCCACAGGCTGTCTGTACAGCTGCGTGCCCATGGTCTGAAGCCGCACCCGATCGCCTGTGACAATTATTTCGTAGAACGGGAAAATACCCCGAAGGACGAAAATGGAAAATATAATTTTGAATGTCTGGGTGCCTTAGATGTAGAACTGTTCAATGATCATATGAACCGCCTGCTGGCAGGAGAAACGGTGGAAATCCCGGAATTTAATTTTGTTACAGGAAGAAAAGAATACAAAGGAAATCAGATTTTAACACTGGGAAAAGAAGATGTTCTGGTCATTGAGGGAATCCATTGCCTGAATGATGCCATGTCTTATGCACTTCCGTCGGAAAGCAAATTCAAGATCTACATCAGTGCGTTGACCATGTTAAATATTGATGAGCATAACCGGATTCCGACCACAGACGGACGATTGATCCGCAGAATGGTGCGTGATGCAAGAACAAGAGGTTCTTCGGCAAAAAATACCATCGATATGTGGGCTTCCGTACGCAGAGGCGAGGAGGAAAATATTTTCCCGTATCAGGATTCTGCCGATGTGGTATTTAATTCAGCATTGATCTATGAGCTGGCGGTGCTGAAACAGTACGCAGAACCGCTATTGTTTGGCATTGAAAGAGATGCACCGGAATATGTGGAAGCAAAAAGGCTCCTGAAGTTTTTAGACTATTTTGTCGGCGTGGACAGCAATCTGATCCCGAATAATTCTATTTTAAGGGAATTTATCGGAGGCAGCTGCTTCCGTGTGTAAACTGAAAGATCCCACGTTGACGTTTGTGGATAAAGTATGTTAAAATTAAATTTGGTTTAAAACCGAAATAAATATGAGTAGGACAAATGTTCGCGGTTTGCCGGAGTCTTAGGCTCTCGGCTTAGTGAGGAAAGTCCGGGCTTCGCAGGGCAGAATGCCGGATAACGTCCGGTGGAGGCGACTCCAAGGCTAGTGCAACAGAAATATACCGCCAGTGTATGCTGGTAAGGGTGGAAAGGTGGCTTAAGAGACCACCGCACACAGGGTAACCTGGGTGGCAGATGTAAACCCCATTCGAAGCAAGACCAAAAAGAGACTTATGGCGGCCCGTCAGTCTCAGGTAGGTCGCTTGAACCTGTTGGCAACAGCAGGTCTAGATAGATGATCATTCAATGACATAACCCGGCTTATCGTCCTGCTCATATCTATTAGTTAAATAAGTTACGAAAGAATTTAAATAATCATAGGAGAGTGTTATGAGCAAAGTTAGAACAAGATTTGCACCAAGCCCGACAGGCAGAATGCATGTTGGAAATTTAAGAACAGCACTTTATGCGTATCTGATCACAAAGCATGAAGGCGGTGATTTCCTTCTCCGTATTGAAGATACAGACCAGGAACGTTATGTGGAAGGTGCGGTAGACATCATTTACCGTACACTGGAAAAAACAGGACTGATCCACGATGAAGGTCCGGACAAAGACGGCGGTGTTGGCCCATATGTTCAGAGCGAACGTCAGGCAGCCGGCATTTATCTGGAATATGCAAAAAAATTAGTAGAAAAAGGGGAAGCATATTACTGCTTCTGTGATAAAGAACGTCTGGAAGGTTTAAAACAGGAAGTAGCAGGCAAAGAAATCATGATCTATGACAAACATTGTCTCTCTTTAAGCAAGGAAGAAGTTGAAGCAAACCTTGCAGCAGGAAAGCCATATGTTATCAGACAGAACAATCCGCAGACAGGTACCACAACCTTCCATGATGAAATCTATGGAGATATTACAGTAGACAATGCGGAATTAGACGATATGATCCTGATCAAATCTGACGGATACCCAACCTATAACTTTGCAAACGTTGTAGACGATCATTTAATGGGAATCACTCATGTCGTTCGCGGAAACGAATATTTATCTTCTTCTCCGAAATACAATCGTTTATATGATGCTTTTGGATGGGAAGTTCCGGTTTATGTACATTGTCCGCTGATCACAGACGAAACACATAAAAAATTATCTAAACGCTGCGGTCATTCTTCTTATGAAGATTTACTGGAACAGGGATTTTTAACAGAAGCCATTGTAAACTTTGTAGCACTCCTTGGCTGGAGTCCGGAAGACGATCGTGAAATCTTCTCATTAGAAGAACTGGTAGAAGCTTTTGATTACCATCATATGGGAAAAGCACCATCTGTATTTGATTACACAAAATTAAAATGGATGAACGGCGAATACATCAAAGCAATGGATTTTGATAAATTCTATGAAATGGCACTTCCATATTTGAAAGAAGCCATTACAAAGGATTATGATCTGAAGAAGATCGCTGAAATGGTAAAAACACGTATTGAAGTGTTCCCAGATATCAAAGAACTGGTAGATTTCTTTGAAGAATTACCGGAATACGATACAGCAATGTATTGCCACAAGAAAATGAAGACCAATGAAGAGACCTCTTTGGAAGTTTTAAAAGAACTCCTTCCGCTTTTAGAAGCACAGGAGGACTATTCTAATGACGGACTTTACGAAATGCTCATGAAATATGTAGCAGAAAAAGGCTGTAAGAATGGATATGCTCTCTGGCCAATCAGAACTGCAGTTTCCGGAAAACAGATGACACCAGCAGGTGCAACAGAAATTATGGAAATCATTGGAAAAGAAGAAACAATCCACAGAGTAAAAGTTGCCATCGAGTTATTAAACAAATAATTAGACGAAAAGAGATGAAAAACCTCAAAGCTTTATTAAAATGGAGTTTTGAGGTTTTCTTTTTTTGAAAAAGGGAAAACGATGGTAAAAGTGCACAAAAAAAGCATTAGAAAACAGAAAAAATAGCCAAAATGTTGTTTTGCAAAATTTACAAAAAAAGTTGTTGACTTTTGTAAGGGTTTAGGTGTATATTAAGTGAGCTGTCGCAAACAGCAACAACAAAACAACATAAGACAAAGTTTCAGAGCCTTCGTTGAAAGAGCAGAAGCGAGTCGAAAAAAGTTGAAAAAAGTTGTTGACAAAAAACACAGCATATGATAATATAACAAAGTCGCTGACAGAGAGATTCATAAGCGACACTGATGAACATTGATAACTAAACAGTAAAACATGCAAGTTCTTTAAAGAACATATG
>CAZOJX010000024.1:0-21639 GCA_964580255.1 uncultured Lachnoclostridium sp. | reverse complement strand
GTCGACGGAACAGTTATCAGCGTTAAAGAAGACGAAGCTGTTTTAAATATTGGTTACAAGTCTGACGGTATTCTTACAAGAAACGAATACACAAACACTGCAAACGTTGATCTTAGAACACTCATTAACGTTGGCGACACAATGGAAGTGAAAGTTCTGAAAGTGAACGATGGAGAAGGACAGGTTCTCTTAACCTATAAGAGACTTGCAGCAGAAAAAGGAAGCAAGAGATTAGAAGAAGCTTTCGAAAACAAAGAAGTTTTAACAGCTAAAGTTGCAGAAGTATTAGCTGGCGGATTAAGCGTTGTTGTGGACGAATCCAGAGTATTTATCCCTGCAAGCCTTGTATCTGATGTTTATGAAAAAGATTTAACAAAATATGCTGATCAGGAAATCGAATTTGTTATCAGCGAATTCAATCCTAAGAGACGCCGTGTGATCGGTGACAGAAAACAGCTTTTAGTTGCAAAGAAAGCAGAAGCTCAGAAAGCATTATTTGAAAAGATCGCAGTTGGTGATGTTGTAGAAGGTACTGTAAAGAACGTTACAGATTTCGGTGCATTCATCGATTTAGGCGGTGCTGACGGACTCCTTCACATTTCTGAAATGTCATGGGGAAGAATCGAAAGCCCTAAGAAAGTTTTCAAAGTTGGCGAAACTGTGAAAGCATTCATTAAAGATATCAACGGAACAAAGATTGCTCTTTCTATGAAATTTGAAGATGAAAATCCTTGGAAAGATGCTGATGTAAAATATGCAGTTGGTAATGTAGTAGAAGGTAAAGTTGCTCGTATGACAGATTTTGGTGCATTCGTAGAACTGGCACCGGGTGTTGATGCACTCCTTCACGTTTCTCAGATTTCTAAAGAACACGTAGAAAAACCAGCTGATGTATTAAACATTGGTGACGTGATCACAGCGAAGATTGTTGATTTCAATGAAGAAGATAAGAAGATCAGCTTATCCATCAAAGCTTTAGCTCCAGCAGCTGAACCAGTTGAAGAAGCTGAAGAAGCAGATGTTGTTGATGTAGATATCGATGCAGTTGCAGCAGAAGTTGAAGAATAATCCTATCGATACTCAATAGTAAATTGCAGGGCATACAGTTATGTATGCCCTTATTTTTTCATGATCAGCGGCTGAAATGCTGATCGGAACAGAAAGGACTGACACAATGGCATATTTTACGTTTCATGGCGGAATTGACCTTCGTGAACAAAAAGAAAGAACAAAAGACAGCCCGATCACAGAGGTTTTGCCCGGAAAGATTCTGGTCTATCCCTTACAGCATGGGGAACAGGCACTGGTGATTCCGGGAGAGTATGTGATGGCGGGACAGCTTTTGGCAAGAGACGAACAGGAAATGTCCAGAATCCATGCTTCGGTTTCAGGAATTGTGAAAACGATAGAAGAACGGAAAACCATCAGCGGCAGTCTGTGTACCAGCATTGTGGTTGAAAATGATGAAAAATATACGGAAGCAGATTTTGGAGATTTTGTAGAAGCAGACGACCTGGAAAACAGACAGATCCTTGCAAGGATTTTAAGTGCAGGAGTAGTGGATACTGCCAGTAAAGGAACGCTGGTTTTTCATAAGCTGGATGTGAAAGAACCGCTGAAGATCCGTCATATCATCGTGAACTGTACGGAATGTGAACCATATCTGACTTCTAAATATCGCTGCAGTGTGGAACGGCCGGAATGGATCATTGAAGGCTTGCGAATCCTGTTGAAGCTCTTTCCGAATGCAAAAGGAATTCTGGCAATCGGAGAACAGCAGCAGGAAGCGCATACAGCACTTCAGAAAATTATTGCCGATTCCAGAAATATTAAGATCATTCCGATGAAGAATAAATATCCGCAGGATATGGAAAGAATGCTGATCTATTCCTGTACCGGGAAAAAGATCAATTCCTCGAAAACAGGAGCAGATGCAAGATGTATTGTGTTAAATTCCGATACGATCTACGCAATCTGTAATGCGGTAACCTTTGGAAAACCAATGTATAAACGACTCATGACAGTTTCCGGAGAATGTGTAAGAAATCCAAAGAATATGGAAGTCTATATAGGAACACTGCTTTCGGATCTTCTGGCGGAAACGGGAGAGTATCTGGAAACACCGGATAAGCTGATCTGCGGAGGCCCGATGACAGGAAAATTACTGGAAAATCTGGAGGCGCCCGTCACCAAGGAAATCAATGCGCTGCTTTGTCTGAAAGATCCGACGGGAGTGAAAAAGGGACATACCCCGGGCTGTATCGGCTGTGGGTTCTGTGTCGATGCATGTAATGAACAGCTGCTTCCGACGAAGCTTTTAAAATGTGCATTGGAAGGAAATCAGGAACGTTTCATTAAATTAGGCGGCATGGAGTGCTGCGAATGTGGTTCCTGCAGTTATATCTGTCCGTCAAAGAGACCTTTGACCCAGATCATTCGTATGATGAAACAGCAGATTTCATCAGAAAAAGAAGTTTA
Source organism: uncultured Lachnoclostridium sp. (assembly GCA_964580255.1). Taxonomy (GTDB): domain Bacteria; phylum Bacillota; class Clostridia; order Lachnospirales; family Lachnospiraceae; genus HGM12587. Next base: position 19,161 of record CAZOJX010000024.1, on the reverse strand, counting down.
GGAGGGGCGAATGGAACAGAATATTTACGGAACAAGCGCACCTCATAAAAAAGGAACGCTTACAACAAGAAGGATCATGCAGTATGTGCTTCTTGCACTACTGCCGGCAGGGTTCTATGGAATTCTGCATTTTGGATGGGGTGCAGCAATGATCATTACTGTGACCTGTGTTTGTGCCGTTATTACAGAATTTGTGACAGAGAAGCTTTTGAAGGAGCCGGTTAGAGTAGATGATCTTCGGATCCTGGTAACTGCAGTGATCATGGCTTACTGCCTTCCGCCGACGGTGGAATGGTATCTTGCAGCCATTGCGGGCGTGCTCTGTGCACTTCTGATGACGCTTTGCACGACGGTTTTTGAAAAAAATATCGTCAGTCCGGTGATTCTGACCAGACTGATCTTAATGTATACTTTCCGGGAGCAGATGACCTATTATGCGCTGGACGGTCTGACCATGGCAACGCCTCTTCGTTCTTTTCAGGGAGACGGATTAGTCAGCACTCTAAATATGATCCTGGGAAATGTCAGCGGCTGTATTGGAGAAACCTCGGCACTCTTATTATGTCTGGGAGCTATTTTCCTGATTGTTATGGGAGTTATGGATTTTCGGGTTACAGGAATGTATCTGTTCAGCTTTGCAGCTTTTATGGCGGTATTTGGAGGCCATGGCTTAAGCTCTTACTATCTGACGGTGCAGCTTGCCGGAGGCGGTTTTATGCTGGCATTATGGTTTATTGCGCCGGCTTATTCTACTTTACCGATCACGAAAGGCGGACGGTGGCTGTATGGTATCGTTCTTGGAATTTTTACGGGATTTTTCAGATTGTTCGGACCGAATACAGAAAATCTGTGTTTTGCCATTCTGCTTGCAAATCTGACAGTTCCGTTGCTGGAAAAAATTACAATTCGCCGTCCGTTCGGCGTTGAGAAGGGAAATTTATGATTTCTTTTTTAAAAGGTTATATTGAGGAAAAAAGTGAAAAAAGCATTTTCTTAGATGTTCATGGAGTTGGATATGAAGTGTTTATGCCGACGGGAAGTGTTTCGCAGATGCCGTCAGTAGGAGAACAGGTTAAAATTTATACTTACCTGCAGATCAGTGAAAATGGAATCGGTCTGTACGGTTTTCTTACCAGAGACGAGCTGAATGTATTTAAACTTCTGATCACTGTAAACGGCATTGGTCCGAAGGGGGCAGTGGGAATCTTGTCGGCACTTACCGCCCGGGATCTTCGGCTGGCAGTCCTTGCGGATGACGACAAAGCGATTGCCAAAGCACCGGGAATCGGTGCAAAGACAGCCAAAAAGCTGATTTTAGAGTTAAAGGATAAATTCCATTTGGAAGATGCACTGGAAGAACTGGCCGGGGCACAGGAAGTGCAGCAGGCAGAGCGGGCGGAAATGCAGGACGTCCAGAAGGAGGCAGTTCAGGCACTGATCGCACTGGGCTACTCCAATTCCGACGCTTTAAAGGCAGTGAGACTTGCCGACACAGGCACAGCTGCGACTACAGAAGATCTTTTAAAGGCTGCCTTAAAGCAGCTGGCATTTTTATAAATGAAATGATACATGTTTAGGAAGTTGGTCTATGAAGAAAAGAATTATGACAGCAGAGATGGCGGCAGAGGACAGCAAGATCGAAACCTCTCTGCGGCCACTGTCGTTAGAAGAATATATCGGTCAGGAAAAGGCGAAGGAGCATCTGCGCGTCTACATTGATGCAGCAAAGGCAAGAGGGGAAGCTCTGGATCATGTCCTTTTTTATGGACCTCCGGGACTTGGAAAAACAACACTGGCTGGCATTATTGCCAATGAAATGGGTGTTCATATGAAGGTGACCAGCGGACCGGCCATCGAAAAGCCGGGAGAAATGGCAGCGATCCTAAATAACCTTCAGGAAGGTGATGTACTGTTCATTGACGAGATTCACCGTCTGAACCGTCAGGTGGAAGAAGTGCTTTATCCGGCAATGGAAGATTATGCCATTGATATTATGATCGGTAAAGGAGCTGCAGCCCGTTCGATCCGTCTGGAGCTGCCGCATTTTACACTGGTTGGAGCGACTACGAGAGCAGGACTTTTGACAGCACCTCTGAGGGATCGTTTTGGTGTGGTACATCATTTGGAATTTTATACACCGGAGGAACTGCAGACGATCATCGAGCGTTCTGCCAAGGTGTTAGGGGTAGAGATCGACAGCCGTGGTGCTTATGCCATGGCCAGAAGAAGCAGGGGAACCCCTCGTTTGGCAAATCGTTTGCTGAAACGCGTGCGTGATTTTGCACAGGTAAAATATGATGGAGTCATCACAGAGGAAGTGGCTGATTTTGCACTGGATCTGTTAGATGTAGATAAATATGGCCTGGAGCAGCTGGACCGGACAATCTTATTGACGATCATTGAAAAATTCTCCGGCGGACCGGTAGGCCTGGACACCCTTTCCGCAGCAATCGGCGAGGATTCCGGCACATTAGAGGATGTGTATGAGCCATATCTGATCAAGAATGGTTTTCTGAACCGGACGCCAAAGGGCAGGGTAGCAACGGAATTTGCCTATAGACATTTGGGAATCCCGAAGGAGTGATGAGAAAATGAAAAATGTAACAGAGGTTGTGATTGCCGGAAAGATCATTTCGATTTCCGGTGAGGAAGATGCAGCTTATATGACAGAGGTGGCTGCATTTATCAACGACAAACTGATGGAACTTCAGAAAACGGAAAATTACGCAAGATTGTCTGCAGAACATAAACAGATTCTTTTGGGAATGAATCTGGCAGATGAATATTTTCGGGAAAAGAAGAAAAATCAGATTCTGACATCGGAACTGGAATTAAAGGACAAAGAATTGTACAGCTTAAAGCATGAGCTGATCAACCTGCAGCTGGATCTGGAAAAGCTGCAGAAGGATAAATAAAGGAATGACCATGAAAAAAACAGAACTTTTAGCTCCGGCAGGTTCGCTGGAGAGCTTAAAAGCGGCGGTCAATGCCGGCGCAGATGCCGTTTATATCGGCGGCACCAAATTTGGGGCAAGGGCATATGCCGACAATTTATCAGCAGAGGATATGAAATGGGCCATTGATTATGCACATCTCCATGGAGTATCCCTGTATATGACGATCAATACTCTTTTAAAGGAACGGGAGCTGGAAGAGGAACTTTACGATTATGTGAAGCCTTATTATGAGCAGGGACTTGATGCGGTGATCGTTCAGGATTTTGGTGTTTTAAAAGCACTTTCGGAATGGTTTCCAAAGCTTCCGCTTCATGTGTCTACACAAATGACGGTAACAGGATCAGAGGGCTTTTCTTTTTTAGAGCAGTTTCCGAATGTTACGCGAATCGTTACTTCCAGAGAACTGTCTTTGGAAGAATTATCCCATATCAGAAATTCAACAAAACTGGAAATTGAAAGCTTTATTCATGGAGCTTTGTGCTACTGTTATTCAGGCCAATGTTTGTTTAGCAGTGTCATTGGCGGAAGAAGCGGTAACAGAGGGCGTTGTGCCCAGCCTTGCCGTTTGCCGTATGATGTATTGGAGAACGGAAGCTGCATTTCCAAGGAGCAGGAAAAATATATCTTAAGTCCGAAGGACATGAATACCTTGGAAATTTTGCCTCAGATTCTGGATATGGGCATTGATTCTTTAAAAATTGAGGGCAGAATGAAACGACCGGAATATACCGCCGGTGTCGTCAGCATTTACCGAAAATATATTGACCGTTATGAACAAAGCGGTGGAAAAGACCGAAGCATTGATAAAAAAGATGTTCGACAGTTAGAGGAGCTTTTCAGAAAGCGGGGCTATAGCCAGGGCTTTTATACACAGCATAATGGCAGAAATATGATGGCTTTGTCGGCTCCGTCCAATGAAATCGAAGAAGCAAAAAGAAGTGTTTACATGGAGTCTCTCTATGAAACATATGTCGCAAACCAAAAACAGGAAAAAATTAAGGGAATCTTAGAAGTTTCGACAGAAAATCCTATGAAATTGCTGTTACAATGGGGAGAACTGAAGACAGAAACCATCGGATCTATGGCAATGATCCCGAAAAATCGTGCCATGACAGCGGAAGATTTTGAAAAACAGCTTCGTAAGACCGGAAATACGCCGTTTACCTTTGAAAATCTGGAGGTTCATGTAAAAGGAGACGTATTCGTTCCAAACGGTGCGATTAACGAGCTTCGCAGAAATGCGTTAATATCGTTGGAGGAAGCAAAAACGGTTCCTTATCGAAGAAAAACACCGGAAAAAACGGAGCGTATCGTTGAAAAAGAACACTATCAGGAAACGTGGAATCCGGTATTTCATGTGTCAGTAGAAACTAGGGAACAGCTGGAGGCGGTTTTAAACAGCGAACTGCCGGAAAGTGTTTACATTGACAGCAGTTTGATGAGCATGGCTGAATTATCGGTATTTTGTGATTCGGAAAAGGGAAAAAGGGTGCTTTCGGAGAAAAAACTCTATTATATTCTTCCGCCAGTCTTCCGTAAGGAGACTGTCCAAAAGTATACGGAGGAATACAGAAATCTTCCGGAAATGAAATGGACAGGCTTTGTGGTAAAAAATCTGGAAAGCTTTCAGTGGCTTCTGGAAATGAAAGATTCTCATGAAATAATCTTGGATGCGAATCTTTACACTTTTAATCAAAGAGCGAAGGAGTTTTGGGAAGCGCAGCCAAATGTTGTATTCGAAACACTTCCGGTGGAATTAAATTCCAAGGAATTGAAAATGCGGGGATGTGAAGGTGCAGAATTGATCGTTTACGGACATTTGCCAATGATGATCAGTGCGGGCTGTGTTTACCGGTCTTTAAAACGCTGCCGGAAGGGAGAAAAACAGCCGCTTCAGCCGAAAGACTATGTTCGTTTGAAGGACCGCAAAAATATGAGATTTGCCGTTCGTCCGGTATGCAAAGAGTGCTATAACGTGATCTACAACAGTCAGCCGTTAAGCCTTTTAAACCAGAGAAAAACGGTAGCAGACCTGAAGCCGGCATCGATCCGTCTGAATTTTACGCTGGAGGACGGAATCCAGACAAAGAAAGTGCTGGAAAGCTTTGAAATGAATTATTGTAAAAATGTTCCGGTGGAGGATCTTACAGACTTCACGAGAGGACATTTTAAACGAGGAGTAGAATAACGTGACGAATCTGATCGTAGAATTGTCTAAATATGCCCTGATCCTTTTGATGGCATTATATACCTGTATGACCTTTGTGTCCTTTCGGGCGAAAAGCAGAAGGACTTCCGACCTGATGCTGGCAGAAATGACATTTCTTATGCTGCTGCTTCAGTTTGTTGCCTATCTTGTGCTGTATCTGAAGCTGGGGGAAAGGAAGGAACTGCTTTATTATTATGGGTTTCAGGCATTGTTTTTGGTGCTAATCACAATTTTATGGAGAATGTTTTACAAAGAGATACACAGCACATTACTGTCAAATATGTGTATGTTGATCTGCATTGGGTTTATCATGCTGACACGCATCGATCTGGAACAGTCGGTGCGCCAGTTTAAGATTATTGTGATCTCCATGATCGTCAGCATGGCAGTTCCGGTGATCATTAGAAAATGGAAAAACTGCTGTAATCTTACAAATGTTTACGGGATTGCAGGAATCCTTCTGCTCGGCGTGGTACTTGTTTTAAGTGCGACAACCTATGGCGCAAACATTTCCTTTACTATTGCCGGAATCACGCTGCAGCCCTCAGAATTTGTGAAGATCCTGTTTGTATTTTATATTGCAGGAAGATTTTATCGCTCGACGGAATTTAAAGATGTGGTGGTGACGACGATCTTTGCAGCTGTGCATGTGCTGATTTTAGTGGCATCGACAGATTTGGGAGCTGCACTGCTGTTTTTTGTCACTTATCTGGTGATGATCTATGTGGCTACAAAGAAGTCACTCTACTGTGTGCTGGGACTTGGTGCCGGCTGTGGGGCAGGAGTACTGGCTTATCAGCTGTTTTCCCATGTGCAGGTGCGTGTCATGGCATGGAGTGATCCGTGGAGCTGTATTGACAAGGAAGGATATCAGGTAGCGCAGTCGTTGTTTGCCATCGGAACCGGCGGCTGGCTTGGAATGGGGCTTGGTCAGGGGCTGCCTTCCAGTATTCCATTTGTAGAAAAGGATTCTATTTTTTCGGCAATCTCCGAAGAAATGGGAGGAATCTTTGCAATCTGTGTAATTTTGATCTGCATGTGTATGTTTTTATCCTTTTTCAATCTGGCAATGAAAGTAAAGAACCGTTTTTATACCTATGTTGCCATGGGACTTGGAACCATGTATGCGACACAGGTGCTTTTGACCATTGGCGGTGCAACGAAATTTATCCCATTGACAGGGGTAACCTTACCTCTGGTCAGTTACGGAGGCAGTTCGATGCTGTCTACTCTGCTGATTCTGGGAGTTATTCAGGGAATCAGTTTGGTAATCCGAGATGAGGAGTTGGAAATTGAGAGAGAAAAACGAAAAAGAGCAAAAGAAAAACAAAAAGCCTAAAAATCAGGAAATGCTGTATGTTTCCTATGTATTTCTTGGTATTTTTCTGTGCATGATCGGATATTTTATCTATTTTCAGACGATGGTCAGCAGCAATGTGATCACAAGTCCTTACAATAAGCGACAGGATACTTTTGCGGACCGTGTGATCCGGGGAGAGATCAAGTCTGCGGACGGTGAGGTGCTGGCATATACGCAGGTTGCAGAAGATGGTACGGAAACGAGAGTTTATCCGCAGAAGGATCTGTTTGCTCATGCAGTAGGGTATGCTTCTCATGGAAAAACCGGGATTGAGCTTTTGGCAAATTATCAGCTGTTAAGCTCCCATGCATATTTTTTGGAGCGATTTGTCAATGAAGTGCAGGAAGAAAAAAACATGGGAGATCAGGTCATTACCACACTTCGATATGACCTCCAAAAGGCAGCATACGATGCACTGGGAGATTATCGGGGAGCGGTGATCGCATTAGAACCGTCTACCGGAAAGGTACTGGCCATGGTGTCCAAACCGGATTTTGATCTGAATGAGGTCAATACAAACTGGGAATCCATCTCCTCCGGCAGTGACAGCGTTCTTTTGAACCGGGCAACGCAAGGGTTATATCCTCCGGGATCCACCTTTAAGATCCTGACTTTGCTGGAATATCTCAGAGAAGGAAATGATCTTCAAAACTGGACTTACGAATGTAACGGAAGCTATGAGGAAGACGGCGTAACCATCAACTGTTATCATGGAAAAAGTCATGGAACAGTGGACTTGAAAACAGCCTTTGCCAAATCCTGTAACGGAGCTTTTGCAAAGATGGGAATGGAAATGGACAGTGCTTCCTTCCAAAAAACGTGCGAGGAACTGCTGTTTAATAAAGAACTCCCGCTTCCGATTCCATTTAAACAAAGTCACATTACTTTTGAGGACAATGAAGATGCAGGAACGATCATGCAGCTTGCTATCGGGCAGTCAACAACAGAAGTGACACCGATGCATATGGCGATGATCACAGCAGCCATTGCCAATGGCGGAAATCTGATGAAGCCTTATCTGATCGATTCTATTGAAAACTATACAAATGAAAAAGTAAAAAAATATATGCCTTCTTCTTACGGAAAGCTTTTGACAGCGGAAGAAGCGGAGCTTTTAACGGAATACATGACAGAAACCGTACAATCCGGGACTGCGTCAAAACTTCAGAGTGATGCTTACAGTGTAGCGGGAAAGACCGGGACAGCAGAGTACAGTTCTGACAAATCCAAAAGCCATGCCTGGTTTGTTGGATTTTCCAATGTGGAAGATCCGGATTTGGTGGTCTGCGTTGTGGTAGAGGGAGCCGGAGCAGGCAGTGAATATGCAGTGCCGATTGCAAAAAAGATATTTGATACTTATCAAAATGTTGTATCTCATTAAAAAATTTGATATAATATCCATAAGTCTTGATAAGACACACCAGCAGGCATTGGAGGTTTTGCAATGATTGAAGCAACGAGTTGCGGCGGTGTGGTAATATTTCGGGGAAAGATCCTTCTTTTGTACAAAAATTACAAAAATAAGTACGAAGGCTGGGTGTTACCCAAGGGAACAGTAGAGGCAGGAGAGGATTTTAAAGAGACTGCCACCAGAGAAGTTCTCGAAGAAACGGGAGTAAATGCGTCGATCATCAAGTATATCGGAAAGAGTCAGTATTCCTTCCATATACCTGAAGATACCGTGGAGAAAGACGTACATTGGTACCTGATGATGTCGGATAGCTATTACAGCAAACCACAGCGTGAAGAGTATTTTGTGGATTCTGGTTATTACAAATACCATGAAGCATATCATTTACTGAAATTTGCAAATGAGAAGCAGATTTTGGAAAATGCATATCAGGAGTACATGGATTTAAAAAAAGCCAATCTGTGGGGTACAAAAAAGTATTTTTGACAGTTCAGCCTGCCGCATTTTGGCAGGCTGAAAAATTTTGGACGTAAGACCTATTTTAATTTCGGGAGTAGTTTTGATCTATGCTGGAAATAATTTTAATGATTCTGAAAATTATCGGAATCGGCATCGGAATCCTTTTTGGTGTGGCGCTGTTTTTGCTGCTGTTACTCCTTTTTGTACCGGTGCGGTATGATTTTTTTGGAAAAAACGAGGAAGAACTGCAGGCACGGGGAACGGTGTACTGGCTGTTTCATATGATTTCTTTGCGGATCACCTATGAAAATGGTGAGATGAAAAAGACTTTACGCATATTGGGAGTGCCTGTATGGAAAAAATAAAATCACTGATTGCGAAAGTAAAATGTACAATTCAAAATATCTGTGTTAAGATAAAGGAAATCAGAGCAGAGATCGGATTTTACCAGGAACTCTGGGAGAGACCGGAGGGACAAGCAGCGGTAAAGCTTGCGTTTGGACAGCTTTGGTATCTTTTGAAAAAAGTGAAGCCGAAAAAGATTGAAGGAGATGTGACTTTTGGTACGGGAGATCCTGCATTGACAGGCCAGCTTCTGGGAGCTTTTGCTATGCTCTACGGTGTGCTTCCGGAAAAGCTTTCTGTGACGCCGGATTTTGAGGAGCAAAAATATGAGGGGACACTTCGAATCAAAGGAAAGCTTCGATTGATTCATTTGGTCATTATTGCAGGAAGACTTGCATTAGATCGAAATTTCAGATATGTTGTGAAAAAAATATTAGCCAGGGAGGGTGCAGAACATGAACAACAATAATACATTTGAAAAAACGGTGGAAACCCTGTTTAAGGGAATGGAAAACTTTGTTACATCAAAGACGGTGGTAGGAGAAGCCATTCATATCGGAGATACCATTATCTTACCGTTGGTTGATGTTTCCTTTGGTGTCGGAGCAGGTGCATTCTCCGGAGAAAAGAAAAATAATGGCGGAGGAGGTCTGGGAGGAAAGATCAGCCCGAACTCGATTCTGGTTATGCAGAACGGGACAACAAAGCTGATCAATGTAAAAAATCAGGACGCTATGACAAAGGTGCTTGATATGGTTCCGGACATTATCAATAAATTTTCTGCAGGAAAAGAAGAAACACCGGTGGCAGATGCCATGGAAGCAGAATTAAAAAAAGAAAAAACGGATTCTGAAAAATAAAGAATCTTTGGAACATTTTGGTTCCTGTTACATAAGATAAAGAAAAAGGAGTGCAGCATGAGAAAAGAAACTTGGGGAGCCGCACTCTTTTTTTGCGGTTTTGGGATTTTTTTAAGCTTTTGGGATCCCTGCGATTCCTGGATCCTGCGTCTGAGTGTGAGCGTTTTGCTCATGCTGACAGGATTGAAGATCGGTGGGTGCTGCTAAGGGAGAGTGCAGAGAAAAAAGCACAAAAAAAGAACCTGCAAAAACAGGTTCTCCACATTCTGTAATTAAGCTCTTTCAACTAAGCCGGATTTTAAGCAAGAAGTACATACGTACATTTTCTTAGCATTTCCGTTTACGTTAACTTTCACAGATTTTACGTTTGCTTTCCACATTTTGTTATTTCTTCTATGTGAGTGGCTCACAGCGATACCGAAATGAGCGCCTTTTTCACAGATTGCACATTTAGCCATAATAGCACCTCCTTATGAACATAATAAGCCTATCAGGCTCACAACATAAGTTATTCTAACAGAAAGATTGCTGTTTGGCAAGTAAAAAAATAAAAAATTAAAAAATATCTATGCTTTTTTTCATTTTTCATGTATAATACACTTGCGGGCGTTTTTATGCCCGATTTAAGATAGAGTATTATCGAATACGTGATAGCGAAATAAAGACAGATCTTTTATGGAGGTGCCTTATGAGAGGTTATAAAACAACAGACCTTGGACAAGTTGTGATCGATCCAAAGGTTGTAGTATCCTATGCAAGTGATGTTGCAAACAGTACACCGGGTATCGTGGGTATGGCATTCATTGATGCAAAAGAAGGAATTGTAAAGCTTTTAAAAAGAGAAGCTGCATTCAAAGGAATCAAGGTTGTCATCGAAGATAACAAAGTGACAGTGGATTACCATCTGATCATTAAATTTGGTGTAAACGTTTTAAGTGTACAGCAGAACCTTTTAGACAGCGTAAAATACAAAATTGAACACTACACAGGCCTGGAAGTTGAAAGAGTTAACATGTACATTGAGGGCGTCCTTTACGGAAAAAAGTCTAAAGGAGGAGTAATGTAGTGGTTACAAGAACGATCAATGCGGAAACATTTGCAAAGATGTTTCTTGCCGGAGCAAAAAATCTTGAAGCAAAGAAAGAATGGATCAATGAATTAAATGTATTCCCGGTACCGGATGGGGATACAGGTACAAACATGACACTTACAATCATGGCAGCTGCAAAAGAAGTTGGTGCTATGGAAACCTTTGAAATGGAAAAGGTTGCAAAAAGTATTTCTTCCGGTTCCCTTCGTGGTGCCAGAGGAAACTCCGGTGTAATCCTTTCCCAGTTATTCCGTGGTTTATGTAAGGTGATCAAGGAAGAAAAGGAAATCGATGTTCCGGTGATGGCAGCAGCACTGCAGAAAGCTGTGGAAACGGCATACAAAGCAGTTATGAAGCCGAAGGAAGGTACGATCCTGACAGTTGCGAAGGGCGGTGCGCAGAAAGCCGTTGCTTTGGCAGAAGAAACAGAGGATCTTGTATATTTCATGCAGCAGGTAGTTGCTGAAATGGAAATCGTGCTTGCAAAAACACCGGAGATGCTTCCGGTATTAAAAGAAGCAGGCGTGGTTGACTCCGGCGGACAGGGACTTGTGGAAGTATTCCATGGTATGATGGACGCATTGGAAGGCAAGGAAGTTGACTATGTGATCGAAGGCGCTGCAATGGAAGCGAAGCCGGTGAAGATCAGTGCACAGACAGAAGCAGAGATTAAATTTGGTTACTGTACTGAATTTATCATTATGCTGGAAAAAGAATACAACATGGACACAGAACTGGAATTCAAGGCATTTTTAGAGGGCATCGGTGATTCTATCGTTGTAGTTTCTGATGATGACATTGTAAAAGTACATGTTCATACTAACGATCCTGGTCTTGCAATCCAGAGAGCTTTGACTTATGGTTCTTTAACAAGAATGAAAATCGATAACATGCGTGAAGAACATGAAGAAAAGCTGATCAAAGAAGCGTCCAGAATGGCAGCTGAGGAAGCAAAGAAGGAAGAAGAAGCGAAAAAGGCAGAACCGAGAAAGGAAATGGGATTCATTTCCGTATCAATCGGAGCAGGCGTTGGCGAAATCTTCAAGGGGCTGGGTGTAGACTACCTGATTGAAGGCGGTCAGACGATGAACCCGAGTACAGAAGATATGTTAAATGCCATTGACTGTGTCAATGCAGAGCACATCTTTATCCTGCCGAATAACAAAAACATCATTTTAGCAGCTAATCAGGCACAGGCACTGACAGAAGATAAGGTGATTCATGTAATTCCAACAAAGACGGTACCGCAGGGAATCACAGCAATGATTAATTATCTGCCGGATCTTTCCGCAGAAGAAAATGTAGAAGCCATGACAGAAAGCATCACAACTGTAAAAACAGGTCAGGTGACTTATGCAGTTCGTGATACCAGAATTGATGACAAAGAGATCCATGAAGGAAATATCATGGGAATCGGTGATGCAGGTATTCTGGCTGTAGGTGAAGATCTGGAAGAAACGACCATCGAAATGTTCAAAGAACTGGTGGACGATATGTCTGAGATCATCAGCATTTACTATGGAGAAGACGTAGAAGAAGCAGCCGCAGAAGAAATGGCTGAAAAAGTCAGAGAACTGTTCCCGGAATGTGATGTAGAGGTACATTTTGGCGGACAGCCGATTTACTACTATGTAGTTTCAGTAGAATAAAAAAGTAATAAGAAAAGGGAACGTTCGCCGTTCCCTTTTTGTTTTGCTATTCGTTTTCAATAAATATAACACCAAGTGTTCCAGGACCGCAGTGGCTGGAAATGACACCACCGGCTCTGGTGATCAGAATCTCATCAAAAATATGCAAAGATTCTAATTCCTGGAAGATTGTTTGGAGCAATGTGTCATCACAGCCGGAGTGAGTAATGAAAACCCGATCGGTTCTTGCGTTTTTCAGCATTGGTTCAAGATCTTTGACGTAGTTTAAAATGGCAGAGGTGAGTTTTCCGCGATATTTTTTATCCGGTTTCATGGCACCATGTTCAACTACAATCTTTGGATGCAGCTTTAATGCACCGCCTGCCAATGCAGCAATACCGCTGCAACGTCCGCCGCGATGGAGAAAAGTCAGGGTATCGACAACAAAGCTTGCTCTGACATAAGGTTTTAACTGTTCCATAGCATCAGCAATCTCTTTTCCGCACATGCCGTTTTTTGCTTTGATGGCAGCATCAATGACCAGCAGACCGCCGCCGGTGGAAAGATTTTCGGAATCTACAATAAAAATCCGTTCTTCCATACCAAGTTCTTCTGCAGCCATTCTCATGACGTTAGCTGTGGTAGACATCTGTCCCGAAATAGAAAAGCACACGATTTCGTCATAGGTATCTCCATAGGTCTGGAACAGTTCTATGGTATCGGAAATTGCGGCAGCAGAAGTTTTTGGTGCTGCATTGTGTTCATTTGACCATTGGTAGATTTCATCCGGTGTAATTTCAACTGTGTCTTTATATTCCCTGTCTCCCAGTACGATATGTAAAGGAAGCACTGTGATATCATAAGTTTCCAACAGTTCTTTAGACAGATCACAGGTACTGTCGGCAATGATTTTTACGCTCATAAGAGTCCTCCTCATCTGATAAAAGTCTGTTTTATGTTTTCAGATTAGTATAGCACCAGGGAATAATTCCGTCAAACAATAAAAGTGAAAGAAAACACATGGAAATTCTTCAGAAAGAATTAAGGAATGGAGAAGAATAAGTATGATAAAATGAGAAAAAAGGAGGGAAAGTCGATGAAAAAGAGATTATGGAGCATCAGCCTTTTACTTTGTATTGTTTTTTCGGGCTGCGGGAAAAAAGAAACGATCCCGGAAGCAGAGCAGGAGCAAACAGAGCAAGAACAACAGGTAGAGGAAGAAACTATAGAGGCAGAAGATACAGGAAAATTTTCATTTTCTGATCTAGCTAATTTGGAATTTTATTTTGCCAGCGGTGCCGGTGGCTGGCGTACGGTTATGCAAATTGGGGAAGACGGAAGCTTTTCCGGTATATTTTCAGACAGCGATATGGGAGATTCTTCGGAAGAATATCCAAACGGAGTTTTCTATTATTGTGAATTTTCCGGAGAATTCCAGCAGCCGAAAAAAATAGATGCATATACTTACACTACGGAGATTCGGACGATTGAGCTTGCAAATGAACCCGGAACAGAGGAGATCATTGACGGAACGCTGTATCGTTACAGTACACCGTATGGTCTGGACGGGGCAGAAGAATATTTGATCTATCTGCCGGGAAGTGATTTTTTGGCGCTTCCGGAAGAATATAGAAACTGGGTTCGAAATGATATGGCGGATCCGGAGGCAGAATATCTTCCATTTTATGGATTCTACAATGTAAAGGCACAGAATGGGTTTTCAAGTTATCCTATTCAGGAACTGCTTACAGAATATATGGAATCGGTGAAATTATACGCAGGAGAACTTCGGGATTCCCTTCAAGAGGACAATTTAAGCCAGGGAGATATGAATGTAATGGCGCAGGAACTTTATGAAATGTGGGACAGCGCATTGAACCGGCTGTGGAGCGAATTAAAAGAAAAGCTTCCGGAAGATGAATTTCAAGTACTTTTAGAAGAACAGCGCGCATGGATCCAAAAAAAGGAAACAGAAGTGGAAGAAGCTGGAAAGGAAGTAGAGGGCGGAAGCCTTTATCCGCTGATCACGTATACAACGGCTGCCGATCTGACGGAAGAAAGAGTTTATGAACTGTATGAGATGTTGAAATAGAAAACAGGAGCAAATGAATTGTTGGGATTCATTTGCTCCTGCACTTTTAATGATCAAAATTGATACGGAGAGAAAATATATGATCTCTGGCATGAAATTCGTAAAATGCGTTGTACTTTTCACAAAATGCAACAATGGATTTTGTCCCCAATCCGTGATTTTTTTGATGACTGATAGGAACACCAGATTCATCAAAGGCAACTGCTTCATCAAAATGATTGCTGATCTGAAGCATAAAGCAAGGTGAGGTCAGCACTTTGACATCGATAGAGCGTTCTTCAGCAGGGAGATTTTCACAGGCATTGGTTGCGTTTTCAATGGCGTTTGCAAATACCGTTGCAAGTTCGGTTTCATTGACCGGCAGAGGATCAGGAAAAACGATTCGGGTGTATACGGAAATTCCTTTTCTTTCCGCTTTTTGAAGATAAGAGGCCAGAACTGCATCGATAACCGGATTGCTGCAGTAACGTTTTACCTTTGTATCCTGAATGGTTTCATTACATTCTGCGACATAGTCATAAAGACGATCATATTCCTGTTTTTCCAGCATTCCCGCAATGGTAAGCATTTTGTGCCGCATATTGTGACGTTCCATGCGGAATTTATCGTCTGCGGCATTCAATTCCTGCATACGTTCTGTCAAATTGGTTACCTGCAGTTTTAAGATATTGTCTTGTTCCGTTAATTCATAGATTTTTTTCTGACGATTTAAGGTTGTTAAAATATGTGTATAAACAGCAGGCATTAAAATAAAAATCAGAACCAGAGCCGGAATATATTCCGGACGACGGGTGATCATGTTTGGAAAGGCGAAGGACAGGGTGATCAATATGTAAAAGATACCTCCAATAATAGCGAAAAGATACCAGCCGGATGTAACATGATTCTGTACCTCCAGATAACTGGAACGTACATAACGATAAATGAAAAATTCTAATACCGGATAAGCAATGAGACTGGTGACCAGCATAAAAATCCCTTCTTCAATAGGAACGAAGAAGTCGATCAAAGCTATGATGTAAAGGATTTCAATAACCAGCGTATCTGCCAGGCAAAATGTAAAAACAAAACGTCCGTCACGATGCTTAGCTAAAAGAAAGAAAAACAGAAGACTAGGCAGAGAACAGGTTAACAGCATTACCTTTGTATAATTGGTATAGCCCATGAAAATAAACAAAAGTGTATTCACAATAATGAGCGGAATCATTGCACTGCAGGAAAAACGCAGGGTTTTTTTAAAGGAATATTTTGATTCAAACAGAAAAATAAATAAAATCAGAGAATGAAACATAGCCCATATAATAGAAATATCTTTAAAAATTGTCATAAAATGTCTCCTCTTTGAAACAGTAATCATACCACACAGATCGTAATTCACGACAGCCCTTTTTAGGAAGATAAAGCTGTTGACCATCGGAAAAAGTCACAGAATCGTGACTTACCATTGTAATATGCTCTAAATTAACTGCGATTCCTTTACTGCAAAGAAAAAAGCAGGAATCCTTTAAGAAATCCTGAACAGCCTCCGTAAAGCTTGTTCGAATGGTGGTGCTTTCTACGGTATTTCCGTTGGTAAGATGAAAAAGAAGTTTTCGCTTACTTAGTTCTAGGTAAACAATCTCGTGAAAATAGAGTTTCAGACTATTTTCTATGGTTTTCACAAGAATGAATTGATTTTTTTGAGCATTTAATGAGTTGAAAAGCTCATCCAAGACAGAAAAAAGTTCTTCTCGATTTACCGGTTTTAATAAATAGTTCCAGGCTTTTACTTTGTATGCATCTAATGCAAATTCCTTACTGGAAGTCAAATAGAGAATTTTTCCATTTAAGTTTGCTTCCCGAAGTTTTTGACCAAGCGAGATACCGTTCATGTCCGGCATCAATATATCCAGAAGATAAATATCAAACCCATTTGATAATACAGCCGCATTAAAAAGCTCTGTTGGTTTAGAAAACACCTGATAGTTGAATTTTTTAGACGGATTCTGAATGGCATAGTCAGACAAAAGCTTTAAAAGTTGTTCCTGACAGGATAATTCATCATCGCAGATTGCAATTTGCATAGGTTACCTCTTTGATTGTAATTTTTATTTTAATATTGTATCATGAAAATAGTAAAATTACATTAAAAAAGAGTGGTTGTGAGGTGTTTTCATGAATCCGGATTCGAGTATAAGACAGATCAAAGGAATTGGAGAAAAAAGCGCAGCAGTATTCGCCAAAGCGGGAATGGTTACCGCAGGTGATGTGGTGCGCTATTTTCCACGCAATTATGAAGAATTTCAGCCGCCGGTTCCTTTTGAGCAGTTACAGGAAGAAGAAATTCAGGCGGTAGCAGCATTTGTGACCAAACAGCCGGTGGTGGTTCGCGCAGGACGTTACCAGATCACAACGACAACGGTTATGGAAAATCAGATCTCTCTGCAGCTGCGATGGTTTCAAATGCCCTATCTTCGAAGTACGCTAAAAAGAGGTTATCTTTATATTTTTCGGGGAAGAGTATCAAAAAACGGAAAGCATTTCTGTATGGAGCAGCCAAAATGCTATACTCCGGCAGAATATCATTTGCTGGAAAGCAGTCTGCAGCCGGTTTATCCGCTGGTGCAGGGGCTGACGAACAAAATGGTCAGCAAAGCGGTAAAGCAGGTGTTGGAACAAATTCCAACCTTTGAGGATCCTTTTCCGGAGAAACTCCGCAGACGCTACCAGCTGGCAGAGTATAATTATGCCCTTTCCAATATTCATTTCCCAGCATCGAAAGAAATGCTTCTGACTGCCCGCCGCCGTCTGGTTTTTGAAGAATTTTACCGGTTCATCTGCCAGGTGCGTTCCATGAAAGAACAGTGGGAGCAGGAGGAAAATCAATGTGTGATGCAGCCTGTTCGGGAAACAGAAGAACTTCTGGAGAAGCTGCCTTATGAGCTGACGAATGCCCAGAAAAAAGTGTGGAAGGAAATTTCCGGGGATCTGGCAGGCGAAAAGCTGATGTCCCGCCTGATCCAGGGAGATGTAGGAAGCGGAAAGACGATCCTTGCATTTCTGGCTCTTTTGACAGCCAAAGGAAATGGATACCAGGGTGCTATGATGGCACCAACAGAGGTGCTGGCAAAACAGCATTATGAAGGTCTTTTGGAATTAAAGGAAACCTACGGACTGGATTTTGAAGTACTGCTTCTGGTTGGCTCCATGACAGCAAAAGAAAAACGGCTGGCTTATGAAAAGATTACCTCCGGAGAAGCGGACATTGTGATCGGAACTCATGCGATCATTCAGGATAAGGTGGAGTTTCGTAAGCTCGGAATCGTTATCACTGATGAGCAGCACAGATTTGGAGTAAAACAGAGGGAAATCTTCAGTCAAAAAGGGGAGGCACCTCATGTACTGGTTATGAGTGCAACACCGATTCCTCGAACACTGGCGATCATCATTTATGGGGATCTGGATATTTCGGTAATCGATGAAATGCCTTCCAACCGTATTCCGATCAAAAACTGCGTGGTAGACGAAAGCTGGCGACCAAAGGCTTATTCCTTTATCAAGAAGGAGGTTGCTGCGGGGCATCAGGCATATGTGATCTGTCCGATGGTTGAGGAAAACGAAGAATTGGAACTGGAAAATGTGCTTGACTATGCAGAAAAGCTGAAAAAAGAACTGCCGGGAATCCACGTGGCATATCTCCATGGAAAAATGAAAGCCGGAGAAAAAAATGAAATTATGGAAGCCTTTGGGAGAAACGAGATTCAGGTACTTGTTTCTACAACGGTTGTTGAAGTTGGTATCAATGTGCCGAATGCAACGGTGATGATGGTAGAAAATGCAGAGCGTTTTGGCCTGTCACAGCTTCATCAGCTGCGAGGTCGTGTGGGACGAGGCTCAGCCCAGTCTTATTGCATTTTTATGAGCAATTCTAAGGGGAAAGATACGAAAAAACGTCTGGAGATCCTGAATCAGTCAAATGATGGTTTTTTCATTGCCAGTGAAGATCTGAAGCTGCGGGGTCCGGGAGATCTTTTCGGAATCCGCCAAAGCGGAGATTTGCGATTTACTTTGGGAGATATTTTTACAGATGCACAGATTTTAAAGGAGGCCTGCGAAGCAGCAGAGGAATATGGTGTACTTACGGATACGGGCGGAATCAGATTAAATTTGTAAGGAACGCTTTTGAAGATAAAAAGCTTGATGTTAAAATATTTTTGAAGATTGGTAAAAGTTTGTCATATTTTGAAACAATTAACAGTGTATGAAATGATTTTTGTTACATACTAATTAGCGTAACAGGAAGTTCTGAAAAATCAAATTCAAAGATTGAGAACTTTTTCGTTTCAAAAACAACATGCAAAATGATATTTTGCAGCAAGGAGGAACAAACTATGTCAAACAAATCTTCAAACAAAGCAGCAGTCCCTGAAGCAAAGAATGCTTTAGACAAATTCAAATACGAAGTTGCCAGCGAACTGGGTGTGCCATTATCAGATGGTTACAACGGAAACTTAACTTCAGCACAGAATGGTTCTGTCGGCGGATATATGGTCAAGAAAATGATCGAAGCCCAGGAAAGACAGATGTCAGGTAAGTAGGGAACGAAATAAAACAGTATAAAAATTAGGCTTTGACTGAAAAGGTCAGAGCCTTTTTTATGAAAATGAGAGAGAAAACTTGTAAATTTTATTGACAGAAAAACAGACATGTGATATTTTTATTACACGAGTTAGGAAGAACTAACTAAAAAGTCAAGCGGCAGTATGCCGTA
>CAZOJX010000023.1:0-21665 GCA_964580255.1 uncultured Lachnoclostridium sp. | reverse complement strand
CAGATGATGATTATGTATTATTAACAGATATCCAGGGTCTGGAAGACTTCTTCGGTGATATGGACTTTAAGGTAACCGGTACTACAGAAGGTATTACAGCAATCCAGATGGATATTAAGATCCATGGTCTTACAAGACCGATCGTAGAAGGTGCGATCGCAAGATGTCGTGAAGCAAGACTGTTCATCATGGATAACTGTATGAAACCGGCAATCTCTGAACCGAGAGCAACTGTTGGAGAACTTGCTCCGAAGATCATTCAGATCCAGATCGATCCTCAGAAGATTGGTGATGTAGTTGGTCAGAGAGGTAAGACCATTAATACCATTATCGAACAGACAGGCGTGAAGATCGATATCACTGATGACGGTGCAGTTTCTATCTGCGGCGTAGATCAGGCAAATATGGACAGAGCTGCTGAAATGGTGAAGATCATTGCAACAGACTTTGAAGAAGGTATGATCTTTAAGGGTAAAGTAGTCAGCATCAAAGAATTCGGTGCGTTCGTTGAATTTGCTCCTGGAAAAGAAGGAATGGTTCACATTTCCAAGATTTCCAAGGAAAGAATCAATCGTGTAGAAGACGTTCTGACACTTGGCGATGTAGTGACAGTTGTATGCCTTGGAAAAGATAAGATGGGCAGAATCAGCTTCTCTATGAAAGATGTAAAAGCAGAATAATCTGTAAAATAGGAAATAAAACGAAGAACTCACAGTGAAAACTGTGGGTTCTTTTTTTATGCGCCTGTTCATATATTTCACAGAGAGGTGAGGACAAGATGTTAAAGGAACAGCTGCTCCGGCTTTTGGGAAAACGGCTGGGAAATTACTTGACAGAGGAGATAAAAGAAACTGAGGTTATTCGGGAAATCCGGCTCCGACGGGAACGCCCGGTGATCGTCAGTTGTCAGAAAGAGGAAAAAATTTTACAGATTATTCCTACGGAGCGGGAGATCAGGGATATTGTGGAAGGGGCCTGCGGTTATTCAGGTTATGCCTTTGAGGAGGAAATTCGAAAAGGATATTTGACAGTTCCGGGAGGACACCGCATCGGTCTTGTGGGAAAAGCAGTCATGACGGAGAGAGGGATACAGACCTTAAAAAATATCTCAGCTTTAAATATCCGGGTTGCTCATCCTAGGATTGGCTGTGGGGAAAAATGGAAGGATTTCTTCTATGAAAAAGGGATTCCCTGCCACAGCCTGATCATTTCTCCTCCGGGCTGCGGAAAGACCACTCTGTTAAGGGATCTGGTCAGGATCTTTTCTGATGGACAGGATCCTTATCAGGGTGTAACCGTAGGAGTGGTGGACGAACGATCGGAAATCGCAGGAATCTATAAGGGCGTTCCGGTATATGATCTGGGAATGCGGACAGATGTGCTGGACGCCTGCCCGAAGTCGATCGGTATGGAAATACTGCTTCGCTCCATGTCGCCCAGGGTGCTGGCGGTAGACGAGATCGGAAGTCTTGATGTTCCGGCAATTGAAAATGCGCTGCGGTGCGGAAGCAAGGTGCTGGCAACCCTACATGGTGCGAATTTGCAGGAATTTCTGGAAAAACCCGGCTTTGAAAAGCTGATCCGGGAAAAAGTATTTGAAAGGTATCTTTTTTTGGGACAAGGAGGTTCTCCGGGGAGAGTAGAAAAAATTTACGGGAGAAATTTTGAGGTTTTGTGGGAGGAAACAGCATGTATCTGAAAATCCTGGGAAGTGTTTTTTTACTGGCATCGACAGCTTCGATCGGATTTTTGAAGGCCGGGGAGCTGAAAATACGGACAGATCATTTAAAAGAATTGAAAAAGGTCATGATGCTGCTGCAGGGAGAATTCCGGTTTCGCCGGGCACCAATTCCGGAAGCTCTTGAGGCGGTTTCTAAAAAAGCGGAAGCTCCTTTTGCAGGATTTCTGGAAAGTGTTGCAGCAGAATTGGAAATAGGAAGAACCGGAAATTTTTTGAGTATCTGGGAAAAACAGTGCAGGGAACTGCTTTCCTGGGAGGGAATGAAGAGAGAGGATCAGCAGCTTTTAGAACAGCTGGGAAGCAGTCTGGGTTGTTTTGAAGTAACTTTACAGCTGGAAATGCTGCAGGGAGTGATCCGGCAGACGGAGGAAATCTTAAAGTCGGCAAAAGAGCAGCAGGAGGTGCGGGGAAAGCTGTATCAGACAATGGGTGTGAGTCTGGGAGCTCTGCTGACGCTGCTGATCATTTGAGGGAAAGCGTATGAGTGTTGGAATATTGTTTAAGATTGCAGCGGTAGGGATCCTTGTTTCTGTTCTTTGCCAGCTGCTGAAAAACAGCGGGCGGGAGGATCTGGGACATCTGGTAAGCCTGGCGGGCCTTCTGGTAGTGCTGTTCTGGGTGTTGCCCTATGTTTTGGAACTGTTTGAAACGATGCAGAAATTATTTGAATTGTAGGTGAGCGGCATGATAAAAATAGCGCTGATCGGTGTTGCGGCTGCGATTCTGGCAGCATGGATCAAAACGATCCGATCGGAGTATGCAGTCTGGATCCTGCTGTTGGCAGGTGTTTTTCTGGGACTGGCGGCACTGCTGAAGCTGGAGAGTGTTGTGGAACAGCTGAGGTTTTTGCAGACCTATTTTTCGGGATATGAGTCTTATTTTCAGTTGCTGCTGAAGATTCTGGGCATTGCTTATCTGGCAGAGTTTTCCGCGGATCTGTGTAGGGATGCAGGGGCGGGAACCCTGGCATCACAGATTGAACTTTTGGGAAAACTCAGCATTTTAGTGCTCTGTCTTCCAATCATGACTTCTCTTCTGGAAACCATCGATTACTTTTTGGGAGGCTGAAGATGGAAGTGGATTATGGTGAGATTGAAGCGGTATTGGAGAAGATTACGGGAAAGCCGGTAGGGTTTGAAACACTGGTTGAAGAAGCGTTAGCCGGAGAATCACTGTTTTCCCTGGGAAAATGGATCGGACTTTTGGGGAATGCCATGACAGAACAGCTGAAGTTTCACAGCCAGAAGATCGGATATCTGCTGGTGCTGATCCTTTCTGCTGCGGTACTTTCCGTTATAGCCAAGGCATTTCGGAACCGTCAGATTTCCGATATGGGATTTTATATGATCTTTCTGCTGCTTTCCCTGATCCTGATGAGATCTTTTGGGGTGTGCTATGAACTGACATCTTCGGTGATTGGGGATATGATCGATTTTATGAAGGTACTGATGCCGGCATATCTGATGGCTGCAGCGGCAAGTGCTTACCGGACAAGTGCGGTGGTCTATTACGAAGGATTTTTGTTGATGATCTACTATCTTCAAAAGGTGGTAGCTTCGGTATTGATGCCGGGAATCCGCTGCTATGTGCTGCTTTCCATGCTGAGCTATCTGGGAAAAGAAGATTTTTTCTCCAGAGGCAGGGAAACATTGAAAAAAATGATCCTGTGGGGGCTGAAGCTTCTGATTGGTATTGCAGGAGGGCTTCAGATGATTCAGGGAATGATCTCCCCAGCCATTGATGAGATGAAGCATACCGTATTCAGCAAAGGGATTTCCAGCCTGGGAACGGTTGGAAATGTGGCGCAAAATGTGACAGATGTGATCCTAGGTTCCGGTGCCCTTTTGAAAAATGGAATCGGCGTGGCGGGAGCCATCTGCATTCTTTTAATCTGCCTTCTTCCGGTGGTGCAGGTTTCCGGTTATGCGGTGTTCTATCAGCTCCTTTCCGCAGCAGCAGAGCCGATTTCGGATAAACGGCTGGTGGGTGTCATCGAAAAGATGGGGGAAGGAATCGGCCTTTTGGTGAAGGTACTATTTACCGTATGTGCCATGTTTTTGCTGAGTATTTCCATTATTTGTGTAACGACGGGAGGAATTCGATGAGCAGCTGGTTAAAGGGAATTGTGGGCTGTATGCTGCTGGTCAATGTGGCACTGCAGATGCTGCCGGATCGCAAATACGAACAGTATGTAAAGCTGTTTGTAGGATTTTTAATGATCCTTCTGGTGCTTCGTCCGGTGCTTCGGATTGGTTCAGTAAATACCTATCTGGAAAATCGGATCGCAGCGTTTTTACAGGAGCAGGAGGATTTAGAACGGCAGATCGGGACAGAGAGCCGGAAGTTTCAGGAAAAAAGCGAAGAAGCAGGAGAAAGTGTGCAGGAAGATCAGGAGAGGATCATGATTGAAAAAATCGAAAAGATCCGGGTGGAGGTGACGGAGAAAAATGAAAAAACTGAATAAAGAGCAGCTTTTGATCGGCGGACTGGCAGGAATTTTGTTGCTCGTCATTGCCATTCCGGTGCCAAAAGAGGAGAATGTTCGGGAAAATATAGCTGTGGAGACAGAAGTGTCCCGGGAAAATACGGAATCGCTGGAAAAGAAGCTGAAAGAAATTTTACAGAAGATTTCCGGTGTGGGGCGGGTGGAAGTTCTGATCACTTATGAGGACGATGGAAAACGTATTGTGGAAAAGGACGAATCAGTTTCGGAGGAACTGGTGCAGGAAGCAGACAGCAGTGGCGGAACGAGAACCACGACCACCACAAGAACGGATCGGGAGACGGTTTATGAAGGGACGGAGATTCCTTATGTGATCCGGGAGCTGACACCAGCTGTTCAGGGAATTTTGGTAGTGGCAGAGGGCGGCGGCAGTGAAACGGTAAAAATGCAGATTCGGGAAACAATCGAAGCATTATTCGGACTGGACTCTCATAAAATTAGTATAATGAAAATGGAGGTTGCCAAGTGAAAACGAGTTTTAAGAGAAATCAATTGATTATTACAGCGCTTGCGGTCATGATTGCCATTGCCGGATACTTAAAATATTCTGACAGTATGATCGACGCAGATCAGCTGGCAGAAACGAGTGCTGCAGGTGAGGACATCGTTGCCCAGGAGGAACTGGAGATGGACATTTCTGCGGAGGATATTTATGCAAGCACCGGGATTACAGAAGAATTGGAAGCGGAAGCCGGATTGGAAACCGTATCTGACGAACAGCCGGGAGATGCAGTTCTTGCCAGTTCCGGTATGTCAGCCTATTCTTTTGCGTCAGAAGCAAAATTGAGCAGAGATCAGACAAGAGCCAAAAACACGGAATCTTTGCTGGAAATCATTAACAGTGATGTGATCTCGGAGGAACAAAAGCAGGGAGCAATCGAGCAGATGCTGGAACTGACGGATATTTCCGAGAGAGAAACCGGAGCAGAAACCCTTCTTGCAGCCAAAGGCTTTGAAGAAGTGGTGGTAAGCATTTCCGATGCCAAGGTTGATGTGGTGATCAATCAGTCGGAGATCAGTGATGCACAAAGAGCACAGATTGAAGATGTGATCACACGAAAGACCGGAGTTCCGCCGGAAAATATCGTGATCACCCCGATGGCAGCAGCAGAATAACAGGAAAAAAGCACTTCGTAAAACGAGGTGCTTTTTTCTGAATACTTTTAGGATAAATGAAATTGTGAATAAAACGCTTTTTTAATCTATGTGAAGCGGGAGCAACGACTCACAAAACCGTTGCTCCCAGAGGAAGAACTTGTTCTTGCTTATGTAGTTATTATATAGTAAACTTGAAATGAAGTAAAACTCATTATTTTCACGCAATACATGAAAAATATTCATTTAAGAAAGAGGCAATTATGACGCTATTTACTTATGAGATTTTTGAGGCAGTAGTACAGGAGAAAAGTTTCCAAAAAGCTTCTGCTCTTTTAAATATGACGCCGTCTGCGGTCAGTCACGCCATACTGGCCATGGAGAAAGAGGTTGGTTTTTCCCTGTTTATCCGGGGAAAGCAGGAAACGGTATTGAGCTCCCATGGAGAACTTCTTTTGCCGTACATTCGAGCAGTTTTAAAAAGTGAAGAAAGTCTCCAGGAAATGATATCTTCTTTCCAGGGCTTGGAAAAGGGTGTTGTTAAGCTGGGGGGCTTTAACAGTGTCTGCAGTGTCTGGGTGCCGCAGATTGTAAAGAAATTTCAGGAGAGTTTTCCGAATATCCGGATTGAGATCTATCAGGGAACCTATGCGGATCTGGTAGAATGGCTGAGAAACGGAACCATTGACCTTTGTATCATGTCAGCGGTGGATTCGGAAGGTTTTGATTACACCCCCCTGTATCATGACCGTCTCTTATGTGTGGTACCGGAAGATTTTCAGACAAAAAATCCGGGATATATCACCTTTGAGGAAATGAAAGCCCAACGGTTTGTAACCCAGTGGTCCAGCTGTGACGGAGATGCCCAGAGGGTTTTGAAGGATCATGGGCTGGAACCGTCCACCTATTGTCATGTGGTAGATGATATGTCTACCATTGCCATGGTAGAAGCGGGAATGGGCATCTGTATTTTGCCGGAGCTTTTGATCAGTAAAGGCGGCCGTGTCAGCTGGTATCCTATGGAGGAGGACTGCTATCGTGAGATTGGACTTGCAGTTAACAGCTTCCGAACGGTTTCGCCTGCAGTGAAAAAGATGATGGAAATGATCGAGAGTTTTGTTGATCAGCTTTAAAAATCTACAGTTTTAGGAGGGTCCATTCTTTACATTTTTTCGGAGATATCATATACTGGACGTATGTGATCAAAGAACAGGCAAGGGGATTTTATGAGCAAAAGATGGTTGTGCCTGCTGCTTTCTGCTTTTCTGGTTTTAGGAGGGGGACTCAATGCATGGGCGACTTCTTCCGGAGAAGTGGTAAAAAAACAGAGTGAGACAAAAAATCAGTTAAATGAAGTAAATAAAAGCATTACGGCAATCGAGAAAAAGAGAAAAGAAGTGCAGTCCCAGATAAGCAGTCTGAACCAGGAACTGGTAGAAACCATGCTGACACTGGAGGCACTGGAAACGGATCTGGAGATCAAGCAGGGTGAGATTGAAGAAGCACAGGCAGAATACGACCGGTTAAAACAGCTGGAAGAAGAACAGTATAAGGCTATGAAGCTTCGCATTCAGCATATGTATGAGCAGGGCAGTGATGATTATATTGCATTGTTTCTGTCGGCGGAAAGTATTTCCGATCTTTTGAACCGGGTGGAACTGACCAAAGGGGTTCTGAATTACGATGATGAGAAAATGAAGGAATATCAGGAAACCAAAGATCGGGTCGCTGAGACAAAAGCTGTTTTAGAGGAAGAACAGGCAGAACTGGAGGAAGTGCAGGAAGCCCAGAAGGCTTACAAAGCAGATCTGGATAAAAAGATTTCCTCTGCAAAGGCGAAACAGTCAAATTTTGAATCAGAGCTTGCCAGTGCAAAGAAAAAAGCTGAGGAATATGCAAAGACGATCAAAGAACAGACAGCATTGATCAAGAGACTGGAAGCTGAGGAAGCTGCCAAAATTGCAGAAGAAGCAGGAAAGAACAGCGGCAGCAGTTCTTCTTCGGGCAATAGTTCCTCGGGCAGCAGCGTATCCGGCGGCACCTCTGCCAGTGTATCCGGCAGCGGACTCGGTGCGGAGATTGCAGCCTATGCCTTACGATTTGTGGGAAATCCCTATGTTTCAGGCGGAACCAGCCTGACCAACGGAGCAGACTGCTCCGGCTTTACCTGGGCGGTACATCAGCACTTTGGAATCTCGATCCCGAGAAGATCGGTAGATCAGGCAGGATCAGGAAAGAGTATTTCCATCGGTAATGTGCAGGCCGGAGATATTATTTATTATGGAAATCACGTGGGAATCTATATCGGAAACGGTCGGATCGTCCACGCAAGCACACAAAGTACGGGAATTAAAATTAGCAACTATACTTATCGCCCCCCGATCTGTGTCAGAAGATATTGGTAATTTAAGAGGATGCCGCATTGCGGTGTCCTCTTTTTATCCAAAAGAAATGTCCAGGATCATCATAAAAAGAAAGCCTGCAAGAATTCCAAGAGTTCCGTCAACAGAGCGTTTCTCTGCCTGAGCCTCCGGAATGAGTTCCGCCACAACCACGTAGATCATGGCACCGGCAGCGAAGGAAAGAAGCCAGGGCATGAGAACGGTAACCTGTCGTACCAAAAGAAGAGCCAAAAGTCCGAAAAGGGGTTCTACCAGACCAGTAACGCTGCCCAGGAGGAATGCTTTCGTTCTGGAAAGTCCGCTTTTTCGAAGAGGAAGGGAAATGGCAGCGCCTTCCGGAAAATTCTGGATTCCGATTCCCAAAGCCAGCGGCCAGGCAAGACCGACGGCCATTCCTTCCGGAATGTTATGCAGGGTAATGGCACAAAACAGGAGCAGATTTCTGGAAAGAGCTGCTGCTGGGAGAAAATGCTGAAAAATGAGAAGACTAAGGCTGCCCAGAGAAAAACCGATGGACGGAGGCAGCCAGCCAATCATACCAAGGGCCTGAGACTGAGAGATGGCAGGGATCAGCAATGACCAGACGGAAGCTGCGATCATGACTCCTGCGGCAAAGCCCGGAAAGATCCGCTGCAGGGAATCGGGAATTTCCTTTTTAAAGAAAAAAACAGTGGCAGAACCAGCCGTTGTCATCAGAAAGGTAAAGCCGGTGGCGAGAAAGACAATGAAAAAGGGCGGCATAAAACACCTCTGAAATACTGGGTTATGTTATCATATGCAAACAAAAAGGGGAGGGTGCGAAAAAAGGTTTGGGTAAAGCGAAAGCCCCGCTGAAAACAGGGGGCTTTTTGGGGGAAGGATGAGGTCCTTCCAATATTAAGGGAAAGATACTGGCGAAAACATTAGGATACGATATTCTCCAAAGGCAGTCCGTTGGCAAATGCGTAAGCATTTTCCAGTGTAGTGATCGCAATGGACTGGAGAGCTTCTCTTGTAAAAAATGCCTGATGTGAAGTGATCATGACATTTGGAAAAGCGAGAAGCCGGGGAACGGTTTCGTTGGCGATAATGTCGGAGGAATAGTCCTCAAAAACAAGATCGTCTTCATTTTCGTAAACGTCCAGACCGACTGCAGCAAATTTCTTTGCCCGGAGAGCATCAATCAAATCTTCTGTATTGATCAGCCCGCCGCGGGAGGTGTTTACCAGAATTACGGTATCCTTCATTTTGGCGATGCTGTTTTTGTTAATCATATGGTAAGTTTCCGGAAACAATGGGCAGTGCAGAGAGACCAGATCGGAATTCTCTAAAAGCTCATCTAAGGAAACATAAGTGACAAAATCTTTCAATGCCGGGTTTTCATATTTGTCAAAGGCAAGAACCTTCATACCGAAACCACGGCAGATATTGGCAAAAGCGGCACCAATCTTACCGGTTCCGACAACGCCGGCTGTGCGGCCAAACAGGTTGCGTCCAAGAAGTCCGCTCAGTGAAAAATCGTTGTTGCGAACTTTCCCGTATGCCCGGTGAATGCGTCGGTTCGTCGTTAGGGCGAGTGCCATGGCATGTTCCGCAACAGCCTCCGGAGAGTAGCCGGGAACCCGCAAAACGGTCATTCCGAATTCTTTGGCAGCAGCAAGGTCAACGTTGTTATAGCCTGCGCAGCGAAGAAGAATCAGTCGGATCCCAAGGGAATGGAGAACGGTCAATACCGGACGGCCAAAGTCAGAGTTTACAAATCCACAGACAGCATCGTGATCTTTTGCAAGAACCGCAGTGTCTTCGTTGAGATTGGCTTCGATGAAATGAATATGAATCCCGTAGGAACCGACATCATTGCCGATGGCATTGTCCTTAGTCAGTGCACCGAACCAGATCCTGTCATAATCTTTCGTAGCGAAAAATGCAATCTTCATCAATCATTCCTCCTGTGAGAAACTATGACAGCAGGATATGTACTCTCTACTGTCATAATTTAACAAAAAACATAGCACAATACAATGCTTTTTTCTTAAAAACATGCGATTTTGTCGAAAGCACAAAAAAGAAAAGAAAAAAACAGAAAAGTTGTGTTATATTATATACAGAGGTGAAAATAATATGCGAAAAATGGATTTTCGAATGGAACGTCCTGGACTTGTAAAGCCGGGGGATCATGTGCTGCTGAAAGAAGATGTTGCCAATACCATGGCAGGGATCATGTATTATTACACGATCCGGGAAGCAGTGGCTATGTCAAATAATACCAAGCAGCGTTTGAAGTTTTTAGAAGGCACTGTTACGGAAGTGTTGGAAGAAGAAGGAATTTTTACTGTCTGGGTGGAAATTCCTGAATAAATGAAATCAAAGAGGGAATCTTATGGAAAAAATGGAAGGGAAGAGCAGACGCTCAAAAATCCTTGAAATCTTACAGACAGAAAAGGAACCTGTATCAGGAAGCGCTCTGGCGAAGCTGACCGGTGTCAGCAGACAGGTGATCGTTCAGGATATTACTCTGCTTCGGACTGCATATCCGATCCTTGCGACTGCAAAGGGATATCTTTTGTATCCGGAAACAACAAAAAAATGCAGGCGAAGCTACTGCGTAAAGCATACCATCGAAGAAACGGCAGCGGAATTAAATGCCATTGTGGATCTGGGTGGTAAGGTGCTGGATATTATGGTGGAGCATGATATTTATGGTGAGATCCGTGCGGATCTGATGCTGTCCTGCAGAAAAGAGGTTGCAGAGTTTTGTGACCGATTGGAAAAAAGCAGATCCGGTCCGCTAAATACATTGGGCTGTGGTGTCCATTATCATACGGTAGAAGCAGAAAATGACCAAATTTTGGATGAAATTGAGAATGCCTTGGGAATGTATCTGATTTAGTACAAAAAACATGGAAGATGTACGCAATTTAGTACAAGATTCCTGGGGTTGTGGCATTGATTTTTTTATAGTTTTTAAGGTATGATATTACATGAGAGGCAAGAAATGTATTAGACTATCGGAAAAGGAGAATTTACAGCTATGGGAAGAAATTATCCGGGTTGGGAAGGCTTTCAGAAAGCTACTTGGGCCAACGAAATTAATGTAAGAAGTTTTATCAGACACAACTACACACCATATGACGGAGACGACAGTTTCCTCGCAGGTCCTACACAGGATACCTTAGATCTGTGGGATCAGGTTATGGATTTAACAAAACAGGAAAGAGAAGCAGGCGGTGTACTGGATATGGACACCAAGATCATTTCTACGATCACTTCTCATGGTCCTGGATATTTAAATAAAGATAAAGAAAAAATTGTCGGTTTCCAGACAGACAAGCCGTTCAAACGTGCGTTAATGCCATACGGTGGTATCAGAATGGCAGAAAAAGCATGCGCAGACAACGGTTACAAAGTAGATCCGGAAATCAGCGAATTTTTCACAATTCACAGAAAAACACACAACGCAGGTGTATTCGATGCTTACACACCGGAAATGAGAGCCTGCCGTTCCAGCCACATCATCACAGGACTTCCTGATGCTTATGGCCGTGGACGTATCATCGGCGATTACAGACGAGTTGCACTTTACGGTATCGACCGTCTGATCGAAGACAAAGAAGAACAGAAAAGAACAACACGTTCTGCAATGTATTCCGAAGTTATTCGTGACCGTGAAGAATTATCAGAGCAGATCCGTGCATTACATCAGTTAAAAGAAATGGCAGCAAGCTATGGCTATGACATTTCCAAACCTGCAACAAACACACAGGAAGCGATCCAGTGGGTATACTTTGGATATCTTGCAGCAGTAAAAGAACAGAACGGTGCAGCAATGTCCTTAGGACGTACTTCTACCTTCCTTGATATCTATGCAGAAAGAGACTTAAAGAACGGCGTATTTACAGAAGAACAGATTCAGGAAATGGTTGACCATTTCATCATGAAGCTTCGTCTTGTAAAATTTGCACGTACACCGGAATACAATGCATTATTCTCCGGTGACCCACAGTGGGTAACAGAATCCATCGGTGGTGTTGGTATTGACGGACGTCACATGGTTACAAAAATGTCTTACCGTTATCTCCATACACTGTCCAACTTAGGCGCAGCACCGGAACCAAACTTAACAGTTCTTTGGTCTGTACAGTTACCGGACAACTTCAAACGTTTCTGTGCAAAGACTTCTATCGAAAGTTCTTCCGTACAGTACGAAAACGATGACTTAATGAGATTTACACATGGTGATGACTATGCCATCGCATGCTGTGTATCTTCCATGAGAGTCGGAAAAGAAATGCAGTTCTTCGGCGCAAGAGCAAACCTTGCAAAATGTCTCCTTTACGCTATCAACGGCGGTGTAGACGAAGTGTCTAAAAAACAGGTTGGACCGAAATTTGTACCGATTACATCAGAATATTTAGATTACGATGAAGTAATGGAAAAATACAATGCAATGATGGAATGGTTAGCAGGTGTTTATGTAAATACTTTAAATATCATTCATTACATGCATGACAAATACTGCTACGAAAAAATCCAGATGGCACTTCACGACAAAAACGTGACCAGATGGTTTGCAACAGGTATTGCCGGTCTTTCCGTTGTAGCTGACTCTTTATCAGCAATCAAATATGCAAAGGTAAAAGCAATCCGTGATGAAGACGGTATCGTAACAGATTACGAAGTAGAAGGAGATTTCCCGAAATTCGGTAATGATGATGACCGTGTAGACGAAATCGCTCGTGAAATCGTTCATATTTTCATGGAACACATAAGAAAGAACCATACTTACAGAGGCGGTATCCCGACAACTTCTATCCTGACAATTACTTCCAACGTTGTATACGGTAAAGCAACCGGATCTACACCGGACGGACGTAAGAAAGGGGAAGCATTTGCACCGGGAGCAAACCCAATGCACAGACGTGATACTCATGGTGCGGTTGCATCTTTGGCATCTGTAGCAAAATTGCCATTCATCGATGCACAGGACGGTATTTCCAATACCTTCTCTATCATTCCGGGAGCACTCGGAAAAGATGACCGAGTATTTGCAGGAGACATCGACATTGATCTGGACTGCAGCAACGGTGCTTGCGCGTCTCCGACATTGTTCGAAGGCTTAGACACAGATTTACCAAGCTTTGAGGAGGAATAAGACTATGGCAGCAACACAGAATCAGATTGATAACCTGGTAGCGCTTCTTGACGGATATGTAGAAAAAGGCGGCCACCATTTAAACGTAAACGTATTCACAAAAGAAACTCTTCTGGATGCACAGGCACATCCGGAAAAATATCCGCAGCTTACAGTACGTGTCAGCGGATATGCAGTAAACTTCGTAAAGCTGACAAAAGAACAGCAGGACGAAGTAATCTCCAGAACATTCCACGATTCTATCTAAGAGAATGGTAAAGGGTTATATTCATTCGCAGGAAAGCTTCGGGACTGTAGACGGTCCCGGCCTGCGGTATGTCGTATTTTTTCAAGGCTGTCCCATGAGATGTCAGTATTGCCACAATCCGGATACCTGGGAAGTGAAAAAAGGCACAGAAGTAACCGTAGACGATATTATGATCAATTACAATAAGAACCGCTCTTTTTACAAAAAGGGCGGTCTTACTGTAACAGGCGGGGAACCGCTTCTTCAGATCGATTTTCTTCTGGAACTTTTCAAGGAAGCAAACAGACAGAAGATTCATACCTGTATTGATACTTCCGGCATCACTTACCACAGAGGGAACACGCTGTATAATGAAAAGCTTGATGAACTGATGAAATATACCAGTCTTGTCATGCTGGATATTAAACACATTGACCCGGTAAAGCATAAAGCACTGACTGCTCAGGATAATAAAGGCATTTTGGCATTTGCCAAATATCTGGAAGAAAAAAATGTGCCTTTATGGATTCGTCACGTTGTTGTGCCTGGTATCAGTGATGATCCGCAGGATTTGAGAAATTTGGGAAGATTTATCGGTTCTCTGAAAAATTTAAAAGCACTGGACGTACTTCCTTATCACACCATGGGTGTGAAAAAGTATGAGGAGCTTGGCATGAAGTACCCGCTGGAGGGAGTGGAAGCACTTTCCAAGGAACAGGCTGCCGTAGCTAAACATTACATTTTAGAAGGTGTCCGGGAAAGCAGATATCAATAATTCAAAAATCCGTAGCGAGATTCGTTTCGCAGCGGATTTTTTTTAGATCAAATCTGTGATTATGTTGGGTTTTGTGGGTTCTTTTTGGGAAATATGGGAAAAATCATGGAAAAACATTGACAGAAACAGGCAAAAAGACTACAATAAAGACAATTATACCGTAGAGTACTGCGACTGTGCGAAAAATAGACCAGGGGGACAACAATCATGAAAAAATTCTATGATGGCGATATTGCCAAAAGTCCAAGAATTCAGAAATTATATGATCATCTCTTTGAAAAAATGCCTGAGATCGAGGCTGAAAGAGCGGTCATTATTACCAGAGTATATCAGGAAACCGAGGGAGAGCCGATCATCACAAGACGTGCCAAAGCATTTCAGGCAATCTGTGCAGAACTTCCGATCACGATCCGTCCAAATGAACTGATCGTAGGAAGCAATACAAAATCACCGAGAAGCTGTCAGGTATTCCCGGAATACTCCTTTGACTGGGTAGAGGCAGAATTTGATACTTTCGAGACTAGAAGTGCGGATCCGTTCCACATTTCCGAGGAAGCAAAGAAAGCACTTCATGAAGCTTACAAATACTGGGGCGGAAGGACTACAAGTGAGCTTGCAAGCTCTTACATGGAAGAGGAAACTCTGCTTGCCATGAAACATAACATTTTCACACCGGGAAACTATTTCTATAACGGAATCGGACATTTTACCGTAAAATACTGGGAAGTTTTAGAAATCGGTTACGAAGGAATCATTGCAAAAGCACAGGCAGAATTAGATAAATTAGATATGGGTGATGCAGATTACGGCAAACGTTCTGCATTCTTAAAGGCAGTCATTATGAGCTGCCAGGCAGCGATCGATTACGCAAAGAGATATGCTCTTTTAGCGTTGGAGGAAGCAAAAAAGGAAACAGATCCGCAGCGGAAACTGGAACTTTTAAAGATCGCAGAAAACTGTGCGAAGGTTCCGGCAAAACCGGCAGAAAGCTTCTACGAAGCATGTCAGTCCTTCTGGTTTGTTCAGATGCTCTTACAGACAGAGTCCAGCGGACATTCCATTTCACCGGGACGTTTTGACCAGTACATGTATCCGTACTATAAAAAGGATCTGGAAGCAGGAAAGATTACCAGAGAAGAAGCTCAGGAACTGATCGACTGTATCTGGATCAAATTAAATGATCTGAATAAGGTGCGTGATGCAGGCAGTGCAGAAGGATTCGCAGGCTACAGTTTATTCCAGAACCTGATCGTTGGCGGTCAGGACGCAGAAGGAAATGATGTAACAAATGATCTGTCCTTTATGTGTATCGAAGCCTCTCATCATGTAATGCTCCCGGCACCGTCTCTTTCTGTTCGTGTATGGAACAAGACACCGGACGAGCTTTTGATCAAGGCAGCTGCCCTGACCCGTACAGGAATCGGTCTTCCGGCATATTACAATGACGAAGTGATCATTCCGGCAATGATGAGTGTTGGTGTTTCCTTACAGGACGCACGTAATTACAATATCATCGGATGCGTAGAACCATGCGCACCGGGAAAAACAGACGGCTGGCACGATGCAGCATTCTTTAATATGTGCCGTCCGCTGGAAATGGTATTCTCTAATGGTTATGAGCTTGGCGAACAGGTAGGCTTAAAGACCGGAGAGGTTTCTGAATTTAAGACATTTGAACAGTTCTATGATGCTTACAAAGCACAGATGAACTACTTTATCAAACTGATGGTTAATGCGATCAATGCCATTGACCTGGCACACGCGGAACGCTGTCCGCTGCCATACCAGTCTTCTATGATCGATGACTGTATCGCAGACGGAAAGGCATTACAGGAAGGCGGTGCTCATTATAACTTCTCAGGTCCGCAGGGCTTTGGTATCGCAAATATGACAGATGCATTGTATGCGATCAAAAAGCTGGTTTATGAGGAGAAAAAGGTTACGATCGAAGAAATGAAGGAAGCACTGGATTATAACTACGGACAGGGCTTCGGAACTACAAAAGCACAGGAAGTGACCTCTGAGATTGCAAAACAGCTGCAGGCATCCGGACAGAAGATCGGTGCAGCGGAAGTTGCCATGATCTACCAGCAGGTAATGAAGGACAGCTTAAATCACCCGAAAAAAGCCCGTTTTGAAGAAATTCGTGCATTGATCGATACGGTACCGAAATACGGAAATGACAATGATGAGGTAGATCTGTTTGCAAGAGATGTTGCCTATACTTATACAAAACCTCTGTTAGGCTACAAAAATCCTCGAGGAGGTATTTTCCAGGCAGGACTTTATCCGGTATCTGCAAACGTACCTCTGGGTGCTCAGACAGGTGCAACTCCGGACGGACGTCTGGCAAACACACCGGTAGCTGATGGTGTAGGTCCTGTATCTGGCAAGGATATCTTGGGACCGACTGCTACCGCAAACTCTGTAGCAAAACTGGATCACGGCATTGCTTCTAACGGTACACTGTTCAATCAGAAATTCCACCCGTCAGCACTGGCAGGTGTAGAAGGACTGCAGAAATTTGCTTCTTATCTTCGTGCTTATTTCGATCAGAAGGGCATGCATGTACAGTTTAACGTTGTCAGCCGCGAAACCCTTTTGGACGCACAGGCACATCCGGAAAACTATAAGACCCTTTGCGTACGTGTTGCAGGCTACAGTGCATTATTTACAACATTATCCAAATCTCTGCAGGACGATATCATTAACAGAACGACACAGGGATTTTAAGGAGTATTATGGATAAGGATTATTTACAGGTAAAAGGAAGGATTTTTGATATTCAGAAATATTCCGTTCATGACGGTCCGGGGATACGAACCATTGTGTTTTTAAAGGGATGTCCCTTAAGATGCAAGTGGTGCTGTAATCCGGAATCCCAGTCAGGAAAGGTTCAGACTATGACTGTGGCGGGAGAGCCAAAAGTTATGGGACAGGACGTGACGGTAGAAGAAGTCATGGCGGAGGTTTTGAAGGACAGTGCACATTTTCGCAGAAGCGGAGGCGGTCTGACCTTGTCAGGCGGCGAATGTCTCCTTCAGCCGGAGTTTGCATCTGCACTTTTGCAGGCTGCAAAGGCAAATGGCATCACAACTGCCATCGAAACCACAGGATTTGCTTCCTTTGATATGATCGAAGATAAGATCCTGCCGTTTCTGGATACGGTGTTGATGGATATCAAACATATCAATCCTGCAAAACATAAACTGTTTACGGGACAATCCAATGAAAAGATTTTGGAGAACGCCAAAAAGATTGCGAAGATTAAGGGAGAACACCTGATCATTCGTACACCGGTCATTCCGACATTCAACGATACACCGGAAGAAATCCTTGCAATTTCCCAATTTGCAAGAAGTCTGCCGGGAGTGAAGCAGCATCACCTGCTTCCGTATCATAGACTGGGTTCTGACAAATATGAAGGACTGGGCAGAGACTATCTGATGTCTCACATTGAACCGCCGACAAAAGAAAAAATGGAAGAATTGCTGACCGTTGCCAAAACGACAGGGCTTCACGTTCAGATCGGCGGCTGAGAAACGAGCAGTAAAAAGTAAAGATTTTAAGGAGCCCGCTTTTGCGGGCTCTTTGCTGTAAAGAAAGGAAAAAATGATGAAAAAGCTGATCTTAGCATCTGCCTCACCAAGGAGAAAAGAACTTCTGGAGAAGACGGGACTGGAATTTACGATCCAGCCGGCAAAAGGAGAGGAAATCATTACCAAAACCGTACCGAATGAGGTTGTAGAGGAATTGTCCTATCAGAAGGCAAAAGAAATCGCAGAAGCACAGACGGAGGAATGCATTGTCATCGGTGCAGATACGATCGTTGCGAAGGAAAATGAGATCATGGGAAAGCCAAAGGACTCAGAAGATGCCTTTCGTATGCTGAAAATGATTCAGGGAACGAGTCATCAGGTTTATACAGGTGTGACATTGATCCGTACCGGAAAAAATCCGAAAACAATTACTTTTTCGGAAAAAACAGAGGTTCAGGTTTTTCCGATGAGTGAGGCGGAAATCTTCGCATACATTGCGACTAAGGAACCTGCGGATAAGGCGGGAGCCTATGGAATCCAGGGGAAATTTGCCGTTTATGTAAAAGGAATCGCAGGAGACTATTACAATGTGGTAGGACTGCCGATTGGGAAAGTGTATCAGGAACTGAAGCAGTTATTGTAAAAAAATCAGGGTTATGATATAATGCAGACAGTTATAAAATCGCACTTGGTATGCGGTTTCAAAGAGAGGTAAACACATGAAAAGAGTATTGTTAAAACTTAGCGGTGAAGCTCTTGCCGGTGAAAAACATACCGGATTTGATGAAGCGACCTGTTTAGAAGTTGCTGCACAGGTAAAAACATTGGTTGATGACGGCATTCAGGTAGGTGTCGTAATCGGCGGCGGAAATTTCTGGAGAGGACGTACCAGCGAAAATATCGATCGTCCGAAGTCAGATCAGATAGGAATGTTAGCAACAGTAATGAACTGCATTTATGTTTCTGAAATGTTCAGAAGCGTTGGAATGAAAACAAAGGTATACACCCCGTTTTCCTGCGGTCCGATTGCTGAGTTGTTTACAAAAGATTCAGCAGTAGAAAATCTGGAAAAAGGTGTGGTAACCTTCTTTGCCGGAGGTACCGGACACCCATATTTCTCAACCGATACAACGACAACCCTTCGTGCGATTGAGATTGAAGCAGATGTGATCCTGCTGGCGAAAGCGATCGACGGCGTTTACGACAGCGATCCGAAGTTAAACCCACAGGCAAAGAAATACGATGAGATCAGCATCAGTGATGTGATCGATCAGCGTCTGGGTGTTATGGATCTCAGTGCATCGATCATGGCGATGGAAAATAAAATGCCGATGCTTGTATTTGGCTTAAATGAAGAAAACAGTATTGTAAATACTGTAAATGGAAAATTTACCGGAACGAAAGTGACCGTATAGGAGGACAACAAAATGGCAGATCCAAGATTAGAACAGTTTGAAACAAAAATGAACAAAACATTCGCAAACCTGGAAAGCGAATTTCAGAGTATCCGCGCAGGACGTGCAAATCCACATGTGCTGGATAAGATCAGAGTAGATTATTACGGAACACCGACACCGATCCAGCAGGTTGGAAACGTATCCGTTCCGGAACCAAGAATCTTACAGATCGCACCATGGGATAAGAGCCTGATCAAAGCGATCGAAAAAGCAATCTTAACCTCAGAAGTAGGCATTAACCCGTCAAATGATGGTTCAGTGATCCGTCTGATCTTCCCGGAACTTACCGAAGAACGTCGTAAAGAACTTGCGAAGGATGTAAAAAAGAAAGGGGAAGCAGCAAAGGTTGCAATCCGTAACATTCGTCGTGATGCAAATGATACCTTCAAAAAAATGAACAAAGCCAATGAATTGACAGAAGATGACCAGAAAGATCTGGAAAACAAGCTTCAGAAAATGACTGACAAGTTTGTGAAAGACATTGATGACGCTGTTGATGCAAAGACAAAGGATATCATGAAAGTATAACAAAGGGGGAGTACAGGGCAGGTGAGATACATCTGCTCTTTCCTTGTTTTAGAGCGAGCCTTTTTGAGAGTGCATCAAAAAGGGTAGGTAGAAAAATGGGAGAAAAAATATGAAGATTCCACAGCATGTAGCGATTATTTTAGATGGCAACGGCCGCTGGGCGAAGGCGAAAGGAATGCCGAGAAATTACGGTCATATGGAGGGTGCCAAAAACGTAGAGCGGATTTGTGAAGAAGCGTGGCGCATGGGCATCAAATATCTGACTGTTTACGCATTTTCCACAGAAAACTGGAAACGTCCTCAGGAAGAAGTCGATGCCCTGATGAAGCTTTTGCGTAACTATATGAAGACCTGTATCAAAACAGCAGAAAAAAATGATATGGTCGTGCGGGTCATCGGAGACAAAACAGGGCTTGCACCGGATATCCGGGAAAGCATTGAGAATCTGGAGCGTGCATCTGCGAAAAATGGCGGATTGAATTTCCAGATCGCCATCAATTACGGCAGTCGTGATGAAATCGTAAGAAGTGTGCGTAAGATTATGGAAGACGTAAAGACGGGAAAAATCGAAGCAGATCAGATGGACGAAGCAATGTTTGATTCTTATTTGGACACTGCAGGAATTCCAAGTCCGGATCTCCTGATCCGTACCAGCGGAGAACAGCGTCTGTCAAACTTCCTGATGTGGCAGCTCGCTTATACAGAATTTTATTTTACAGAGGTTCCATGGCCTTCCTTCAGCAAAAAAGATTTGGAATTGGCCATTGAAAAATACAACAGTAGAGACAGACGCTTTGGCGGCGTCAAGGAGGAATGATGTTTAAAACAAGATTGATCAGCGGAATCGCTCTGGTAGCGATCTTACTTGCAGTAGGTATCTTGGGGGGAAACATTCTTTGGGGATTTTGTCTTGCAATCTCATTGATCGGATTGTATGAGTTTTACAGGGTATTTCAGCTGGAAAAAGGTTTGGGAATCATTGGATATGGATTTGCATTGGTTTATTATCTTGCATTGCTTTTCTATCAGGGAAACGTGAATGGGGCACTGTTCCTTGCAATAGAACTGATGGTCATTGCAGGCGTTTATGTGTTAAAATATCCGAAATACAACACTGAGCAGGTGTTTGCCAGCATTTTGGGACTTTTGTATCTCCCGATGATGCTGTCCTATATTTATCAGATCCGTATTTCAGCAGACGGTCTTTATTCTGTCTGGCTGATCTTTCTCTGCTCCTGGGGCTGTGATACCTGTGCATACTGCGTGGGAATGCTGTTTGGAAAACATAAGCTGGCACCGGTGCTCAGTCCGAAAAAATCGATTGAAGGAGCAGTTGGCGGTGTTGCCGGCGCAGCATTGCTTGGGGCAATTTACGGAGCAGTGGTAAATAACCATTTGGTCATGGAAAATGCACCTCTTTATTTTGCAATCATTTGTGCAGCAGGCGCTGTGATCTCACAGTTTGGAGATTTGATCGCTTCCGGGATCAAACGTCAGCATGGAATTAAGGATTACGGAAAACTGATCCCGGGACATGGCGGTATTCTGGATCGTTTTGACAGTGTGATCTTTACGGCACCGTTGATTTATGCATTGTTGTTTGCGTTTGCATAGGAGAGAAAAAGATGGAGAAAATGAAAAAAATAGCAATTTTGGGCTCTACAGGTTCTATCGGAACTCAGACACTGGAGGTTGCCAGAGAAAATAAGGATCTTGAGATCGTAGGGCTTGCAGCCGGAAACAATATTAAGCTTCTGGAAGACCAGATCCGTGAATTTCATCCGAAAAAGGTTGCTGTTTGGACAGAGGAAAAGGCTGCAGAGCTTCGTCTGAAGATTGCAGATCTTAAAGTTGAAGTGGTTACCGGCATGGAAGGTCTGTTGGAAATTGCAGAAATGGAAGAATCTGAGATGCTGGTGACTGCCATTGTGGGAATGATCGGGATTCGTCCGACCATTGCAGCAATCAAGGCCGGAAAAGATATTGCGCTGGCGAATAAAGAAACACTGGTTACAGCCGGACATATCATTATGCCGCTGGCAAAGGAATGCAATGTAAGGATTCTTCCGGTAGATTCAGAACACAGCGCGATCTTTCAGTGTTTAAATGGAGAAAATCATGGTCAGCTGCATAAGATATTATTAACGGCTTCCGGCGGACCATTCCGCGGAAGAAAACGTGCAGACCTTGAGAATATTCAGGTGGAAGATGCATTAAAGCACCCGAACTGGGCAATGGGAAGAAAGATCACCATTGATTCCTCTACAT